>JAICXK010000084.1 GCA_025980435.1 Bryobacteraceae bacterium
AAGCGTCACGCTCGGGGTTGTGGCCGGAGTAGTGGGGCTCGGCTTGTCCTGGGCGGCGCTCAAGCTGCTTTCGACTACCGACCTGGTACGGTTGCCTCGCGCCGATAACATCCACACCGATGTTTGGGTAGTGCTGTTTGCTATGGTCACTTCAATAACGGTGAGCGCGCTTTTTGGTTTGATCCCCGTCGTGCGCTATGCCAGGCCGCAGATCGTTGATGCGCTCCGCGGCGGCGGGCAATCGATGAGCGCTAGCAGGGACAGACACCGGGTCCGAAGCCTGCTTGTTGTCGTTCAGGTGGCGCTCGCGCTCATCCTGCTGGTCACGTCGGGGCTCATGATCCGCACGTTCCGCAATCTACGCCACGTGGATCCGGGATTCACCAATGCTGCGGAAATCCAAACGGTGAGGATTGGGATTCCCGATGAACAGGTGAAAGAGCCGGAGCGCGTGGTGAGTATGGAACAGGCAATGCTCGATAAGATCTCGGCCACAAACGGTGTGAGCTCGGCCTCCATTACCTCATCGGTTACGATGGGCGGCTACGAATCGAACGATCCGGTATATGCCGAAGATAAAACCTATCGCGAAGGCGCTATTGCGCCCCTGCGCCGCTTTAAATGGATTGCGCCCGGCTATTTCAAGACAATGGGACGGCGAATGCTCGCCGGCCGCGATGTGACATGGGCAGAAATCCACAACCAACGTCCTGTTGCGCTTGTGTCCGAGAATACGGCTCGCGAGATGTGGGGCTCGCCCCAGGCAGCTATCGGGAAGCGCATTCGAGTAACGGTAAAAGACGATTGGTACGAAGTAATCGGCGTGGTTGGCGATGAGCACACCGATGGGGTTGACAAAAAAGCTCCCACAATTGTGTATTGGCCGCTCTTTCAGAAGAATTTTGAAGCAGCTCCGGTGAATGTTCAACGGTATGTTGCCTTTGTGATTCGTACACCGCGCGCTGGTTCGATTTTCCTTCGGGATGAATTGCGCAACGCCATCTGGAGCATAAACGCTAACCTTCCGCTGTCAAATGTGGAAACCATCGAGATGCTCTATGACCGCTCACTCGCGCGTACCTCATTCACGCTGATCATGCTCGCGATCGCCGGCGGGATGGCGCTGCTACTAGGGATCGTCGGAATCTATGGCCTGATTTCTTACTCAGTTTCGCAGCGCACGCGGGAGATCGGAATCCGGCTTGCGCTGGGCGCGCCGGTCGGCAATGTCACGCGGCTCTTCCTTCGTAATGGTCTGGTACTGTCTGCGATCGGCTGCGCTTGTGGACTTGCGGCGGCGCTGGTATTGACTCGGTTGATGAAATCGTTGCTGTTTTCGGTCAGCCCTGCGGATCCGCTTACTTATGTTGCGATGGCGATTACTTTGATCCTGGCCGCGGCACTTGCCAGCTATCTGCCCACGCGAAAGGCAATTAAAGTGGATCCCGTGGAAGCGCTACGGGCGGAATAGAGGAAAGCGGAAGTCATGTGGGCGATGGGTTATCCTCGGCGAGAAGAATGCGGAAGACTTATTCATCTACCCTCCCGGGGCAGGTGAAATAAAACACACTGCCAGTTCCAAGCTCCGATTCCAGCCAAATGCGTCCGCCGTAGCGCTCCACAATTTTCTGACAGATCGCCAGCCCAATGCCAGTACCGGAGTACTTACCGCCCTTCGCATGGAGGCGCTTGAAAATACCGAACACCTTTTCGTGATATTCGGGTTCGATCCCGATGCCGTTATCCTCGACTGAGAAGCGCCAGAAACCATTGTCACGCGCGGCAGCCAGATGCACTCGGGGAGATTCATCGTCCTTGCGGTACTTGAGGGCGTTTGCGATCAGGTTTTGCAGCAGTTGTTGTAAATGGACCTCTTCGAGAGAGACAAATGGCAATGGGTCGTGAGTGACAACGCCGCCAGCCTCTTCCATCGCCGGATGTAACCCTTCGAGGACCGCTTCTAACGCCGCTTCAGCACTAACCGGAGCCGTGGATTCACGGTCGATGACGCCGGCATGCGTATAGGCCAGCAAATCCGAGACAAGATGCTGCATGCGGCTTGCGCCTTCCAGCATGTACCTCAGAAACTCTTCCGCATCCGCATCCAATTTTCCGCTGTAGCGCTTCTTTATAAGTTGACTGTAGATGGCGACATTCCGCAGAGGCTCTTGCAGGTCATGAGATGCCGAGTAAGCAAACTGCTCCAAATCCTGATTCGCATGAAGCAGATCTTCCTGCGTACGCTTCTGCCGGTCAATGTTGGTAAAGGTTCCATACCACTTCGCGATGCGACCTTCCTCATCGCGGACGGGTACGGCACGGCCGAGAAACCAGCTCCAGCAGCTTCTTTTGCCATCCCAGAAACGGCACTCGGTCTGGCATGGCTCTCCGCTGCGGATGGCATTATAAAAGGCCTCACGACACGGCGCTACATCCTCAGGGTGCAGGATCTGTTCCCACCCCTTGCCGATATTCCGATGCCGGTTAAAGCCCGTGAAGTCGTACCAGCGCTCGTTATAGTAATCCACGTAGCCGTCCGGCCGCGCAGTCCACACGATATGCGGCATAGAGTCGGCAAGCTGTCGAAAACGCGCCTCGCTTTTCTTAAGGGCAAGTTCAGCGCGCTTACGTGCGCTAATGTCCTCAACGACACTGATGAAATGCAGCGGCCTGCCCGTGTCGTCGCGGAGCAGCGACACAGTGAGGTTCACCCATACGACGTTTCCATTCTTGTGTAAGTAGCGCTTCTCCAGTGAATAAGTGGGAATCTCGCCGGCGGCTACGGCGCGCGCCCCGGCCCAATCGGCTTCCAAGTCTTCGGGGTGAGTAATATCGCCGAACGTGAAAGCCAGAAACTCCTCCGGCGAGTAACCGAGGATGTCGCACAGCCGTCGATTGACCCGAAGCCAGTACCCGTCCAGACTGACGTGCGCAATTCCAACCGCCGCATTCTCGAAGGTGCCGCGGAAGCGTTTCTCACTTTCCGCAACAGCCGCGATAGCGTCGCGCCGGATGCGAGACATCTCCAGATTGGCGCTGACACGCGCAATTAACTCACGCGCCGGGAAGGGCTTAACGAGATAGTCGTTCGCGCCGGCCTGGAGCCCTTCGACACGGCTCTCCTCGCCGGCGCGCGCCGACAGCATGATAACCGGAATGTCGCGCCATTCGGGCGTCGCACGGATAGCGCGCAGCAATCCGAACCCGTCGAGGCGCGGCATCATGACGTCGGCAAGCACAAGGTCGGGGCGTTGCTCGCGCATCGCTTCGGTTGCCGCCTCGCCATCGGCGACCGTTTGTATTTTGCAACTTCCTCCCAGCAGCCGCCGGACATAGGCACGCATATCGGCGTTATCGTCGGCAAGAAGAATGTGCGCGCCTTTCCGCATCAGAGGCATTGCTCCCGGCGCCTCGATTTCGTCCGTCGCCGCTCCACCGGAGGCCGGCTCATCGGGCAGCCAGCGCATCGCTTCCTCGACATAGGCTCTGGCGCGGACGGAAGTCGTTGCGAGGCTTCGTTCGGCGCCGATACGATCTTTGGCAAGATGCGCCGTTCCGAACGGAATGCGTATAGCGACGTTCGCGCCCTGAGCGGCTTTGCTTTCGACGTGGATCGCACCGCCATGCAGTCTCACCAGCTCTTGCACCAAAGCGAGGCCGATACCGCTGCCCTCGTAGGTGCGGCTCCTTTGGCCCTCAATGCGATGGAAGCGCTCGAACAGGTGGGGCAATTCATGCTCCGGTATACCGACGCCGTGTCGCGAACCGACAGCTCGGCGTCTCCGTCCACCGCCCGCAAGCGGACCGCGATCTCGCCCTCGAACGTAAATTTGAAAGCGTTGGAGAGAAGATTGAGGACGACCTTCTCCCACATGTCCCGATCGATGTAGACGGGTTCAGGAAGAGCAGGACAATCCACCGCTAGCCTCAGTCCCGCGCGTTCGCAAGCCGAGCGGAAATTGCTCGCGAGATCGGCGGTGAGCGCTGCAAGGTCCAACGGTTCATAAGCAGCCTGCACCCGGCCCGCTTCGATGCGCGAAAAATCGAGCAAAGAATTGACGAGCTTGAGAAGACGCAGCGAATTGCGATGCGCCATATCGAGGCGCTCGCGCTCCTCGGCAGGCAGGCTGCTACCGGCGAGAGCGTCTTCCAAGGGGCCGAGCATCAGGGTTAACGGCGTGCGGAACTCATGGCTGACGTTGGAAAAGAACAGCGTCTTGGCCCGATCGATTTTGGCCAACGCTTCGGCGCGTTTGCGCTCGTCTTCGCGCGCCCGTACAGTCGCAAGCGCTCCCGAGATCGTGATGCTAAGAAGCTCGTAGTAGCTGCGGTAATCATCGGTCATCGGCAACCGGGAAGACGCGGCAGTGACGAGTACGGCGGGAGGACGTTCGACGCCCGGCACGTGAATCGGCATGACGAAAGTGCGATTCGGCGGCTCTTCATAGGGGCCGCAGGGCTCGCCTTGTAAGGCCGAAGGGACATTGTCGAACTCGACGGCTCGGAGACCCGCCAGCGCTTCGGCGAAGGGCCATGGAGCGGCTGCCTCAAACTCGACGCTCAAGGGCGTCCCCGGTCTTCCCGGCGCAACACCGTGATATCCGGCGAGACGATAACATGCAGAGTCCGGATCGAGCGCGTAGTACAAGACAAAAGGCAGATCGAACTCGAATCGCGAGAGGACCTCGACGGTTCGCCGGGCAATGTCCGCCTCGTCGGTCGCGGCGCCCAGACTGGCGCTGAGGTCCCGTAAGGCACGGGTGCGGCGCTCGGAAAGCATGATCGCCGTGGTCTCGGTCACCGGATGGAAGAGACCGCCGATTCCGCCGCTTTCATCCCGGATCGGCGAGTGCGAGAACGTGAAGAAGGTTTCTTCAAGCGCACCGTTTAAGCGCTTCAGGAACATCCGCTGATCCTGGAGATACATCGTTTCGCCCGCCAAGGCTCGCTCGAACGATTCCCCAATCGCCGGCCAAGCGCTCGCCCAGGTGACGCTATAGTCCTCGCCCAACGCCCGCGGATGCGCATCGCCACAGCAATCGCGGTAGCCGTCGTTGTAGATCTGCGTGTGCTCAGGTCCCCAGATAATGTTGATCGGGAAGTTCGACGCGAGACATAGGCTGACCGTGGTTCGGAGGCTCTGCGGCCAGGACTCAATTGGGCCGAGGGGCGTCCGCGACCAGTCCTTCCGGCGGATAAGCTCCGCGAGTTCGCCGCCGGTGGAAAGAAAATCGGGGGAAGTCCTGCTTACTGCTGAACTCATACCGCGCCTCCGGCCTCTGGTCTGATGCCGGGGCCCGCAATACCTTTCCTGGATTTTTCCAAGAGCAGGTCGAAGACTACGATTCCGAAAAGTTGTCCCGGTCTGGTGGGATCATAGAGAACCCCGAACAGCCCCCGCCTACGCTTTGATCTTAACTCTGTTCCTTCGTGGTCCCGTTCGATTTCCGGTTCAGCGCGCCCGTTGCACGCGAGGCTGTAGACTGCCGACGCACAATGTCATTTACTTAAGCAAAGTTGGGAATACCGCGTCATCTTCCGTTTCTGCAAGGTGCTGAATCGGAGCCCGGAGCGTGAGCGACGCATGACCAGACGGAAGTACAGTCAAGTCCGCTCAGGTGCTAAAGCAGACGTGCTTCGCAAGCCACGCTCGCGGCTCGGTTTCAAGGCGCAAGATCGCAGCAACGCAATCTCGATCGTGGTCTACCGGCTTAAGTAAACGACATTGTGCTGACGCCCCTCAAGTGTCGGAGTGTAAAGGGCTGCGGTAACGGAGAAAATGATAGGATGCCTGTGTAGCGCCGATCCGGGGTGAGCATCTCTAAGCCGTTCAATAACCGCCAGGAATCAGACGACGCCAAACGGCTGCTCGCCGGCGCACCGCTCGTTCGGGATGCCTGCGATCTGGATCTGCTGGTCTTTCTCTACAGGCATCCGCGCACTCTGCTGACCAGCGAACAACTTGCGGCATTTGCCGGCTATGAGATGCGGCGAGTCGTCAAAGCGCTGGATGCCTTCGCCGACGCCGGAATTCTGGAACGCACTCAGAGTACGACACACGCCGCGCGAATGTATCACCTGTCCCTCCAGGGACCCGAGGGAGGACGGCTCAAACCGCTCCTGCAGGCGGCTTCCACGCGGGAAGGGCGCCGCACCATACTCGAAGCGCTGAATGGCGGCAATTCGCGCATAACGCCGCGTGCCCAAAAGTTGAGACTGGCGCAAAGCGCGTAAGCTAAATCGTGGCGCCATGCTCATGCCCGAACCCGACATAGTAAAGACCGGCATCGGTGGATTGGACGACATTTTGTCCGGCGGCATCCCGCGCGGCAACGTGATCCTTGTAGAAGGCGAGATCGGCACCGGCAAAACGACGCTGGGCATGGAGTTCATCTACCGTGGGGCCAGCCAGTTCGACGAACCGGGCATCATTGTCCTGTTCGAAGTCTCGCCGGACAAGATTACAAGAGACGCGCTGCGGTTCGGCTGGAATTTTCGTGAGCTGGAACGCCAGGGCCGGCTGAAAATCGTGTTCACCACTCGTGAGGTGTTGCGCCAGGAGTTGCAACAGGCGGACAGCGTTCTGCTCGATGAGGCCGCGAAGATGGGTGCGCGCCGTATCTTCATGGATGGAGTGGCCAGATTGATCGGCAACAATCACAGCTCGGAATCTCGTTCGGCGTTTCATGTGTTCACGGAAGGCTTGGCGCGCGAGAACCTCACCGCCATTCTGGCTGTGGAGGCATCCGAACTGAATGGAAAATCAAGCGCTTCGTTGCCGGAAGAGTCCATAGCGGATAGCGTCATCCGGCTCAGGATGGAGGACAGCCAACGAGCCGTCATCAGATCGCTTGAAGTGGTGAAGTCGCGCGGCCAACACTATCAGATGGGACGTCACACCTTCCGGATTATCGACGGCCATGGGCTCCATGTCTATCGCCGCGTTCAGGCGCCGCGGCCACCACAACGCGATCGCGCCGCGGCTTACGACCCCAAAACCCGGATTTCGACCGGTATCCCCGGCCTCGATGAACTCACCAACGGAGGATTCTTCGTCGGCAGCACTACCGTCTTGGCTGGAATTTCCGGCGTAGGTAAGAGCGTGATGGGGCTTCAATATATCGCGGAGGGCGCGCGGCGCGGCGAACGCAGCCTGATGCTCAGCCTCGACGAACAGGTGGAACAGATCCAGCGGAATGCTGCCAGCGTCGGCCTGGATTTGACTCCGTACATGAAGCAGGATCTGATTCGCTTGGAATATGAGCCGCCGCAAGAAATCGAGGTGGATGTGCATTTCCACCACATCGAAGAATTGGTTCACGAGTTTAAGCCTAAGCGGGTCGTGATTGACAGCCTGTCCACCTATGGCACGACGCTGGGCACGCGCGGAAGGGTCTTTCGAGACTTCTTTCACGCCGTAATCGCTCTGATGAAGGAGCAGCAGATTGCGGCGGTATACAATCACGAGAACCCGGAAATGCTTGGGATGGCCTCTATGATGGGCGATTTCGCGATGAGCTCGCTAGTGGACAATATCGTCCTGATGAACTGGGTTGAAATCGGCGACACTTTCCGCCTCGGTTTGACGATTGCCAAAATGCGCGCCAATCCGGTGAACCGGGTTACCCATGAAGTTGAAGTTGTTGACGGTAAGGGCATGCACGTACTGCCGCGAGAGCTGCGCGTGACGCCACCCCAGCACCCGTTTTCCAGCTACGCGGGCCTTATATCGCGTTCACCCGAGCGCCGCCTCCGGCGGCAAACCCAATTAGCCGAAGGCCGTGACAATGAAAGTTTCAAGTGAACTACTTTTCACCCCCGGTCTTTGGCAAACGGCATTAGAAAAGTATGCTAACGCTACCCATGTGACCGTCAAGCTTTATGCGGCCGACGCGTGCGCCGTCCTGGGTCCCATCCATCCCACTCCGTTGTTCCAGTTATTCGAAGAGAAGGGATATGATCCCGGCGCCTTTGCGGAATGCGTCCGCCGCTGCTTGGCGCAGAGCCAGAACCCGGATCAGCAGGATCGACCCGTCGTTGTCGTCTCCCAGTCCCACGGCCTGGGCGTAATCGGAACCTCGCTCGTGCTGGATGGCAACATCGTGGGGGCCGCAGTCGCCGGATACGTCTTCCGCGATTTTTCTCAAGTCTCGGAGATCCAGAACCTGGCGCGCCAGGCTGGAATCGATTTTGAGGACCTTTGGAGTGTCGCGCGTAAGCAGCAGCCTGTATCCCAGAGCCGCTTAAATGTGCACGGCGAGTTGCTGCAAGTCCTGGGGGATGCTCTATTGCGGGAAAACTTTCGCACGCGCCAGTATCAAGCGGAACTGGCGGATACCAAGCTCCTGCAGGAAATCAGCGTGGAGTTGCTCCTGGAGAACGATGCTGGGGCCTTGCACGAGAAAATCCTGGACGCTGCCTCCGAAATCATGGGTTCCCAAGCGGCCAGCCTGCAGATGCTCGATCCGGAGCGGGGCGAACTCCGCCTCCTGAGCTTCCGGGGATTTACTCCGGAAGCCGCGACATTTTGGGAATGGGTGGGTCCCGCCGCGCAGAGCACTACCTGCGCCGCTGCGCTGCTCAGCGGAAGCCGAACCATCGCGGAGGACATGGAGAATTACGAGTTGCTGGCAGGCACCCAGGATCTGGCGTATCTGCTGCACTGCGGAATTCGCGCCTGCCAATCCACCCCGCTGATCTCGCGCGGCGGCAAGATTCTGGGCGTAATTTCCACGCATTGGCGCGAGCCGCATCGGCCGTCCGAGCACAGCCTCCATCAGTTAGACATTTTGGCGCGCCAGGCCGCGGACCTGATAGAACGCAAGCAGGCCGAGGAGGAGCGCGAGCGGCTGATCCGCGAACTGGAACGCTCGAACCGCGACCTGGCCAACTTCTCGCACGCTGTTTCGCACGATCTGCGGGGGCCCGCGCAGACCATCCGGAGCCTGACGGAACTGCTGGGCCGCCGCACCCGCGGAAAAATCGGAGAGGGCGAGATCCAGATGCTCGATCTGATTGTGCAATCGGCAAAAGGGATGCAGCAGTTGATCGACGCGCTGCTCGATTACGCTCAGGCCGGCCATGCGCAGATGAATAGCGAAGGCGTGGCAGTGGACGACGTGCTGGAGGACGTGCAAGTTACTTTGACGGCCTTGCTTGCCGAAACAAACACACAGATCCTCCGCGGCGCGCTGCCGACGATCGAAGCAGACCGGGTCCAGCTCACGCAGTTATTCCAGAATCTGGTGACGAATGCCGTTCGCTATCGCCGTCCTGAAGAAGCGCCTACGATTGAGATCTCTTGCGAGCTGGTCCAGGATGAGTGGCGGTTTGTCGTCAAAGATAATGGCCAAGGCGTTCCACGGGACTCGCTGGAAGGGGTTTTCGAGCCGTTGAAGCGACTGCACGGGAGTGACATACCCGGCACGGGCCTGGGGCTGGCGCTATGCCGGATTATTGTGGAGCGGCACGGCGGCCGTATCTGGGTGGAGTCGGCAGGAGAAGGCCTCGGCTCCAGTTTCTGTTTCACCATCCCTCAAGGCCGGCCGCACGCCGACCGCGAAGAAGCTGCCTGCGTACAGGCGCACGCCTGATCTGCTTCACGGACATGGTTCGTCCCGCGCGTGAGCATTGAGCCGGCGGGAAGTATGGGATAATCACCGCGGAGCGCAGGATATTGAGGTGAATGAGCAGAGTTGCTAAAGTCCTCGCACTCATCTCACTGTTGTCTGTACTGGTTCTTGCCGGCTGCACGGGCAGCGACGCATCAACGCAGGCATCGACCACGAGCGGGGCGATTGCGAGGCCGCAGGACGCCGCGGCCGTTCCGGTCATAGTTGCCAAAGTCGAGCGGAGCACAATTCCGGTCGAACTACACGCCATTGGCGCCGGGCAGGCCTTCCAGACAGTCTCCGTAGAGTCGCAGGTTGCCGGTATCGTCAAGGAGGTGCATTACCGGCAGGGCCAATTTGTTCGCAAGGGCGACTTGCTGATCACGCTTGACAAGGATCTGTTGCTCGCCACGCTTGCGCAATCCGAAGCAGCGCTCGCCAAGGACAAAGCCCTGGCCCGGCTCAACCAGGTGGAACTGCAGCGCAGTGACCAGCTTTACAAGCAAGGGATTATTCCACAACAGCAGTACGATCAATCTTTGGCAACCTCAACGGCCTCCCAGGCCACGGTCAGCGCCGACGAGGCGGCCATCCGGACAGCCAAAATCCAGCTTTCCTACTGCTCCATTTACGCTCCCATCAGCGGTGTGACCGGGGCCCAACTTGTCTATCCAGGCGCCACGGTGAAGAGTAATGACCTCCCGATACTTGTAGTTATCAACCAGGTTTCACCAATCTACGTCCATTTCTCTGTCCCCCAGCAGTATTTGCAATCCATCAAGAGATCGATAGCGCGTTCCCGCTTGCCCGTGCAGGCCACCCCGCCCAACGCTGCCGCTGCCGAAAAGGGTGTTTTGACTTTCGTCAACAACAGCGTCGACGTCACCACAGGCACTATCGGGCTAATGGCTTCGTTTCCCAACGCCGACCACCACCTTTGGCCCGGTCAATTCTCTAATGTGTTGCTTGGCCTGGGGGAGCAACAGAACGTACTGGTCGTTCCTTCAGAGACCGTGCAGGCGGGACAGCAAGGCGATTACGTTTTCGTGGTGAGACCGGATATGACAGCCGATGTGCGCCCCGTGAAGGTCGGGCACACTGTCAACGGCAAAACGGAAGTTCTGCAGGGGCTCTCTGCGGGCGAGACCGTGGTCACCGACGGGCAAGTGCGCCTGGTCCCCGGAACCAAAGTCTATTTCAGCAAATCGCTGTGAGGCGGCCGGAATCTCATGAACCTCTGTGAACCCTTCATTCGACGGCCCGTCATGACGAGCCTTGTGATGCTGGCCATTCTTCTCTTCGGCATCCTCGGTTATCGCGATCTGGCCGTGAGTGATTTGCCGAACGTCGATTTTCCCACAATTCAGGTATCCGCCGGTCTTCCGGGGGCCAGCCCCGACACCATGGCTTCGTCTGTGGCGACCCCGCTCGAGAAGCAGTTCACAACCATTGCCGGACTGGACTCGATGACTTCGACCAGCTCGCTTGGCAACACCCAGATCACCCTGCAGTTCAATCTCAGCCGCAAGCTGGACGCTGCCGCCCTTGATGTGCAGTCAGCGATCGCCGCCGCCGCGAATCAGCTTCCGCCCAACATGCCGTTTCCGCCGACCTTCCGAAAAGTGAACCCGGCCGATCAGCCCATCTTTTTGCTGGCGGTCACTTCGCCGACTCTTCCGCTTTACACGGTCGACAAATATGCCGAAGACCTCATCGCCGAGCAGATTTCGATGATCCCCGGCGTCGCCGAGGTCGATGTTCATGGCACGGCGAAATACGCCGTCCGGGTTGGACTGAATCCGCAAGCTCTTGCCAGCCGCCAGATCGGCATCGACCAGGTGGAACAGGCGATTCAAAACGCCAACGTCAACTTGCCGCTGGGAACTCTTTACGGCCCTCGCAAGGCCTATAACATCCAGTCCAACGGCCAGCTCTCCGATGCCGCCGCCTACCGCCCACTGATTGTTGCTTACCGAAACGGCGCTCCGGTACAGCTTAATCAACTAGCCACAGTCAATGACGGAGTTCAGGATGACTACGTCGTGAACTGGATCAACAATGTCCCCGGCATCATGCTGGCCGTTCTACGGCAGCCCGGCACCAACACGATCGATATCGTCAAGGACATCCGCAAACTTATTCCGCACTTTTACTCGATCGTGCCGCCGTCGATCAATCTTTCGGTCGAGTATGACCGATCCGTTCCGATCAACGATTCGGTCAACGATGTCAAATTCACGCTTCTTCTGGCCGTCTTTCTGGTCGTTCTTGTCATCTTCCTTTTTCTCCGCAACGCCTCCGCCACGCTGATCCCGAGCATGGCTCTCCCGATGGCGATTATGGGCACATTCGCGGTGATGTACCTGCTCGGCTATACCATCGACAATCTATCCCTCCTGGCCCTGACTCTATCAGTGGGCTTTGTCGTCGACGACGCCATCGTCATGCTTGAAAACATCGTGCGCCACATGGAGATGGGGAAAGGATCGCTCCAAGCCGCGCTCGATGGCTCGAAGGAAGTCAACTTCACTATCCTCTCGATGACGCTGTCGCTTGCCGTCGTCTTTCTGCCTGTCTTTTTTATGGCCGGCGTCTTCGGGCGCCTGCTCCACGAATTCGCTGTCGTTATTATTGCCGCCGTTCTGGTTTCCGGCCTGGTTTCGGTCACCCTGAGCCCAATGCTATGCAGGCGTTATCTGCGACCCGACCACGCCAAACGCCAGGGCTGGACGTATCGGAGCTTGGAAAACGCGTTCGAGGTCTCGCTCCGCTGGTACGGCTCAAGCCTTCGCTGGGCGCTGGGACACCGTGCACTGGTGATGATTTTTGGTGTGCTGGTCTTGGTGGGAACCGCCTGGGAGTTCTGGTCGATTCCGAAAGGCTTCCTCCCCAAGGACGATCTTTCGGAGATTTCGGTCTCGACCGAAGCCAATCAGGGAATCTCCTTCGACGCGATGAAGGCGCATCAGGAAGCCGTTAATCGCATCTTTCAGGTCGATCCGAATGTCGTTCAGTTTTTCTCCAGCGTCAGCGATTCGAACAACACCGGCCTCAACAACGGACGCGCCTTCCTCCATTTAAAGAATCGTTCCGACCGCCCCTGGACCGAGAGCCCTGACTATGATCGCCTGGTTGCCCGCTACGGTCATACGCCTGTATTCGATACTGCGCTCCGGTTCATTCGCCCGCTCTATGAGCATCACATGACCGTCGACGACGTGATCCGCGGGCTGCAGCCAAAACTGAACAAGATCCCCGGAATGCGGGTCTTTCTCCAAAATCCGCCCGCAATCCGTATCGGCGGCCACCTCACCAAGAGTCTGTACCAGTACACTCTATCGAGCCCGCAGACGGATCAGCTCTATATGTACGCGGAGAAGTTCGAAGCGAAAATGAAGAATTTGCCTGGTCTCGCCGATGTCACCAGCGACCTGCAAATCGAAAATCCTCAGGCCAACGTCGTGGTCGACCGCGAGAAAGCGTCCGCCCTGGGAGTGACTCCACAGCAGGTTGAGGACGCCCTCTACAGCGCATACGGCCAGCGCCTGGTTTCCCCCATCTACACTTCGACCGACGAATACTGGGTCGTCCTCCAGGTGGAGAAGCGTTTCCAGAGCGATCCTGACATGCTCTCAGAGCTCTACATTCACTCTTCCTCAGGCCAGCTTGTCCCGCTCAGCGCCGTCTCAAAATTCACGACGGGCGTAGGTCCCCTCACGGTCAACCACAGCGGCCAGCTTCCTTCGGCTACTATCTCCTTCGACCTGGAGCGCGGCGTCGCTCTTGGCCAGGTAGTCGGCGAAGTGGAGGGCCTTGCTAAGTCGATGCTGCCTATCTCCATCAACACCAGCTTTCAAGGCACTGCCCAAGCGTTCCAGCAGTCGCTGACGGGTCTGGGCGTTCTGCTGATTATGACCGTGGTAGTCATCTACATCGTTCTGGGCATCCTCTATGAGAGCTATATTCACCCCATCACGATTCTCACCGGCCTGCCTGCCGCGGCTTTCGGCGGTTTGCTCACGCTTTCGCTATTCCACCTGCAGCTGGATATCTATGGTTTCGTCGGCTTGATCATGCTCATCGGGATCGTCAAAAAGAACGCGATTATGATGGTCGATTTTGCCTTGGAAGTTGAGCGCAAGGGGAACCACACGGCCAGCGAAGCGGCCTACCAAGGCTCCATGATTCGCTTCCGGCCAATCATGATGACCACCGCCGCAGCGATTATGGGCACCCTGCCCATCGCGATCGGATTTGGCGCAGACGCCGATGCCCGGCGCCCGCTCGGCCTGTGCATCGTCGGAGGGCTGCTGTTTGCGCAATTCGTAACGCTCTACCTCACGCCCGTCTTCTACACCTACATGGATAATTTCCTGAATTGGCGGCACCGTGGCAAGCACGACGTAGCTTCTGAAGTCGGCGTCGACGAGCGGCTGCTCGCGCCTTAGGCCAAGTAAAAAAGATTCCGAAGGCTTACGCGAATCCAAGCTCGCGGAGGGCCTGACCTGCGCCTTCGAGATTCGATAAGTGCATTTCAGAATATTTTCTGGAAAGGATGACGCCATCTGCCCCGCCGTGAAAAGCGGCAAGCACCGCGTCGCGTACTCCCTTCGGCGTACATTTGCTGTGTCCCGGCGCTGTTGGCACGTCTACATCGATTCCAGGCCAAAGGCGGGTTTTGGCGCCCGCGAGCCCCTCGCGCGCGCGCTTCGCCTCTCGGAAGACATAATCGGCCGAAAAGCCCGTTTCAGGAATCTGCGCATACGAGCCCTCATTTTTATAGCCGAGAACATCGTAATGGAAACGAAGCAGCTCGTCTTTGGGCACGTCGCCGAACTGAGTCTGGCTGACGCTGTCGATGTAGCTTGCCATCCGTTCGCCCGCGACATTGTTGTACATGACGATTTTGAGAAAGTCGGAAACGGGCGCGATCCTCTGCAGGTCCTGCTCCGCCCGGTAAATCGGGCTGAAGGAATTGTTATGCCAAATGTGCCATCCAACTCCCATCGACGGCTTGATCGACTTGACTTTTGCGTAGATGGCGGCGTATGTATCACGCAGACTGTCGTGCCACAGATCTTCCCAAGCCATCAGTTCCGGATACCGCAACATCAGGCGTGACAAAGTGACGTAGTATCCGTCAACCGGCCGCCTTTGCGCCCGCGCCGACCGAACAAACTTCTCCAATTCAAGGAAGCCTTCCTGGACCCGGCCGAACTGAATGCCGTGCTCTTCGCCTCTCTTTTGGCAGAAACGGCAGAAACATGTCACTTTGCCGGGATCAGTCTGTTTGCCGCCGTGGCTCGACCCCAGCGCATTCGCAAATGCGCCCTGGCGTTCGGAGCCCCACATGATGCCATCGAGATCCCAGGATCGCGTGTAATCTTCCACGAGATCCAGCAGGAAATTTCGATAGTCAGGGTTGTTGAAGCAAAGCGTCCTGGCATTACGCCCGTGAAGATCTTTCTCTTGCAACTGCTGCACGCCCGGAATATCAGACCGAAATACGTCCTCGAACCAGGCAATGTTTTGCATGCCCCGCTTTTTCGATACCGGCAGTACCGCCTCAAAGACGTCGAAGTCGCCGAGATCGGGCGCCCTTAAATCCTTGAGCGGCGTATTGCCGAAATATTGTGAATGCAAGCCGGTATAACTGCCGCCGTGAAAAGTGTTGGTGTCGTACTGCTGCTTTCCGTGATCCGGCAACGGCTGCCCGGGTATCTGCCTTCCCGCAATTCCGCGCCCGTATGTGAAGACCGCAATGAAGAGCGTATTGACACGCGCTTTTGCCTGAAGGAGATCCAGAACGTGGTCAACGCCTTCGTCAACGAACGAAACGGCTCCGATTTGGATCCCAACCATTTTCTGCTGCGCTGCCGGCTGGGCAGCAGGACCGGAAGCGGCCAGTAGCGTTCCCGCCGCGGATTCCAGAAATGCGCGTCGCGTTGGATTAGACAAGATTCATGTACCTCGAAAGAACCATTGTCGGCAATGCGTGCGAGGATACTCCGGTATCAGACACTGCGCGGCCGCTACGCTTGGAAATCGAGAGCAACAACCTCATTCAGCCCAACCGATGGGACTATCAGATGGACTGCCCCATCCTGTTGTCGAAACGCAGGTTGTTTATTTGCTACAAGGAGCTGGACCCTGCTGATGCGCTTCCCTTGCGGCACTTGTATACGGACTGCTTGCGCGGGAACCGGAATAATCTCGCGGACGGGACCTTTCATCATCATGGGATTCGTCAGATTCACCAGATGAACGGTCATCGAATTCGCTTGAGTCCAGACGGCCAAATCCAGAATTCCCGGTCCCTTCACCTCGACCGGCAGTGGCTCATTGGTCGCCCAGAGCGCCGCATTTACTAACAACTTTTTGTGATCGACATTCAACACTTCCCAAAATGTTCGATCGATATCCCAGGGGAAGTAGACGATGCGGCCGTTTCCCATCTGACGCAGGAAAACGCCCGATTCCTTGGCTTTGCTGGGCCTGGGAAACACTTCCTCCATCGGAAGGTCTGGATAGCTCGGTACGACTGTTAGCGGAGATGCTTCCGGCTCGCCAATGGGCCGGACTCTCACCCGATTTACGCCGTTGATAATCCGAGTTGCGTCTTCCAGACCGGCTAATAGAGGATGAAAGCGGCCGGTCGAAGAATCCCTCTCCAGGTTCAGGTAGGAATTCAAAATCGGCCCCTCGACGCCGCCTGCAAAAGAAGCTCCGAAAAGAGATCCGAGGCCGAAGTCTGGACGCCGTACGCCCCATTCATCATAGAGCGAAGTTTCAAAAGTGGCGATGATGCTGCCGCCGGCTCTTACAAAAGACCGAAGCTGGTTGCATTGGCGATCGGAGAGAGCGGCGATATTCGGAAGGATGAGGGTGCGAAATGGCGCGACGTGCTCGGCATCGAGCAAGCCGTCATGAACCATCTCGAAGGGAATTCTTGCTTCCACGAACGCTTGATAGAAGCCCAGGGCTGGGCCCTCTACTTTATCGCGGGCATTCTCCCCGCCATAGAACGCGGCTGTCTGTTGTGAATAAACGATGGCGATACGCGCCAGTGAGGCCTGGTTTCTCAGGTACCGCTCATTCCGGTAATGCCAGGCGTAGATCTCCTCTACAACCGGAAGCCAGCGGCGGTCGATCGGCTTGGCATTGAATTTAGTGAACCAGGGACGGAGGCCCTGTGCGATCCCGTCGGCAACCCACATCCGGATCTCATCGGCACTTTGCACGGAATCCTTCCATCGTGGCTTGTCTTCTAGACCGACGCTGAAAATTCCGACAATTGCTTTCCGTCCCAGAGTGGCGCGGTATTCCTTGCCATTTTTGCCGTTTGCCCAGGGCGGCATCACGCCACTTCGCCCCTGCCTGTCCGCGAATAAGGTCGGCGCAATCTCGCCGATCGTTTTCATATCGAACGAACTGAGCGCGCCGCCTCCGGCATTGGCGATATAGCTCGCTTCAGGGTTAATTGCCTTAATTTTTGCGTCCCAGAGCCGCCAGAGTTCGAAAAGCCGCTGCTGCCGCCAAACGATGTACTTCTTGCGAGCCGGGTTTTGCGGATTGTTTGTGCGCGGCAGGTCCATTTCCGAGAATGCGCGAAAATTCTCATTGCAGTGCACGCAGTAGCACATTCCAGAACCCGCCCAACGATTTGTAAAGATCCCATCGGGCCGGTAGAGGGTCATGATCTCTTGCGTCACCGCCGTCATGAACTCGAAGTTGTAGGGACCAAGCGCGCACGTGACCCAGAAATCCGGATCGGAGCGGTGGCGCTGCTTCTCGCCATCGGCATTGACCATGATCCAATCCGGATGCGCGTCGTACACGTCGTGATGAGCGGCATGTGAATCTGTGCGGGCAATCACATTCATGCCTAAGGCCCGACATCCCTTGAGCATTTCGCCGAATGGATCAAGCTCGCCTAGCCATTTGCTCCGGTAGTGCAAGGGAATTTTGGTCGGATAGAATGCAACGCAGCCTCCGGCGCTCAGGCATGCTCCATCCGCATGAATGCGGCGAAAATAGTCGAGCCAGAATCGCGGATCGTAATTTCCCGGATCGTTCTCGACGAAGGCCAACTGCGCCCAGCGCATGGGCCGGTCGTACCATCCAGCCTGAGGTGCCGCGCCGCGGGGCGCGGGTTCGCCGCCGCTGCTACTCCCAACCACTACCACGCCGGCTGATCTCTGCAAAAACTCGCGCCGGTTCACGATATGAACTCCCTGTCTTGCTGTAGATCAATCAAAAAAACGCCGATACGCACGAAGGCAACTATTTCACGATGCGCCGCTTATATCGTAATCAGCATATCCTTTCGCGATCGCAGTGTTGTTGTCCTGTATGGCCG
>JAICXK010000163.1 GCA_025980435.1 Bryobacteraceae bacterium
AGAAAGCTTAACGTGAAGAATCTTCTCATTCGCCATAGGTTATCAGGAGGGTGGCAAACACGTGCAGCAGCCCTCGGCCGGCTACTCTTACCGCTGGAAACCCATCGGAATGAAAGATACGCTGATGTCCCGGGTTGTGGGTTGCGCCATCGCCAGCACGCTCGGGAAATTGGGGAGCGATATCGTGTTGCCCTGCAACCGGCTCGCATCGCCCACGAAGGATCCGGAGCCGTCGCGCACCGCATAATCCGTGATTCGGCCTGTTCCATCCAGGCTCAGCGTCAGGACGACTGAAGATCGTAGCTCGACCGGCACCAGGTTCGGGTCCGCGCGAACCGCGTTAAACACCGGCACCTCGTAGGTGACGCCGCTGGTTTCCGTTCGGATCGTAAGGGCGAGCGCGCCGAACAGAATCAGACTGGACAACAGACCGCCTGTAGCGGGTATGGTAAGCGGCCGCATGATCTGATCCACACGGAATTTCCAGTTGCGCCAGGCGCGCTGCAAACGCGAGCCATTGTTTTCGAGCAAAGCGCGGCGTTCGTGCGAGGCGGCAATCTGCAGCCGGGTCCGCAAATCCGGGGGCGCCTTTGGTTCAGCCAGCCTCCCCAGCGTAGAGCGTACGGAACGTAGTTCGTGTACTTGAATTTCACAGGGTTCGCACTCAGCCAGGTGCGCTTCAAGCCGGGAACGCTCGCTACTGCGCAGCCTTCCGTCTACGTAATCTGTACTGCGGCGCTTAACGCTCCAACATCTCATGCCTGTTCCATTCTGGTCCCAACCATCGTTTACGCCAGTGCTTCGGCCAGGCCTGCGTCGGGCCGCTGCGTCAGCTCGTGACGTAAGGCCTCGCGGCCGCGCAAAATCCTCGATTTCACCGTGCCAAGCGACACTTGCAAAATTTCCGCGATTTCTTCATAGCTCAGGTTCTGTATATCCCGCAACACGACCGCAGTTCTGAAAATCGGATTAATTCGAGTGAGCGCCCGCTCTATCAGCGCCCGCGTTTCACTATCTACTGCCTGGTCATACGGTGAACGGCCAGGGTCCGGTGTATAGTCCAGCGAATTCGAAGACTCCGAACCCGGCTCGCCCTCCATCGGCACTTCCCAGCGGCAGTGCCGTGCGAACCACCGGCGGTGATTGTGAGCCTCGTTTACCGCGATCCGGTAGATCCAGGTTTTCAAGCTGCTCTGTTCGCGAAACGAATTGACGCCCCGAAACACTTTCAGGAAAACCTCCTGAACTACATCGCAGGCGTCCGACTGGTTTCCCAGCAGCCGGTAGACCATACCATACACCGGCTGTTCGTACCGGGAGATCAACTCCTCATAGGCCGTCTCTATTCCGGCCCGGAGTCCTCGCAAGATACGCGCGTCTTCCTGAGATACCCCATTCTGGGCGCCCGCCAGGATCGACAGACGGCCCGATTTGCCCAACAAGGGTTGCGCTGCCATCGCCTGAATTGTAACGCGTCCGGCCCCTATTCGGCCAGCTACCTAATTGGACACCGAGGCTGCGCGCGGGGTTCCCTCGAGCGAGCAAACCCGCTCGTAATAGCGCTCATACTGCGGAATGATTAGATCCGTGCAAAACCGGGTCTCAGCGGTGCTTCGGGCTGCCCGGGCGATCTGGCCGTGAAGATCCTCGTTTGTAAGCAGTTCGACGAGCCGGCCGGCTTGCGCATCCACATCGCCGACTGGTTCCATGAATCCATCAACGCCATGAGTAATCAGATCCGGAACACCCCCGGTGAGAGTTGCCACCGGCGGGACGCCGCAGGCCATGGCTTCCAGGGCGGCCAATCCGAATGCCTCCATTTCGCTCGGCAGATGCAGAGCGTGCATGCGCGGAATCAGGCGCTCCATGTGGTTCTGCTTGCCCAGAAACTGGACGTGTTCTTCCACTCGTAATTCGCGGGCCAGGTGCTCGGCGGGGCCGCGGTCGGGCCCATCCCCCGCCATGATCAGTTCCGCATCTACATGGTTGCGTACCTTCGCAAAGGCCCGGATACAATCGAGCACACGTTTAACCGGCCGGAAGTTCGAAATGTGCAGGATGCGTTTGCGCCCCTGAGATCGTGCCTCCTCATCCGGGCGGTAAAGCGAGCAGTTCACGAAATTGTGGATGACCTCGATAGGCTTACGCACGCCGAAGAATTCGACGGTTCGTTTGCGCATGTATTCGCTGATGGTCGTAACGCCGTCCGATTGCTCGATCGAAAATTTTGTGATCGGGAAATACGACCGGTCTGTGCCCACCAGCGTGATGTCGGTTCCATGCAGGGTGGTGATGAAAGGCAGCCGCCGGTTTGTGGTCATCTGCTGCGCCAGCAGGGCCGAGATGGAATGCGGGATCGCATAGTGCACATGGAGAAGGTCTAAGGCGTGCAGCTCCGCAACTTCCGCCATGCGCGACGCGAGCGCCAGTGAATACGGAGGATATTGGAACAGCGGATAGGTGGAGACTTCTACTTCGTGATAATGAATGCCCGGCGTGCCCGGGTCGAGCCGGATCGGGTTGGCATAGCTGATGAAATGCACCTCGTGCCCGCGCTGCGCCAGCTCCATACCCAGTTCGGTAGCCACAATGCCGCTGCCGCCGTAGGTGGGATAGCAAGTGATCCCGATCCGCATGGTTCTTAGTATCTGATGCCGCCAACGGAACTAAGCTGCTAACGTTTCTCTGGCTCGTGCGTCTATTTACCCGATCTGCCGCTCAGGAGGGTCATCCGATGGCTTTTCGAACCGTGCTTCTCTTTTGCGTAATGGCCGGCGTTGCCTTCTGCGCAGACCAGGATTTCGTAAATTCCCAGATGTTTTCACCCGATGGCATACGCCATCTCAGGAAGCAAATGCGTACGCCACCGAAGGCCGGCATTTACCAGGAAAAGGTTCCAGACGTAAAGATTGCCAGCGCCGGGCCGCAGATCTGTTCTGTCCCCCTGCTGGAAGCGCATGCGCACAATCCCGATCCGCATAGCATCGTTCCGATCCCCAAGGTGGAATTCGATCACATGGCGGGGCCCAATCCCGCACCCGCTTGCAAGGGCTGGAATAAGGAAAAGGATTCGATCCGCGCGCATTAGCAAGTGGCCCAGACCACTTTGCATCCTGTTAGGAGGTGCGTGTTCGCGCGATCTCGGGCGCTTCCTCGAAGGGCTGCCGGAGCGCGCGCTCCGGTTCCAGGTAATAGCGGGTCAAACCTTCTTTCAGCAATTGCAGCGCGGCATCGGGGGTGTCGGCAAAGCGAAACAGGCTGAGGTCCGATTCGGCAATCATTCCGTGCTTCACCAGGGCGTTGAAGTTCAGAATTTCGTCCCAGAATTCCGAACCGTAGAGCAAAATCAGAATCTTGCTTTCTAACTTCCGGGTTTGCGCCAGCGTCAGGATTTCACACATCTCATCCAGGGTTCCAAAACCGCCCGGGAACACGACCAGCGCCTTGGCCAGGTACGCGAACCAGAACTTGCGCATGAAGAAGTAATGAAATTCGAACGAGAGTTCCGGCGTGATGTAGGGATTCGGGCGCTGTTCGAACGGCAGTCCGATATTGAGTCCGACGGTTTTTCCGCCCGCATCGCTGGCGCCGCGATTGGCGGCCTCCATGATGCCGGGTCCGCCCCCGGAACACACCACAAACCGGCGGCTCGGCGCGGAATTGCCGGTGGATTCGGAAATCGTCGCGGCCCATTGCGTCACCATGCGGGCGAGTTCCCGGGCGTCGCGATAGTAGCGCCCTAAGGGGCCGCTCTCCTCAATGCGAGCCGAACCGAAAAAAACGATTGTGTCCTGGATTCGTTCTTCCTGAAAGTGAGCGAGGGGCCAGAGATACTCCGAAAGGATGCGGAGCGGGCGCGATTCCGGACTCTGCAGGAAAGCTTCTTCCCGATAAGCCACTGGACGGCGGCCGTTCAACGGGTCGGAGCTCTCGGTAGAGATTTGGTCTTCAGGCAGCGGCAAGTCTCGATTGTCGCATCGAAAGATGGTCGGAGTTGAGCAGAGGATAAATCCGGTTGTTAAAATTCGGGCAGTGTCTGGGCGCAATGTATTCACGGTTCTGGAGCAAACCGCCGGGCAATATGGCGATGCCGTAGGGCTGTACCAGCCGATGGGAAGCAAGTCGGGCGGCGGCTATCGGACTTACACCTGGAACGAATGGCTGCAAGCGTCGCGCGAGATCGCAATGGGCCTTCGCTCGCTCGGAATCGGCAAAGGCGAAATTGTTTGTATTCTGTCCGAAACCCGGGCCGAGTTTTACCTGGTGGATCTGGGAATCATGGGAGCCGGAGCAGTCTCCGCGGCGCTTTACACGGCCTATCCGGTAGGGGAACTGATCCGCAACATACAAGCTGTCGGGCCGCGGTTCCTGTTTGTTGAAGACGCGAAGACGCTAGACGGGTTGAAACGCGCCGCCGAAGAACAAGGAGACCGTCTGCCGGAGTACGTGATTTTGATGGCCGGTCAGCAGGAAGGCGTCCTCTCCCTCGAATCCGTGCGTATCCGCGGGCGGGAAGCATGGGATCGAAATCCGGCCGAGTTTGCGCGCATCCAGGAAGAAATCTCGCCAGCCGATCCGGCCATTCTCTATCTGACCTCGGGCGCCACCGGCGAGCCGAAAATGGGCCTGACGAGCCACACGGCGATTTTGGCCAACATCGATATGGGTCCGGTAGTGTTGCCGATTACGCCCGAAGATTCCACACTGGTCTTCTTGCCTTCGGCGCACATTGCGCAGCGTATTGTGCTGGAGCTGGTGCCGATGCGCATGGGGACGCCGGTGTGGTTTTCGGAAAGCCTGGCGAGGCTTCCGTCCGAACTGAAGTCGATTCGCCCCACCGTTTTTCTGGCTCCTCCCCGGGTTTGGGAGCGGATGTTTGCAACCATCCAGAACGAAATCAAGAAACGCCCGGCGGCGGTCCGCAAAATCTTCCACGGCGCGCTCGGTCTCGGGCTGGAAGCGGCCCGCTACAAACAGGAAGGCACGCCATTATCAAAATGGATGTTGCGGACACTAAAAATAGCCGACAAGCTTGTCTTTGCAAAAATTCGCGAACGGCTCGGCGGGCGCATTCGCATTGGCGCATCGGGCGCGGCACCGCTGGGAAAAGATCTGGCTGAGTTCTTCTCCGCTATCGGGCTGCCGTTGATTGAGGGCTATGGACTGACCGAAGCAGGCGTTATTTGCTTCAATCCTCTGGAACGGCCGAAACCAGGCAGTATCGGGAAACTGCTGCCCGGGATTCGGGCCCGCCTGACGGAAGATGGAGAGCTGCAGGTAAAGACGCCGTGCATTTTCGAAGGCTATTACAAAGACGAAGCTGCAACGCGCTCCGTGCTCAGCGAGGATGGCTGGTTTTCAACCGGCGATATCGCGGAAACGGATGATGAGGGCTACTGGTATATCACGGGTCGTAAAAAAGAATTGATTGTCTCGTCGAATGGCAAGAAGATCTACCCGGCCCGGATTGAGAACCTCTTCAAGATGGAGCCCGTGGTGAGCCAAGTGCTTCTGGTTGGCGATAAGAAGCCGTATGTAACCGCGCTGCTCACCCTGAATATGACAAACCTGCATCGCCTGAAAGGGATGGAGAACGCAGGACACGAGCCGGCAGAGGCGATGCAGGCCGAGCCAGTAGCCAAGGCTGTGCGAGACGCGGTCTCGCGGGTGAACGGACAATTGGCCGAGTTCGAACGGATTCGGCGCTTCAGAGTGCTCGATCGGGATTTTTCGATTGAACAGGGTGAACTAACACCAACGATGAAGATTCGCCGGGCGCGCGTTCTGGAGAACCACCGCGAGTTAGTGAGTCAACTTTACTTAGGGCGAGAAGAGATCGCGTAAAATTCAGCTCGGAAACGGGATCGGTGCGCGGCGCTTCCAGCTCGGACGGCTGCAAGGCTTCCCGATCGGCAAACAACCGGATCAGGTTGCTGCGCGATTCCCGCTGGCTGACAATCGACAAGGCCAATCCGGCGGTAAAAGCCGAGCTTAAAATGTCCGTACTCAAGAGATCGATAATCATTCGAGACGGAAAGGTTGTGGAGAGAACAAGCTTGATTTCTCATAAGCCGATCCAGTTACTTCCCCGATTTCGCGAACGTGTCTGGGGGCGTACTGATCTGACCCCGTATTTTACCGGGATACCCGGAACGGAACCCATTGGCGAAGTATGGTTCACATCCGGAGAAAACCGGACTTCTGACGGCCGGACCCTGGGCGAACTGGTGAGCGCGCAGCCGGAGATCTTAGGAACAGGAGCTGACCCGAAGCGTCCCGAGCTCGTCCCCTTGCTCGTAAAGCTCTTGTTTACAACCGAACGTCTGTCTGTCCAGGTGCATCCGGACGACGAATATGCCGAACGTCATCACCAGAGCTTGGGCAAGACCGAAGCCTGGTATGTACTGGATTCGCAGCCGCCCGGGGAGCTTGCGGTTGGATTCCGGCAGACGCTGACCCCGCAGCAATTGAAACTGGCGGCCCAGAGTGGCGAGATTGAGAACCTGCTCGATTGGCGAACGGTTCATGCGGGCGATGTGATCTTCACACCGGCTGGAACCGTGCATGCGATTGGGGCCGGCCTGACGATCTGCGAGATCCAGGAGAATTCGGACATCACATACCGCCTGTATGATTACGGGCGCCCGCGTGAGTTGCATCTCGAGCATGGCGTGGCCGTATCTCATCCCGGCCCGCACCGGCTTCCGCCGCGGCCGGTTCGCCTGGCGGATTGGCGCACGCAATTGCTGGAATGTCCGTACTTCCGCATTGAACAGTTGCGGCCGTCGAAGCCGATCCGGTTCACTGCTTCCGCCGAGTACTACCAGTTGCTCATCTGCACCAAGGGAAGCGGCCGCATCGAAGGGCAGGCAGCCCGGGAGGGGCAGGCCTGGATGATCCCTGCGCATCCTGCCGAATTCGAGCTGGACGGGGCCGGATCGGAATGGATCCTGACCTATACGGCTGCCGAGCCGAGCTCAGCGATGCAGGAACGCACGTAAAAGCAGCGCAATTTTCGTGCGCTTCGGTACGTTAATACGGCGGCTGAGGACGGAATAGTTCCCCTCTTCAATCTTTCCGAGCAGACGGAGATAGATTTGGCGAAGCGCCCATAAGGATCGGCGGCTCTTCGGCTCGATCAGCTCCGACAGCGGAGCGGACTCACTATAAAAGCCGCGAGCACGCGCGGCTTCAAAACGCATGAGCTCGCGAAACGGAACGTCTTCCTTTCCTGAATGCAACTGTTCGAGCGGAATCTGAAAGCGTGCCAGGTCTTCGAGCGGAAGATAGATGCGGTCCATTGCGGCATCCTCCCGTACGTCGCGCAAAATGTTTGTAAGCTGAAAGGCCACTCCGCACTTTTCCGCCAGGAGCAGCGCTCTAGGGGAACGGAATCCAAAAATGTGAACGATGGTCAGGCCTACTACCGAGGCGACCTGGTAGCAGTAGCGGTACAGTTCGTCGAACGTCTGCACCCGGCGCGGCTCCAGATCGGACAGAACGCCATCGATCATTTCATGGAAGTAGCGGTGAGGAATGGCATAGCGGCGCACCGTGTCATGAAAAGCCGGCCAAATCGCGCTGCCTTCGAACTCGCCCAGCAAGGCGCGGTCGAGCTGCATGCGCCAGAGGCCGATCCGCTGCCGCAACTGCGCGCCGCCAACGGAAGCGGGATCATCGCTCAGGTCATCGCAATGCCGCATGAATGCATAGATGGCGCACATGGCATCGCGCTGCGGCTTATCGAGCAGAAGAAAGGAATAGTAAAAATTCTTGGCGCGGCTTTTCGCTATCGCCCGGCAATAGCGATAGGATGCCTCGACTGAGTGCATCACTAAGGCAGGGGCAGCCGGAGTAGACATTGGAGGAGAATACCGGCGCGTTCGGCTTTCGAAATATGCGGCCGGCGGTTCAGGACATTGTAACTTTGCGACCGAATCTTCTGTAGAATCTTCATTCCGCCCCGGCTGAACAACTCGAGATCGAGAGCTAGCCGACGGTTAACCATTCCGATGAGCGGAAGTCCTTTCTGAAAAAGCTCTTGCGCAACATCGACCGCCTCCTGCATGAGATGTTCGAAGCGGGAATCAAATGTACGCGCGAATAATTCTTCCACGCTGTACTTATGCTTCGCCAGGAGATCCAGGGGTAAATAGACACGGTCTTTTTCGAGATCGACGTCGATATCCTGCCAAAAGTTGGCGAGTTGCAGCGCCGTGCAGGTGTAATCGGAAAGGCCCTGCCGCTCGGCATCACGATATCCGCACAGATAGAGGACCAGGTGACCGACTGGGTTAGCGGAGTTAAGGCAGTAACCGAACACCTCATCGAAGCCGGCGTAGCGCGTTACGGTCTGGTCCTGTTCGAAGGCGCGAATCAGGCGATCGAAAGGCTCGATGGGTATGCCGTGACGCTGAACCGTGTCTTCGAGCGCGACAAATACCGGATGGGATGTTTCGCCACGATACATCGCTTCGAGTTCGCTGCGCCACCAAGCCAGCAGGCGTAAGCTCTCCCGTGGATCACCGATTTCATCGCCGAGGTCGTCCGCCCAGCGGCAAAAGGAATACACGTTATAAAAATCCTGGTGAAGCTTTTTCGGCAGCAGAAAGCTAACCAGATGAAAGTTCTCGTAATGGTGAGTGGCGAGCCAGCGGGTGTACTCGATAGCTTCTGCCCGCGAATAGGCGGTTGTGGCCGAACCGGCGGTTTGGATGAATTCTTTCGGCTGCAGGTGTGCGATGGGCACTTAGTTCTATTTTCAAGGAATAATGGCGGTCTTGATATGCCCGTTCGGATGATGGGCCAGATCGTGCAGGATGCGGGGCAGTTCGCTGAGAGGTTCTTCGTCGTTCACAACGTGCGCGGCCGTCACCTTGCCTTCGGCTACCAGGTCGAGCGAACGCCGGATATGACCAGGCGTATGGTGAAAGCTGGCTTTGCAAGTGATTTCGGAGTAGTGGAGAAGAGCGGTATCTAGAGCAACCTTAGTGCCCGACGGACAGCCGCCAAAGAAGTTGATGATGCCGCCTTTGCGCGCAAGTTTTGTCGCAAGCTCCCAGGATTGCGGGTGGCCCACGGCTTCGATAACGACCTCGGCTCCGCGGCCGCCGGTATAGGACTTCAGTGCAGAAACCACACTGGGCTGCTCGTTCAACGGAGAATCCTGACTGAGCAGGATGCCCTCGCCAGCGCCGAGCAGGACCGCTTTGTCAACCTGCTCCAGGCGGCGCGCAATTGCAATCACGCGGGCGCCAAAGGCCCAATGAGCCAGACGGACAAACATTAAGCCAATAGGCCCGAGCCCGATAACGGCAACCGTGTCGCCGGCTCTGACGTGACTTTCGTCCAAGCCGCGCAACACGCAAGCCAGCGGTTCGACTAGCGCGGCATCGCGATAGCCAAGATGGTCCGGAATAATATAGGTATTCTTACGAACAATACGTTCGGGAATGCGGATGAACTCGGCGTAAGCGCCGTTGTTGAATAGCAAGTCCTCGCATAGGTTTGTCTGGCCGCGGCGGCAGAAGAAACAGTGGTCACAGGGCGCCGAGTTAGCTGCGGCAATCCGCTGGCCCGGGTAAAAGCCCGTTACGCCCTCGCCCACGTCCACCACATCGCCGGCCATCTCGTGCCCGAAAAGGGCGGGCGGCCGGATCATCTTAGCGTGATACCCTCGCCGAAACACTTTTACGTCGGTTCCACACGTGAGCGCCGCACGCACACGGACCAGCAGCTCGCCGGGACCGATGGATGGGACCGCAACGGATTCGAGCCGGACATCCTCCTTGCCATAGAGAACGGCCGCCTGCATCGTGCTGATTGCTGCTGCCGCGGCCATTACGCGAGCTCCTGGGGGTGGATCACGACTTTCAGGGATTGTTCACCCGGGTGTTGGGCAACAGCAATACCGCGCTCGATATCCGAAAGGGGAAGGCGGTGTGAAATCAAGCGCTCTAACGGGAGTTCTCCGCTAAAGACCAGGCGGGCAGACTCTTTCTGGAGATCGACATCCGCGCTGTATGAACCGAAAAGCAACCGCTCACCCATGCAGATGTCCGCTCCCGATAATTCGATGCGATCGGCGGCGGAAGTTTGCGCGAAAAGAAGAACCTTCGCCCCGGGGCGTGCAATGCGCAGCGCCTGCTCGACCAGGCCAGGTACATTCGTAGCAAGAATTACAGAATCAGCGCCGCGGCCGGACGTTTGATCCTGAATTTCGCGTTCAAATTGGGCTTCGCGCGGATCGAAAGCGGAACCGCCGAATTCGCGCGACAGGCCGCGCCGAAACTCGAACGTGTCGCTGGCGAGAACCTTGGCGCCGGTTCGCTTGACGAGCATCGTAAAGATGAGCCCGATTGGACCCTGGCCCAGGATTGCCACAACATCCTCTTCGACAGGATTAAGCTGCCGGACCGCTTTCAGGCAGGTGTTTACGGGCTCAACCCAGCAGGCTTGATCGAACGATACACCTGGCGGGATTTTCTCTACCCCGCGATCAACAATCCAGTTCATCACGCGAACATATTGCGAGAAGCCGCCGCCGGCAGGTTCGTAGCCTGCAGTAATACCA
>JAICXK010000269.1 GCA_025980435.1 Bryobacteraceae bacterium
CGCGCCTCCTCCTGCGCCAGGTACTGAGCCCGGGCGGATTCGCTCAAACGGCGAATGCGTCCCCAGATATCGAGCTCCCAGGAGAGATTGAACCCGGCCTGAGTAAAGCTATCGGCCAGGTTGCTTCCGGGCGGAATGAAATTGAACGAGCCGATGCTGGAAGTCCGGGCGGCGGTGAAGGATCCGGAAGCGGTTACTTGCGGAGCAGCCTGCGCACGCGTGATGCTGAGTTGCGCGCGGGTTTCGAGGACACGCTGGGTCGCCGCTTCCAAATCGTTGCTCTGAACCAGCGCCGTTTTGACCAGCTTGGTGATGACCTCATCATGGAACAGGCTGGCCCATTCCAGATCGGACAGAGAGGCTTTTTCAGGCGCGGCAGTCGAGGGCAAAGGCGCCCGGTACCGCGCCGGCGTCTGCACGGCCGGGCGCTTGTAATTCGGACCAATGGCGCAGCCGGTCAACCCAAGTAACAAAGCGAACAGAATTAGAGCGGGGATGGTGCGGCGCATCTTAGTCCCGCCCTCCTGCGTGGACCGGTTCCGGAGCCAATAGCTCGTTCCGTTCGCGCTTGCGCGTAGCGATCCGGTTCACGACGACATACAGCACCGGAACAATAAAGACTGCGAGAAGTGTGGCAGCAAGCATTCCGCTCAGTACCGCGGTACCCAGAGCCCTCCGTGCTCCTGCGCCCGCGCCAGTCGCAATCGCAAGCGGCGCGACACCCAAAATGAAAGCGAACGAAGTCATCAGAATGGGTCGCAGGCGGAGGTGCGCGGCTTCTATCGAGGCCTCTTCAATCGACCTGCCTTCTTCCTGCCGCAGCTTGGCGAACTCGACGATCAGGATGGCGTTTTTGGCCGCCAGTCCAATCAGCGTCACGATGCCTATCTGCGTGTAGATATCGTAGGCGTAACTGCGCGAGAAGATGCCCAGCAGCGCGCCGAATATTCCGAGAGGCACTGCCAGAATCACTGAGAACGGCAACGACCAGCTCTCATACAGCGCGGCCAGGAAGAGAAAAACCAGAACGGAGGCGAGTCCGAACGTGTAGCCTTCCTTGCCTTCGGAGAGCTTCTGCTGGTAAACCGTACCGGTCCACTCATAACCGAAGCCGGACGGGAGCTGCTTCGCAAGAGCCTCCATCGCGGCGGCGGCCTGGCCCGAACTGTATCCGGGCGCCGCGCTGCCGAGAATCTTCACCGCGCGGTAGCGGTTATAGCGATAGATAACCTCCGGCCCGACCACGGCCTCGGTTTTTGCCAGCGTACTGAGCGGGACCATGTCGCCATGTTCTGTTCTCACATAGAAGCGATCGATGTCCGATGGCTGGCGGCGAAAATCCGGCTCAGCCTCAAGGTAGACGCGCCAGGTGCGGCCAAAGCGGTTGAAGTCGTTCACATACAGCCCGCCAAGGAACGTCTGGAGCGCGTTGTACACATCGGTGACCGGAACCCCTAGCGTTTGTACTTTGTCGCGATCGACATCGATTTTGTACTGCGGCACGGTATCGCGGAAAGTGCTGATGACGTTCTGCAGCTCGGGTCTGGTGCGGGCCGCCGCAACCAGTTGGTCCGTCGCCCTGGCAAGCGCCTCGATGTCGCCGCCCGTCCGATCCTCCAACATAAATTCGAAACCGCCCGAAGTGCCGAGACCTAAAATCGGCGGCAGACCGAAGGCGAAAATGAAACCGTCTTTGATGCCGTAATACCTCTGTTGCACAGCGCCCAGAATGCCTTGGAATTGGAGGCTTTTCGTTTTGCGCTCATCCCACGGCTTCAAAGTGGCAAAGATCGTAGACACATTCGAATTGTTCGTCGCGGTGGGAATATCGAGGCCGCCGACCACGGAGACGTCCTGTATGCCTGGCGTGGTTTGCAGAACGTGCTCTACCTGCAGGCTGGTATCCAGGTTTCGATCGATGGATGCGCCGTCAGGTAGACGGACCGAGGAGATGAAGACTCCCTGATCCTCATCCGGAAGGAAGCCGCCCGGCAGAATCTTGAACAGGACGCCGGCGCAGAGATAGACGGCTGCCAGCGCCACCAGGGCAAGAACCGATTTCCGGATCAGGCCGCGAACCCCGGACAAATATCGATGAGTGGTCCAATCGAAACCCTGGTTGAATTTACCGAAGATCCTTGCCAGCAGCCCCCTGGATTCGCCCTTCGGTTTAAGGATGAGGGCGCTAAGAGCGGGCGTCAGTGAAAGAGCATTGAAGGCGGACAGCAGCACCGATGCCGCGATGGTCAAGGCAAACTGCCGGTAGATTTGTCCGCTGATGCCCCCGAGAAATGCGACGGGTATAAAGACCGCCGCGAGGATGCAAGCGATCGCCACTACCGGACCCGAAACTTCCTGCATGGCGCGAATGGTTGCATCGCGAGGACGCAGGCCGCGATCGATATTGAGCTGGACGGCTTCGACAACAACGATTGCGTCGTCGACGACGATACCGATGGCCAGCACCAGGCCGAACAAACTCGTGGTGTTGATCGAAAAGCCGAGTGCCGGAAACAGGCCGAACGTACCGACCACGGCGACCGGAACCGTAAGCAGCGGAATCAGCGTCGCACGCCAGTTCTGGAGGAAAACAAATACGACCAGCGTAACCAGCAGCACCGCGATGAACAGCGTCTCAATCACTTCAGTGATAGATCTCGTGACGAAGCGAGTCGAGTCGTAGGGGATCGCGTACTCCAGGCCGGCCGGGAATGATTCTTTGGCCTGCTTCATGAAGTTCACAACCTGCCGTTGGGTTTCAACCGCGTTCGCGCCGGGCGCCAGGTACACGATGATGAACGCCGCACCGCGGCCGTTCCAATAGGTGAAATTCGAATAATCCTGCGCCCCAAGCTGGACTTTGCCAATATCGCGAATGCGCAGCAGCGAGCCGTCGGGCTGTGCTCGAACGACAATATCGCTGAACTCCTGTGGGGTCGTCAGACGGCCGGACGCGTTGACCGGATATTGATAATCCACGCCCTGCGGCACAGGCGGTTGCCCCAGCGAGCCCGCAGGATTCTGCCTGTTCTGAGCCTGAATCGCGTTGTTGATATCCGTCGCGGTAAGTCCCAGCTTTGCCATCTTGTCGGGATTCACCCACACACGCATGCTGTAGTTCTGCTGGCCGGCAAGTCGTGAATCTCCGACACCGGGCAGACTGCCGATCTTGTCGACCAGATTGATCGCCGCGTAATTGTTCAGAAACAGTGTGTCGTAGCGGTTATCCGGAGCGGTCAGCGCGACGAACAGCAAGAATGAAGACGAAACTTTCTTCGTCGTAACACCGACGCGCTGCACTTCGGGCGGCAGCAGCGGCAGCGCGACGCTGACTTTGTTTTGAACCTTAACCGTCGCAAGATCGGGATCGGTGCCCAGTTCGAATGTAACGTCGATCGTCAAAGTGCCGTTGTTCGAGGCGCGCGCAAAATAGTAGAGCATGCCGTCGAGCCCGGTGAGCTGCTGCTCAATCGGCTGCGAAACCGTCTTTTCCAGATCGGCGGCGTTACCCCCTTGATATACGGCCGTGATTTGGACGACCGGAGGTACAACTTCCGGATAAGTCGCGATGGGCAGCGTCGGGATAACCACGCAGCCGAGAATGACGATCACGATCGCGATAACGATCGCAAAGACCGGACGATCGATAAAGAAGCGCGCCATCGGTCAGCTCTGCCCTCCCCGAATGCTCGCTTCCGCCGGCTTATCCGGCTTGTAGGGACTCGGTTGAACGGGAGCGCCCGGCCGCACCTTCTGCACACCTTCGACGATGACTTTGTCGCCGGGCTTCAGGCCTTGAGTGACGATCCAGTTGTCCCCAACCCGGTCTCCGGTAACAATCGTCCGCGCCTCGGCCTTGTTGCCGGGACCCACCGTGAACACCGATTGCATGCTCTGCAACTGCTGCACGGCGCGTTGGGGCACGACGATGACATTTTTGGCTTCTCGCGTCCGGAGGCGCACGCGCCCGAACTGGCCGGGAAGCACGGTGTGTTCCGGGTTCGGAAATGTGCCCTGGATTTCGAGGGTCCCGGTCTTGGGGTCAACCTGGTTCAGTGAATTGCGAATCTCTCCTTCGTGCGGAAATGCGGAATCGTCCGCAAGGACGAGCTGAATTGGCATACCCACGTTGCCCTGACGCCCTTTCAATTTCCGGTAGGTCAGGTATTCCGCTTCGCTCAATTTGAAGCGGACCCAGATGGGATCGAGCGGAACAATCGTGGTTAACGGCTGCGCCGCCGCTTTCGAGACCAGGCCTCCCACTTCGATGAGGCTGTCCCCGATACGGCCCGAGACCGGCGCTTTAATTGTGGCGTAATTGAGATTGAGCTCCGCGGTACGAAGCAGGGCCTTGTTTGACTCCACCTGCGCGGCGGCGGACTCGATATTCGTGCGCGCCTGCAGACGGGTTTGATCGACATTCGCGCTAAGCGCCGCTACGTTCGCCTTGTTTGCATCGAGCGCCGCAAGTGCGTTGTCAAGGTCCTGCTTAGCAGCGGCCTCCTGTTTCACCAGCGGTTGGAGGCGATCTACATCCTGCTGCGCTTTCACAAGATTGGCTTTGGCCTGGCTGAGATTGGCCTGCGCTTGTATCAGCGCGACCTGTTTTCTGGCAAACTCCAGGTCGGCCTCGCTTTTCGCGAGATCCCCCTTCGCCTTATCGACCTCCGCGGCGTAAGGACGAAGGTCCAGTGTGTAGAGCGTTTCTCCCGCGCGCACATCGGCGCCGACTTGAAACAACCGCTTTTCGATAAACCCGTCAACGCGCCCCCGCACTTCCACCATGTCGCGCGCGAATGTTTGCGCCGCGTACTCGCCATAGATTGGCACGTCTTGTGCTTGCACTTCGACAACAGAAACGGGCGGAGGCGGAAATGCCATCTGGCTTTGCGCCTTCGATGCGGATTCACAGCTCATCAGGCTGAAAACCCCGGCCAGAAGAGCGGCCAACCCCGCAGTTCGCAGGACTCCAGAAGCTTTCATCATCGTTTCTCCTGTCGATGCTGCCCGAGGCATGCAGGATTCACGCCTGAGTTGTGGCGCACGATTTGTCGTGCCGGTGGGCAGTTTACGGCCCGCAGGGCTCTTCGCTTGTTACGATTGATCTTTGACCCCTATAGATGGCGCTGCGCTTTTACAACACCCTCACTCAGCAAGTCGAGCTATTTCAGCCGCTCGACGGCAATACCGTCCGGATGTATACCTGCGGCCCAACTGTCTATAACTTCGTCCACATCGGCAACTTCCGCACGTTCACGTTTCAGGACATTCTGCGCCGCTGGCTTCGCCATCTGGGTTACAAGCTAAATCACGTCATGAACGTCACCGACGTGGACGACAAAATTATCAAAAATGCCGCCAAAGAGCACAAGCCGATAGAAGAATATACGTCGGTGTACACCAAGGCGTTCTTTGAAGACGCCGCGGCGTTGCGTCTGCAGCAGCCGGAACATGTCGCGCCCGCGACCAGGCACGTGGACGTGATGGTAAAAGCGATCGAGGAACTCGCCGCCAAAGGATACACCTACACCAGCGACGGCTCAACCTATTATCGGATCTCCGCATTTCCAGATTACGGTAAGCTTTCCCACAACGATTTCGGCGGCATCCGCGCCGGCGCCCGTGTGGATGTGGACGAATACGACAAAGCCGATGCGCGCGATTTTGTCCTTTGGAAAGCGCGCAGGGGGGATGAGCCGTTCTGGGATGCGCCGTTTGGAGCGGGACGCCCTGGCTGGCACATCGAGTGCTCCGCAATGGCGATGAGTTATCTCGGCGAGACGCTCGATATCCATGCCGGCGGTGTCGATCTCATCTTTCCGCACCACGAAAACGAAATCGCTCAGTCCGAGGCAATCAGTGGAAAACCATTCGCGCGCTTTTGGCTGCATTCCGAGCACTTGCACATCGAAAGCCAAAAGATGTCAAAGTCTCTCGGGAACTTTTATACCTTGCGCGACTTGCTGGAAATGGGCTACCGTCCCGAGGCGATCCGATACTTGCTCGCCTCGGTTCCCTACCGGAAGAAGCTCAACTTCACGTTTGAGGGTCTGAAGGCGGCGGAAAGAAGCATTGAGCGGCTGCGCGATTTCGAAATTCGCCTCACCTCTACAAAACTTGCGCCCGGGCGGAACGAAGTGGTTTCCGAGCGTTCGCGCGATGCGATCCGAAAATTCGAAGAAAGTCTGGATGACGACCTGAATACGGCTGAAGCGCTGGCTTCCACCTTCGAATACGTTCGGGCGATGAATACCGCGCTGGACGAAGGCCAATTCCAAGAGGAGAACCGCTGGGACGCCGCGCGTGTCTTAGAAATTTTTGATGAAATCTTCGACGTTCTGAAGCCGGGCGAAGACGCAAGAGCGTTGGCAGGACAACAGGCGGCCGCCCAAAATGGGAAGCTCAGCGACGTGGAAATCGAGGCGCGCATTGAAGAGCGTACGCAAGCCAAGAAATCACGCGATTTCGCGCGCGCCGATGCCATCCGCGCGGCCTTGCAGGACCGCGGCGTTGTTTTGGAAGACACCAAGGATGGCGTGCGCTGGAAACGGAAATGAAATTCGAATCGCAAGTTGTACATGCCGGCGACCGCAAACGCAAGCAGGGGCTTGCGGTGCCGTCCACTACTCCTATTAACCTGTCAACCACCTATTTCTACGAATCCGCCGCAACCCTCGATCGGGTCCTGGGCCATGAAGAGGAAGGCTTCAGTTATGGCCGCTATGCAAACCCGACCAATGTTGCACTGGAAGAACTGTGCACGGAACTTGAGCACGGCCACGGGTCGCTGGCCACCGCATCGGGAATGTCCGCCATTCAGATTGCTTTGCAGGCGGCTCTACTCGACCGTTCCCATCACATTGTCGCTTCAAACTCCATCTACGGGGCAACCATCGGATTGCTCGATCAGGTATTCGGCCCATTCGATGTCGGCGTTACGTATGTGGATGTCTGCGATCTGAAAGCCGTCGAGACTGCGATTGCCGAAAGCAATCCCGGCTGTATCTTCATGGAGAGCGTCTC
>JAICXK010000093.1 GCA_025980435.1 Bryobacteraceae bacterium
GTACGGTTTTGCTCTGCGCGTTCATTTGCATTGCCAGATCCGCAGTCAGTGCCTTTGGAGCGCCCGCCGCGTTTGCATTGATTGGCAAGTTCACGCTGCGCTGAATTTCCGGAAGTGAAATATTGGCATTGACCTTCGCCGAAATGACGGGCGCATTGATGTTCTCTAGTGAGGCATCTAGCGCAATCCGCGATTGAGGAGTGGTCACACGCGCATCTGTCACGCGAAACGCGTCTCTCTCAATGCTCACCGGCACGTTGATATTTGCATGGAGCTGCGGCCTGCCTGTCGACGCCAGCAACAGCGGCGCAATGGACAGGTTTCCTTGATAGCCGGGCTTAGCGAAATCGTAATCCAGCAGGACTCGAAGATTCTCGCCGCGCGCATTGAAGGAAGCCTTCTCCTCCGCGAATTCCACCAATCCGTTCTTCAAATCGAACTTGTTGACTGCTAAATCGACTACAGTTTGCAGAGTTGAATTGTTGCCGCTGGACTTACTGGGATTCTTGGGCCGCGGAATGTTTGTTCCTCCATTCGGAAAGACAATCAGATCCGCCTCCGGTTTGTCTATTCCCAGGTAAGACAAGCCCGCGATATTTTTCCATCCGGAAAACAACTTCAGATGCGCCTCCAGCAACTGCACGCGCAGCAGCGGGTCGGCCGTTTTCGGTTCGGTTCCATGCAGAACAAAGTCGCGAATGCGCACAGTCAAGTGCCAGAGATCGAATTGAAACGATCCAACTTCAACGATGCCGCCTGTAGATGTCTCCACCGCCGCGACGATCTTGCCTTTTACGAAGTTCGCGAACCATCCGCTTTGCAGGATAAGAATGGCTGCGATAACCAGAACGACAATCAGTCCCGCCACGGAACCGCCAACGATAAGCAGAACCTTCTTCGTTCGCTTGGTCATCGCAGGCTTTCCTCGAGATATTCAATCTTGGTATCGTTGCGCTGCTGATCCAGCCAATCGAAGAACAACTTATTCACCTGTTCTCCGGTGATAACGTTTCGGGCTTCGTCGCGGAGCTGGTCTTCCGATTCTTTCGGATGCTCGCGGCGCAGGGCGGTTTCATGCAGTTTGAAGTAGTTGTTTGCCTGCTGGTCGCTCACCAGCACCGCCGGCTTAAAGCGCAGGTCGATAAACCGCAGAACGGTCAACTGCCACTTGAATTCCGTGCGGAGGTCCAGGTTGGTGAGCCCGTACCGCTTCAACGCCTGTTCAAACGCCGCCTGCGTTTTGAATCGCGATTTCTCAAGCTCGTCAAGCTGCTGATCTGCTTCCTGGTAGGTTGCGGCTGGATAATCTCCCAGTCTGATCTCGCGCCGGATCATCGCCTGGTTGATCAACCGGTCTGCTGCGGCTTTCCGCGCGGAAGCGCTGAAATTGAGCGGTTGCCCGTTGAGGAAATTCGTAACCCGGATGTCGCGGCGAATGTCACTGTCCTTGATGACCGCATTTCTCACGATGATCGCGATCCGGTCGATGATGACTCCCGACGCGATAACTCCGGTTATCAGCAGCATGGGGAGGATAGGCCATCTCATCAGAAGGCCTGCCCGATAGAAAAAAAGAACTGGAAGTGACTCAATTGCTGAGGCGTGGCGGTGCATTTCGGCGTCACACCGAGTTGAGCGGACCCGCAGCCGAGCAGATCCTGAATCGTTTCATTCCGATTGAAGCCCAGGTAGCGCGGGGGATTCAAAGCGTACGCGAAATCCACGCGCACGGGTCCTATGGGTGTCTTGTAGCGTATTCCGAATCCGGGCGCCTGAACCGCATAGTTGAAGTTCTGATAGAAGGCTTTGCCGGGAAGATTCGGAAACGTCACCACGCTCGGTTGCCGGTAGGCCAAAGAAATATCGCCGAAACTGGTGTAGATGTTCCCCATGTCCTCGAACAGCACGCCGCTGATATTGGGCCCAAGCAGGGGAAACCGCAATTCAACCGTATTAAAGAAGAGAGCATTGCCCCCAATCGGAAATCCTGTCGGCGTGGTGGTCGGAGGTCCCGGCAATTGGCTCGAAGTGCCGATGTCTCGCGGGCCCGCCTGATTATCTCCAAAGCCGCGCATGGAAACGCCGCCGCCGCCGAAGAAGCGTTCAGGGAGCGGAATGGCATCGAAACTTGGAACGCCGTTCGCGATATTGAAGGGAAGCAGAACGCCCAACTGGGTCTGCCGCGCGAGCACCAGGTTGTGGCCAATCGGAGTATACGTGGCATTCCGCGCCAGCAATCGCATAAAGTTGCGCTGCGATCCAAAGAATTTCCCCGCAATGCCGGCATCCACCGTGTTCCAGAAGCCGCGGTGGGCATCCGCGGGATTATCCCGGTGATCCTGGATGTAGCTGGCCGACAGAATGCCGATGCGGACCGGCTGTGAATAGATCGGGATCAATAGCGAAGGGATCTGGATATTCCCGGTACTTACCCGCCGGTATGCAAAGCGCAGCAGCAGCGTCGAGGCGCGATTGAATCTTTGAGAAGTCTGAACGGAGGCTTCCTCCCGTCTCGAAGAAAATGTCTGCACATCCTGCGTGGTGTCGTACAGCAGCGAGAATGTCACCGTTCGATTGAGCGAGCCCAAAAATCGCGGCACGATGTAGTTCAGGGATTCACGCTGCTCCAGAGTGGAATATCGCGTCTGCAGCGAGAGTGTCTGTCCAAGGCCGCGGAAGTTCAACCGGTTTACCGTGAATGACACCAGCGGCGATACGCCCTTCAGGCCGCCCGCGCCGGACAGTTGATTGGTGGTATGGCCGAATTGGCCCACTTCGAGACCGAAGCCGATGTGGAACGAATACCGCGCCGCCTCATCGAAATCGTAAAGAACGTATTTATACTGGTTCCTCCCATTCGGATCCTGGATGGCGGTGTTTACGTTTGCGAAAATGCCCAAATCGGTAAGCTGCCGCGCAATGCTATTCACTTTAAGCATCGAGATTGGCTCGCCTTCTTTGATCTGGTTGAGGTTCCGCAACACCAGCGAGGGGCGCGTCCGGTAAAGCCCGGAGACGATTACTTTGCGTACAAATTCCCGTGGACCTTCGTTTATGCTGTACGTCAGATTGACCGTCTGGGACGTCGGGCCCGGCGTACTTCGGTAGCTGAAAGCGGCCCTCGGAAAACCGTTCGAGTAATAGTATTCGAGGATCCTGTTCCGGTCCGTCGCCACGTCGATCTCCGCGTACGGCTGGTCCTGAATCGAAGCCAGTTGGTTCCGAATAGGTCCAAGGTCAAGCTGGTTATTGCCTTCAATATAGAGATTGGCTACGGTCCACTGCTTTCCCGGATCGATATGGAACGTGACAGCTATATCTTCCGGCTTGCCCTTGTAATTCGTCTGCACGGTTGAGTTCACCTTCACGTCCTGGAATCCGTTATCGCGGTAAAGATTTGCGATGGCGTCTTCATCTGAGTGTCTAAACGTCTCGCTGTAGCGGCCGTAGCGCATCAGGAGTGTGCTGGTATGAAGAAACATGCGCTCCCGCAGCGTGTCGGGCGTGAAATAGTCATTGCCTTCTATCGCGATATGGACCAACTTACGGCGTGGGCCCGTAGCGATGTAGTAATTAATGACTTCTTTATCATCCTTTTGCGGCTCACGTTTGAACGTCACATCGACGTCGGGATATCCCTTCGACTGAAAGTAATCGTGCAGGTTTTCCGCCCCTTCGGTCAGCAGATCGTTATCGACCGATCCTTCCTGATATACCGGGATGAATTGGCGCAGCTTCCCCTTCGAAACCTTCGCTTCTAGTGTTTTGATTTCGACCTTCGGCCCCGCTTCAATATTTAGCGAAGGTTTGGCGCGGCCGGTCTTCTGGTCGTAGTCCAGCGAAGTCAGAGTCACTGAGGTGGTCAGGCGATCTTTCTTCGCGTACTTCTTCTGAATTCCGCCAATACCTCTGTCCGTCAGGGCCGACGTTACCTGCCGCCATTTGTGAATCAGCGGCCAGCGCCATCCGGTAGCGCTGATGATGGTCTCATCCGGAAGCTTGGTATCGCCTTTGATGACCGGCCTCTCGTAGCGGGCCCGCTTCCCGGCGTTGACCAGAAAGCGAACCGTCATTTGGTGCGTAACCGGGTCCTCAATCGTGCTGACTCCTACGGTTGCCTCAAACAGGCCGTTTTGCCGCATCTCCCCCTCGATCGTCTTCCGGGCGCCTTCCAGCGTATCCGCGTCAAATGCCGATCCAAGTGTCAATTGGGAGTCGCTGATGATAACCGCGCGGCTGGGGGGATCGCTTACTTTTCCCCGCACCCCCACGTGTCCGATGAAGCGCCGAGCCCGGGTAATGAAGCGGATAACAACGCCGTTTGCGCTTGGCTCAGCATCTACCTGAATATCGTCGTACAGGCCGCTCGCGAACAAGCGGTCGATTGTGGCCGCGACCTGATTCGGATCCAAGGGCTGTCCGGCGCGCACGAGCTGCATGTTTTGCAGATCTTTCGGGAAAACGGGCTGAACCGCAGGCTCGTATTCAACCGCGGTCACCAGCTTGCCGCGAAATTCCTGGGCGCGCGCAACTCCCGGGAGAGCACTTAGGGTCGCGCAAAGAAGTAGCGAACAGCGGATGGCAAGCGCGCTCCTCATCTGTGGCGGTCAGACATCATGTTACCGATGAATGACTCTAAGAGACTGCCTCGCGCTGCTGACGTATGGCCCCCTGCTGCTGCACTTCCTTGACGCAGCGCCAATCGTGTCTGTTACAACCGCCCCCAAAGCTCGCCTCGAAGCCCGCTAAGGCGACCTATACGGGTGGCGGCTCTATTGATAAATTCCATTCATAAGGCTAGTACTTTTCCTCAAGTAGCTTTAAGCTGGATGTAAGCTCATAAATACGAACGATCCATGCGCTTCGAATCCTCAAGGCTGCTGATCGCCCTGTCGGCTTGTTTGCTCGCGGGCGCTATAGCTCAGGCGGACTCCGTGACCGGCGACGGAAGCTGGCAGACGTGGTCCACCGCTAATCTATTCCAGGGTTCCAGCCCCACTCCGGGGACTCCGTACTGGAATAACGGTTCCGGAGATGGCAGCCGCTACAACATCGGCTGGTGCCTTGCCGGAGGAGGGAATTGCAAAATTGCCAACCCGCCGGGAAACCTCCCTTATTTCGGCCCAAGTGTCGGCGGATCTCCTGCCAGCATGGAGTTTCATAACAAGGGGTACGCGATCACCGCCACGCTGGAGGCCGCGATTACGAATTCCGGCCCTCTGGACACGTTCGGCTGGTACGCCATCAATGCGGATGGCTCAATCGGCTCGCTGGCTCCGCTCTTCTCCGCTTCCAAGAGCGCTGGAACAATGCCGAAAACATTCGTGCCGTCGAATGCTTACGGTTTCTACATCGAACAGGATCAGGGCGTGCCCGGCGATCCGTTCTCGTCGCAGTATTTCTTCTTCATGGATAGCGCATTGAATGCCGTCACCGGTTTTCCGAATCCGAGCGATGACCTCCAGCATTTCGGGGTTTTCAATTCCACCGCGGGCTCGACCAGCACCTATTACATCGGAGCTGTGGATACCAGGGCTTGCGGGACCGGCGGCAGCGGCACTTGCAATCCGGTAGCTACATTCGACTACAACGATTTCGTGGTGAAACTCGACACCGTCAACACCCCGGAGCCCGGCAGCTTGGGCCTGTTCGCCTGCAGTCTGGTTCTCCTTGCGCCCTATCTGCGCCGGCGCCGCGGTCTTCCGTAACGCCCACACCACACTCTCCTCATCCGCAGGCCGCGCGCGTTATCCGAAACCGCGCGCGCCGGCAAGCGCTGCTTCAGTCCTTTCGGCCGCTTCTGCGCTAAACTGGTATTTCCCACCTGTTTTTCTCCCATGATTTCAGTTAGTAATGTCAGCATGCGCTACGGCGGAAAGATCCTTTTCGAGGACGTGACAACCACCTTTCTCGCTGGACGCCGCTACGGTCTCACTGGCCCAAACGGCGCCGGGAAGTCTACGTTCATGAAGCTGCTCTCAGGTGAATTGGAACCGCAAAAGGGCGTGGTTGTCCGGCCGAAGAAAATTGGCGTCCTCGGCCAGGACCAGTTTGCCTTCGACCGTCATCGAGTGGTCGACACCGTAATTATGGGCAACATGCCGCTCTGGAAGGCGCTCGAAGAACGCGAAGAGCTCTATTCCAAAGCCGACCTGACCGATGAAGACGGCATGCGTCTCGGCGAACTGGAAGGAGTTGTAGCCGAGGAGGACGGCTATACGGCCGAAAGCGACGCCGCTATTCTTCTGGACGGGTTGGATATTCCGGAGCCGTTTCATAACCGCATGATGAGCGAGCTTCAGGGTGGCCAAAAAGTGCGCGTTCTGCTGGCCCAAGCCCTGTTCGGCCGCCCGCAGGCGCTTCTGCTTGACGAGCCGACCAACTATCTTGACCTTGAATCCATTCACTGGCTCCAGAATTTCCTTTCGCACTACGAAGGCGCGCTCATCGTGATCTCGCACGACCGGCATTTTTTGAATAGCGTCTGCACCCAGACCGCGGATATCGATTATCAGACGATCATTACGTATCCGGGCGGTTACGACGACATGGTTCTGCAAAAGACGCAGATACGGTCCCGCATTGAGTCGGAAAATGCGCAGCGTGAAAAGAAGATCGCCCAATTGAATGAATTCATCGCTCGATTTTCTGCCGGCACCCGCGCCAGCCAGGTGACTTCGCGAAAAAAGGAAGTAGAACGCCTGCAAACCACGGAGCTTGCCCGTTCCAATATCCAACGTCCTTACATTCGCTTCGAAATGAAGCGACCTTCAGGCCGGCACGCGCTCGAATTCAAGGATGTAAACAAGGGCTACGGAGATCTCGACGTAATCAAAGACTTCTCGGCGGCCGTTCAGCGCGGCACAAAAGTCGCGTTGATGGGCCGCAACGGAGCCGGCAAAACGACGCTCCTGAAAGCGCTTTTGGCGAATGCGCCAGGTGTTGACGACCCGGATGTCGGCCTCGATTCCGGCGTCGTTACCTGGGGTCACGAAGTCCAGGTTGGATATTTCGCCCAGGATCATCGCGCCGGTATTCGCAACGGCACGACGGTCGCGGAATGGCTGCACGATTGGGACCCTCAGGCCTCGAAAGAGGAGATCCGCGGATTGCTGGGCCAGATGCTGTTTAGCGGGGAAGAAGGCATGAAGCCTACCGACGCGCTCTCAGGCGGCGAAGCCGCGCGCCTCATCTTCTGCAAGCTCATGCTGCAGAAGCCCAATGTGCTGGTGTTCGACGAGCCGACAAATCACCTGGACCTGGAATCCATCAACGCCCTGAACGCCGCGCTGCAGCGATTCGAGGGTACAGTGCTTCTTGTGACCCATGATGAGGACCTGGTTTCCGATGTCGCCACGCGGATCTGGCGCTTCGAAGACGAGCGCATCGAAGATTTCCTCGGTTCCTACGAAGAATACGCAACCGCAGCCGCGACATAAGGTCCGGTCGCGCTGCCCAGCATCTGCTCCTCAATCCATTCGTATGTTTTCGCCATGCCGTCCCGCAGACGGACCGATGGCTCCCAGCCGAAGTATTGCCTGATCTTCGTGTTATCGCTGTTTCTGCCGTTCACGCCCGTGGGTGCGTCCTTTTTGTAGCGGCGTTGCAGCCTTGTTCCGGCGATCTCCTCGACAATATCGACCAGCTCGTTGATACTAACCAGTTCGCTGCTGCCCAGGTTGATCGGCTCGCGAAGGTCGCTCCCGGCGATCATCTGAGTTCCCTTCACACAGTCGTCGATGTACATGAAACTGCGCGTCTGTGTGCCGTCGCCCCAGATCTCGATCTCTTCCTTCCCTGATAATTTGGCCTCAATCACTTTCCGGCAGATAGCCGCCGGCGCTTTCTCGCGGCCGCCGTCATACGTTCCGTACGGCCCATACACGTTGTGATAACGGGCGACCCTGCACTGCAATCCGAAATCGTGCTCAAAATGCCGGCACATGTGCTCGCCGAAGAGTTTTTCCCAGCCATAACCGTCTTCCGGGAGCGCCGGATAGGCGTCTTCTTCCTTTAATGGCTTTACTAGCGGATCGTTCTGCTTTTCGCGGTTGTAAACACAGGCCGACGAGGAGTAGAAATACCGTTCCACTCCGGCATCCCGGCAAGCCAGCAGCAAGTGCGTGTTGATGAGAACGCTGAGCATGCACAGCGCCTTATTGTTCTCGATGAAGCCCATGCCGCCCATATCGGACGCCAGATTGAAGACCACATCCGCGTTCCGGATGGCTTCCTCGCAGGACGCCTTCTCTTTCAGGTCCATCACCCGGTTCTCGACATCAGACCTTTGATGCCAATACTCATATGGTTTGATGTCGACGGCGCGCACCACGTCTATGCCCTGGGCGAGAAAGCTCTTCACCAGGTGCCCTCCAATAAACCCGCCGCCTCCGCAGACGACGACCCTCCGATGCTTCAAATCCAAGCGATAATCCCAGATTGATTATCGACCTTTATTGTTCAGCGAGCCACAACGATTTCAAATTCAGTTCTCCCCTGGCTCGAACAGTACCGGCCGGACGCTTATATTCCAGGGTAAGCAGGCACAGCTTTCCTGCACCGGGTGCCTTGAAATCCCATGTGGTGTCTTGACCGGCAAGTAGATCGCCTGAAGCGACACTTGCGCCATCGGCTATTCCGGCCGGCCGCACGCGCCAGACGAGGCCGCTCGGAGTGTTCATCCGATCTGGCGTGGCCGTCCATCTCATCCGGTATTTGCGGCCCGGTTCAAGCGGGAGGTATTGGCGCAGCAGAACACAGCTCTCGGGCTGGTCGCCGGAAAAAGTCACTCGCACGCTCTTTGTGCCCATGAATTGCTCAATCTCCACGCCTTCGGTCTCGCCAGGCCTCCAGTCGAACCCATGCTTGTAGAACGCTACAGCGAAGTCGCCGTTCGTCAGCGGATGCGCCGCGGTCGGGATGTTCTCCCCTATCCAACCTGCGTGCTGCAGGCTGGTCCAGACATCGATCGCTCCCTCTGAATCGCCGGCGGAAAGAAGGCGGTCTTGAATGCCGGCAAGCAGGTCATCCCGGCCCCAGGTATGCGCTCCATCGGGTCCGGCCGCGCGCACCAGGCGCGCCACAACGGAGGGAACCGCCGCAAGTTTTCCATGTCTTGATAGGAACCAGGCATACTGCAGCAGGGTTCGAGGCCGCTCCGGAATCGCCGCTCCGATGCGGGCGGCATCCTGGCTCGCCAGCCACATCTGCGTAAATACAGGATCGGGGGAATAAGGCGTAATCACAAGGGTGGCTTCCGCCCAGCGAAAAAATTCGGCTTTCTTCTGCCGGCGAAAGTAGAAATTCGTAAGCGTCCATTTCGGCAGAAACATGTGATCCACCTGCGCGGCGCGCAGATAGTACCGCTCCGCCGTTTGAAGATTGCTTCCGTCCAGCTCCGCGGCAAGGCCGAGTTGGATCCACGATTCGGAATCGAACGGATTCAGATCCAGGGCGCGACGCAATAGCCTGACGCGCTGGTCCGGTTCCCAATTCGCCAGCCGCGCCACGTAGCGCGCGTTGTCCGGAACCAGCCTGACTGCCGTGGCCACGGATTCAGCCGTATTTATTTCGAACACATGGGCCGCCCTGGCAAGCAGCACTGAGTAGTAACACCCCGCTATTGCCGCGGCAATCAGCAGCCAGCGCAATATCACGAAACGGATGTTAAAAACCATTCGTACGTCGACGCAATCCCGTTTTCGAGCCCGATCGAATGCCGCCACCCAAGAGAATGGAGCCGGCTCACATTCAGGAGCTTCTGCGGAGTGCCGTCCGGCTTCGCCGCATCGAACACGAATCGTCCGGAATAGCCGATTTCGCGGGCGATGGCCTGGGCCAATTCTGCAATCGAAATATCCTCGCCGGTTCCTACATTGATGATCTCGCCCTCAGCGTACCTTTGCATCAGGAAGACCGCCGCGCAAGCCAGGTCGTCCACGTGCATGAATTCGCGGCGTGGCGTGCCGGTGCCCCAGAGTGTGACAGCGGGCTCGTTGGCAACCTTTGCATCATGGATCTTGCGGATTAGCGCCGGGAGCACATGCGAGTTTTCGAGATCGAAATGATCTCCGGGACCGTAGAGATTCGTCGGCATCAGGCAAATTGCGTCGAAGCCATGTTGGGCCCGGTATGCCTGGCAGAGCTTGATTCCCGCGATCTTCGCGACCGCATAGGGTTCGTTGCTAGGTTCGAGAGGCGCCGTGAGCAGATGATCCTCTCGAATCGGCTGTGGAGCAAGCTTCGGATAAATGCACGACGACCCGAAAAATGCCAGTTTCCTGACTCCGCTGCGCCGGGCGGCCTCGATCACATTCACTTCAATCGCCAGATTGTCGTAGATAAAGTCGGCAGGATACCGTAAATTCGCGCCGATACCGCCGACTTTCCCTGCCGGAAGGAAGACATACTCGGGCCGCCGTGAAGCAAAGAATGCATTCACATCATCCCCGCGCCTGAGGTCAAGCTCTTCGCGCGTGCGCAGGATGAGGTTCGTGAATCCGTTTGCAACCAGATGACGAACGATAGCCGAGCCCACCAATCCACGATGACCGGCTACAAAGATGCTGCTATCCGGATTCATGGCGGCGGATCAGCTTGCGGGAGAAACCGCCTCCAACAAAACAACAGCCTGCGCTTCGCACGAAAGGCCTTCGCCGACCGGCCCCACGTTTTCGGCCGTTTTGAACTTTACACTCACCAGATGAACCGGAAGTTTAACCGCGCGCGCCAGGCTCTCTCGAATGGCAACACGGAACTCTTTCAACTTCGGCCGCTCCAGGATAACGGTCACATCCACATTCACCATGCCGTAGCCTTCTTTCGCCGCCAGGTGAATCGCGTGCTGCAGGAACTGGAGACTGTCCGCTCCGCGCCATTCCGGGGCGGTATCGGGAAAATGCATGCCAATGTCGCCAAGCGCCAGCGCGCCCAGCAGCGCGTCCGTCACGCTGTGAAACAGAACGTCCGCATCGGAGTGGCCCGCCAGACCGAATTCGGAGGGAATGCGAACCCCACCCAGGATCAGCGGCTTCCCCGCCTCCAGGCGATGCGTATCCCACCCTTGCCCGATTCGGAAAGGCGGCAGACCGGTTCTGCTCATCAATGCGAAAGCTCGAGCGCGGAGTTCTCCAGCATCAGATACAGCCGCGCCAGATCCATATCGCTGGGCTTGGTGATCTTTATGTTTCGATCGGTGCCCAAAACCACCGACACTTCTACCTGCTCCAGCCGCTCTACCAGTGAGGACTCATCCGTGCCGATGAACAGATCCTGGCGCGCCTTTTCGAATGCCTCCCGCAGCAGCTTAAGCTGGAAAACTTGCGGCGTCTGAGTCAGTATTAGGCGCTCGCGAGGCAGCGTTGCGCGCACTTTGTTCCGGTGTACCTGCTTCACAGTATCTACCGGAACGATGCCGACAATAGCGGCGCCATGCTCCGCCGCTTCGTGAATGACTTTTTCGATCGTCTCGCGGCGGATAAACGGTCGAACAGCGTCGTGAACGGCAACCAGATCCGTGTCGTCGCCAATCGTTGCAAGCGCATTTTCGACCGACTGCTGCCGGCTTTCGCCGCCTTCCACCGTGCGAACATGATGGCTCAGGCCCTGGCTCTTGAACAGGTCCGCGGCCCAGGAGAGATCCTCTGACCGCAGCGCCACCACGATTTCCGTAACGGACGGTGAGCTGACGAACTTGCGAATCGTGTGAATCAGGATGGGCGAGCCGTTCAGCAGCATGAACTGCTTGCGGCTTATGCCTTCCTTCTCCGGAGCGCTCCGGCCCATGCGAGTTCCCAGCCCGGCCGCCGGAATGATAACAGAGACTTTCATGTAAAGGAGACAATGCCCGTATTTTGGACCTGAATTTACATGATAGAAGACCGCCCGTGGGGCAGGTTGCCAAACCTGCCGGCCGATTGTCAATCGGCCCTTTTCCCTGTCCGGTATTCTGGGGATCAATGCTCGGGCGTCGTTCTTTCCTGCCGCTTTTTCTGCTGATCGCCGCTGCGGCCTGGGGTCAGGATCGCTTCGTCCAGTCCTGGGCTGGAACGCTGCGCGACGCAAACGGCGCACCTGTTGCTGGGGCGACAATCGAAATCAGCTCCGGAGCGTCCAGGCTTTTTGCTTCCACTTCATCGGACGGCGCATTCCGGTTCAGCGCGGTGCCTCCCGCCACGTATACCGTATCCGTACTGCGGAATGGAGATCGCGTCGTCCGCCCTCAGACGCTTGCTATAGAGGCCAAAGCTTCCGGAGTTCAACTTACTATTTCGGCTCAAGGTGCTCTGTCCATCAAGGATACTGGCCCGGCCCCCGGCGGCGGTGGCGAACAACTGAACAGCCAGGCTGTGTCCGAGCTTCCCCTCAACAAGCGCGATTTCAGCCAGTTGCTTCTGCTCGCCGCCGGCACCATGACCGATACAAACGGCGCAACCAACTTTACGCAGCAGTTCGCGATCAATGGACAGCGCGGTGTGGAGGCCGTTTTCGCGATGGACGGCGCCGATATCAGCGACCCTGAAATGGGCGGCGCTACGTTCTCCAACTTCAACGTGGACGCGGTTCAGGAGATTCAATCGAGCTCCGGATGGATGCCGGCGGAAGTGGGCCGGGGAGCGGCCGGATTCACGAACATTCTCACACGTTCGGGAGCGAGCGGGTTTCATGGCTCGCTCTTCGAATTCGTCCGGAACTCGGCGTTCGACGCGCGCAATTTTTTTGACCGCGAATCCATCGCCAACCCAGGACGTATTCCGCCCTTTCGCCGCAACGAATTCGGATTCACAAACGGCGGCCCCGTGCTCATTCCCGGCCTCTACGACGGACGCGGCAGGACGTTTTACTTCGGTGAGTATCAAGGCTTTCGCCAGGTCCTGGGAACCACGCAGGTGATCCCCGTTCCCACCGCCGCGGAACGCGCCGGACTCGACACAACCGCCTTTCCAGGCGACACACTGTTCGCACCGGTCGATCCCCGTGTCGCCCCTATGCTCAATCGCTATCCCCTGCCTGACGATCCACAAGGGCCCTATGGCGCGCGCACTTACGCTACTTCATCCAAGGTCCGCACCAATGCCGATCAGTTCGCTGTTCGTATCGACCACAAATTATCGGATAAGGACCAACTGTTCGGGCGCTTCAGCCTCGATAACATCACCGGGCCCACCACCAACCCCAGCCAGACCGCCATCGACCCCAGCTTCGGCATCACCTACGTCGATCGGCAGCGCAACGCCGTCATCACCTACACCCGCACTCCTTCGCCGCGTTTTTCGTTCGAATCGTCCATCAGCTTTACCCGCACAACGCCATCCTTCCCAACGCCTAACCGCACGGATTCCGCGCTGAAGTTTGGCGATGGGCTTTACGAAGCGTTCAACGCCGCTGCCGGGTCGGTCATGAGTTCGTTCGGCAATCTGTTTCAGGGCCGCCAGAACTTCTCCTGGACCCGTGGCAAACACGCGATCAAAGCTGGCGGCGAGTTTCGGGCGAATCGCGATTCCACCTATTTCGGCATCAGCCCGAATGGCGAATACACCTTCGGCGGGGGCGCCGCATACTCTCCCGTCCTCATACGGTCGGCCAGCGGCACGCACGACATTCGGCCCGGAGATCCGCTGCCGGATACGCTCACCGGGCTCTTGACGGCAAGTCCCTTCGCCTATACGCTCGCCGTCGCTCCGCAATTCTTTCCGCAAGGCGATCAGATCGGAGTAGCCGCAATCTCGCGATACGCCGTCAATTTGTTTCTGCAGGACACCTGGAAGATTTCCGATCGCCTCGTTCTTGACTATGGATTGCGCTACGAAATTTACTCGCCTATCACCGAGCGGGCGAAGCGCACCTCGGCCATTGCCTTCAAACCCGGGCCTGATGGCCTCGGGCAAGAATATTTGATTAATCCTCAACCGGGATACAGGCTCGATCCCAACGGCTGGGGCCCGCGATTGCGCGTAAGCTGGCGCGCCACGGACCATCTGACGGTACGGGCCGGCGGGGGAATTACCACCATTCCGCCAAACATCTGGCAGGATAATTTTCTGACCGGCGGGCTGCCCTTCGTGGTCTATCCGCGATTGACCGCCGCTCCCGGCGCTCCCATCCCCTTTGGCTCTCCCATCGCTCCGGGCGAGTTGCCGGGTATCTACACTCCGGACGGAACGGAGATCTTCGCCTCGGGCGATACGAAAGCAGTGCCCGCCAACACCCTCATGGATGTGAACCGCTTTGAGCGGGGCATTGCCGCACTCAGCCCGAATCGCCAAATCACCCCGCTGAATGTTTCTACCATTTCGCAAGCGTTTGGCAACTCCTATCTTGGGACGTGGACGTTTGCGATGGAGCGGCAGTTCGCTGGCTTGAACGCGAGCGCCGCTTACGTGGGAACGTCGGGCGTCGGCTTGCCCGCGGTAGACTTTCCGAACGGCTATCCCGGAGCGGATCCTGCCTTTGCCCGCTACACGCAATTCGATTCATCCGGTCAGGTGGCGGGCGGATTCGGAACCGAACAATTGATGACTAACCGGTCTCATTCCACTTATCACGCTCTGCAGACATCGGTCCAGGGAAACGTCCCGCGGCTCGGTACTACCTTGCAAGTGAGCTATACCTGGTCGAAATCGCTCGATGATACGAGTTCAACAACCGGAGGGTTCATAACCGGCGCCTCCGGCGCACTCGCGCAAGCCTGGCCGCAAAATCCTTTCGACACACGCGCGGAGAAGGGACCCTCTACCTTCGATGTCGCGCATGCCTTCACCGCCAGCGCCTTCCAGGACCTGCATATCGACGGCATCTCTTTCTTGCGCCCTTTAAGCAAAAAAGTTACCGGCGGCTGGCAGCTCCTGAGTATCTCGACCATCACCAGCGGAGCGCCGTTCACGATCTATTCGGGAGTGCAGCAGACCGGCGCCGGCTCGAACGGAGTGGACCGGCCGGACCCGGTTAGCCGGCCTGACCTATCCACCAGCCGGACGATTCGCGAGGATTACTTCGGCCGCGGCGATGACAATGCGTCGTTTTTTGCGATTCCCATCGGCCTGCCGGGAGGCACGGGACCGAATCAGGGCCGGTTCGGCACGCTCGGGCGGAACACGTTTCGGGGACCCGCGTTTTATAACTTCGACTTTGCGCTGATCAAAGATATCCCGATCGTCAAACAGGGAACCAGCGAACGCACCGACCTGCAGTTCCGCGCGGAATTCTTTAACTTGTTCAACATCGTGAATTTCGGTCTGCCGGCGAACATCATCAAGGGCACCGGCTTTGGCCAGATCAGCCGGACGGCTGGAACCTCCCGGCAAATTCAGTTTTCCTTGAAGCTGATTTTCTGAAGGGCTCGGCCTCTCTTGACCGGATGGATCATTATAAATACCTGCGCTTTACCCTATTCCCTAAGTCCTACTGCTTCAGGAAAATCCTATCGAGAGAAAAACTAACGCTCTATTGAACCGGCGCAAGGTCTCGCTTATTCTGCCTCCATGTTCACGCGAACTCGGAGGACAGCAGCCGCATTGATCGGCTCGTTCGTGCTAGTAAGTTCGGCCGGGAGAGCTCTCGCACAGCAGAGCACCGGACTTCCACTATTCGGGAGCTTCAGCGGCGGCCCCGCGGACACGGTAAACAATGCCAATCTGAACGTGCATCTTGAATTTCCGGTGATGAGCCGAGCCGGCCGGGGCATGCCGTTCTCTTACACGTTGAGCTATGACAGCGGGGTTTGGTCTCCTGTGGTCAGCGGCAGCACGACGGTATGGACACCGGCGCCAAATTGGGGATGGGGCGTGATTACACAGGCCCAACTCGGCTACATCACTTATGTGGTGTCAAAGCCCAGTTGCGTCGGACCGCCTCCGGCAAACCAACACCTCTCGTGGACGATTTGGAATAATTTCGCGTACGTAGACTCGCTGGGAACCTCGCATTCGTTTGGCAGCCTGGGCGTCTCCACATGGCCATCAGGCAGCCAGTGCGGCGGGGGACCTCCCAGCAGCAACTCGGGTGTGGCGGACGACGGTTCCGGCTATACGCTCTCGGTGGCTGTGAATGGCGCGTCGATCAACACAACATTGGTCGCCCGCTCCGGAGCTGTAGTCAACGCGCCGCAAAACGGCCTGGGCCCCGGCAACGTAAGCGACACCAACGGCAACTTGATCAGCGTCTCGATCAGCGGCGGTTCAACCACGTTCTTCGATACTTTGAGTTCGGCCACACCGGTATTGACGGTGACCGGAGCAGGGACGTCTGCGAGCCCCTACAACTTTGCGTATACGAATCCATCGGGCGGCACGTCTTCTTACAAGCTCAATTACACCAGTTACCCGGTGCGCACAAATTTCGGATGCAGCGGCATCACCGATTACAATTCCGCTTCTCAGCCGCTGGTGAGCAGTATCAGCCTGCCGGACGGAACCGCCTACACGTTCACCTACGAGGGCACACCCGGATTCGCGGGCAGCGTGACCGGACGGCTGCACTCGGTGACGCTACCCACCGGAGGAACGATAACGTACTCGTATTCGGGCGGCAACGATGGAATCATTTGCGCGGACGGGAGCGCGGCAACCCTGACTCGCGCGACGCCGGACGGAACCTGGACCTATGCGCACTCGGAATCGGGCTCAAGCTGGACCACGACCAGCACGGACCCGCAGGGCAACCAGACCGCCATGCAGTTTCAGGACATCTATGAGACGCAGCGTAAGGTGTATCAGGGCAGCACGGCCGGCACGCTGCTGGAAACCGTGGATACCTGCTACAACGGATCGGCTTCGCCCTGCACCGGCACGGGAGTGAATCCGCCGATCACGCAGGTAAACGCGATCACAACGCTGCCCGGCGCCATCACGCGGCAAGCGAAGCTGGTCACCAGCTACAACGGCTATGGCCTGATTACGGAACGGGACGAATACGATTTCGGAAGCGGCGCTCCGGGCGCTTTGACGCGCAAGACGGTGACGACGTATAACGGGTCGTTGGGAGCGATTGTGGATCACCCTTCGCTGGTGCAGGTGTTTAACGGCAGCGGCACGCTGGTTGCGCAGACCTCCTACAGCTACGACCAGATGGCGGTCACCGCAACCAGCGGCACGCCGCAGCACGTTTCCGTATCCGGCTCGCGCGGGAACCTGACCAC
>JAICXK010000303.1 GCA_025980435.1 Bryobacteraceae bacterium
AATCCCTCCCGCTCCCCACCAAACTGATCTCGCCTGAATCGCTCTCGCACCGCACGCCAAGCCGACCGCCAGCGCGAGGGAAACCAGCAGCGCCCGGTTGCCGGATCGTTTCGGAGCCGATAAGCTCTTTACCATCTCCATCGCGGTGTTTTGCGGCACATCGCTTCGACTCCGCAGCGCTTCGGCTAAAGCTTCAGGCGCCGCTTGCCGTTCCGTCACTTGGCGTCTCCAGCGGTTCAACTCCGCCGCGTCCAGCGCAACCCAGGCGGTCACGGCGAGAACCGTAACGGCCGGCGCGTATAACAAAGCCCACGCCGAAACGAACACGGCCAGCGCTACAAGCAGCGCCCCCGCAAGCACCAGCACCTGCACGAGGCGGCGATAAAGCCGCGCTCGCCGTTCTATCGTGCGAAGCGTTTCGTCGACCACGTACCGGGTATCATGACATGCCGCGGTCTGGTTTGATATACGTCACTGAAGCGGTCGATCGTCCATCCAACCTGGAGGAGTGCTTCTTTGAAACTTTGCCTGACTCTGCTATTGGCCTCACTCAGCATGGCTGTATTTGCTCAGGAGCCTGTGCCTGAAATTCCGTATGATTCCGTTCCCAACTTTTTGAAACTGCCGCCCAATCTGTACCTTGGTGAGGCAACAGGCGTTGCGGTTAATTCCAAGGGCCACGTTTTCGTGTTCTCGCGCGGAAACACCACCGGCCCCGCCTACGGGGCAGCGGCCGCGCAACTGCTCGAGTTCGGGCCCGATGGCATGTACATCCGCGAAATCGGAAAGAACCTGTACGCCTGGTCCTTTGCTCATGCGGTCCGGGTCGACCGGCACGATAACATCTGGGCGGTCGATAAGGGATCCGACATGATCATTGAATTCAATCCTGCAGGCCGGGTCGAGATGTTGTTCGGGCGCAAGAAGGAAGCTGCCGACGAGAACGACGGTCCCTGGACGCATGTCATCCCGCCGCGCCCGGCCGTGGATGGTGAATTCCGGCAACCAACGGACGTTACCTGGGACCCCGAAGGAGACATTTTCATCAGCGACGGCTACATCAACTCGCGCGTCGCCAAGTACGACAAGAAGGGCGATTGGGTGAAGCAGTGGGGCCGTCCTGGGTCGGGTTCGGGTGAGTTCAACACCCCGCACAGCATCGCAGCGGATGCGAAGGGGAACATCTACGTCGCGGATCGCGGCAATCGCCGCATCCAGGTGTTCGACCGCGATGGAAAGTTCCAGCGGCAAATCAAGATCGATGCGCCGGTACCGCGCGATGCACAGCCATGGATGGGGCCTCGGCCGGGACCGCAGACCTCGGCGACCATGCAGCCCGGCTCACCTTGGACGGTGTGCATTACTCCCGGTCCAACACAATACCTGTACACTTCGGATGCGTTCCCCGGACGCATCTACAAGTTGACATTGGATGGAAAGCTGCTCGGAATGCTCGGCCAGTCCGGCCGGCAGCCGAAGCAATTCGGGTGGATTCACGAACTGGCCTGCCCGTCCGAAAACGAGATCTACGCGGCCGAGCTGCTGAATTGGCGGGTCCAGAAGCTCATCCTGCATCCGAAACGATAGACTTCTCCGATATGCCGCCCCTGGACCTGCTGGCCGGACGCGCTTTCTCACGCGCGGCAGGAGCTGCGCTCATTGAAGGGAACCAGGTCCTGCTGCTCAAAGATGCGCGTGAAAACTATCCGGCCTGGCTCCGGGCGATCCGCGCGGCGGTCCATTACATTTACTTTGAGAGTTACATCATCCATGAGGACGACGCGGGGCGGGAGTTTGCCGATGCGCTGATTGCGAAGGCGCGGGAAGGCGTCCGGGTGCGGATCATCTACGATTGGATGGGCGGTTTGGGCAATACGTCGCGGCGCTTCTGGAAATGTCTGCGCGCGGGCGGCGTGGAAGTGCGCTGCTACAATCCTCCGCGGCTCGACAGCCCTGTCGGCTGGCTCTCGCGCGATCATCGCAAGATGCTCGCGGTTGATGGCGAGGTTGGATTCATCAGCGGATTGTGCGTCGGGCAGGAGTGGGTCGGCCAACCCAAGAAGAAGATTGATCCCTGGCGTGATACAGGGATCGCAGTCCGAGGCTATGCAGTCGCGGAGATCGAGAAGGCATTCGCACAAGTCTGGGGGATGTTGGGCGGCGGCATTCCGGAGGAAGAACTGATCCGCGCAGATGGGCTTGCTCGGGCCGGCGATGTAGGTTTGCGAGTGGTGGCAACGCTGCCGGCTACGGCGGGCCTGTTCCGCCTGGATCAATTGATCGCCGCGCTCGCTAAAGAACGGTTATGGCTGACGGATGCCTACTACGCTGCAACAACCAGCTATGTCCAGGCTCTCCGGGCGGCGGCACAGGACGGCGTCGACGTTCGGCTGCTGGTGCCGAACGCGACCGATCTTCCGCTGCTCAGGCCGTTATCGAGGGTGGGCTATCGGCCGCTGCTCGAATCGGGCGTGCGCGTCTTCGAGTGGAACGGCACCATGCTGCACGCCAAGACGGCCGTGGCGGACGGGCGCTGGGCGCGCGTCGGCTCTTCGAACCTCAATGTGGCGAGCTGGTTCGGAAACTGCGAGCTGGATGCGGTCATTGAAGACCGGGGCTTCGCGGAGGAAATGGACCAGATGTATCTTCAGGACCTGGCGAAATCGACCGAAGTTGTTTTGGATGAAAAGCGGAAAGTGCGTACGCCGGGCGAGCCGCGCCATCCCCGCCGTCTCATGTCCAGCGGAGGCGGCAGCGCCGGGCGCGCCACCACGGGCGCCATCCGCATCGGAAACACCATTACAGCGGCGGTAAGCAACCATCGCGTCATGGAACCGGTGGAGGCCCGGCTCATGACGGCGATCGGCCTGCTGCTGTTGGGATTGGCAGCCCTGATCTATTTTTTCCCGCACACGCTGGCGTATCCGGCGATTGTGGTTTTTACCTGGATCGGAGTGGCGCTTCTTTACAGGGCAGGCAAGCTCTACCGCAGGCGAGTGAAACGGAGACGCCGCTGATTCACGAACGCGAGCGGCGCTTCGTTTCCGGCGTCCGCTTGGTTTCCGCCCTGGCAGCAAAAGCGTTGATCTGGATCACGGGCATCAGCGAGTGATTCTCAACCGGGCGGGCCGCGCGCTGCGAAAGCTCCTGGTTCAGGGTTTGAACAAACCCTTCCATCTGCTTCTGCATGGCTTCCATTTTCTCCCGCATGTTGAGAATGATTTCAACGCCTGCAAGATTGACACCGAGCTCGCGGGTCAGCTTCAGGATGATCTCCAGCCGCTGCAGGTCCTCTTCCGTGTAGAGCCGCGTATTACCTTCGCTCCGCGAAGGGGCTAGCAGTCCTTCCCGCTCGTACAGGCGCAGCGTCTGCGGGTGGATGGCATACTGCTCGGCCACTGCCGAAATCATGTAGGCCGCTTTGCCTTTGTTCTTGCTCATATCTTCACCTGTTATACGCCGGGCTGCTGCACCTGGCTCCAGATATCGGCCCTGACATCATGCGCCTGCACCTGCGCCAGCTCGCGCAGCAGTTCGCGAGTGCGCTCATTGTGCACGTCGGGTGAGCGCAGAACAATCTCTACAATCTCGTCGCCGCGCGAGTTCTTGCGGGCGTTGAAGACGCCCTTCTCCCTCAGCCGGAATTTCTGGCCGTTTTGCGTTCCCTGCGGAATCTTGAGGAGCGATCGTCCATCGATGGTGGGCACTTCAATTTTCGCGCCCAACCCCGCCTCGCTGACCGTTACCGGAAGCTGGATGTTGATGTTGTCGCCATCGCGTTTGAAGAACGGGTGGTCTTCGACCCGGATGGTGATATACAGATCTCCGCCCTGCCCGCCGCCAATTCCGGCGTTGCCTTTGCCCGCGACGCGCAGCCGCGATCCCGAGGCAACACCTTGCGGGATCCTCACTTCAACCGTATCCGGACGGGCCACACGGCCTTCCCCGCGGCAAGTTGGACAGGTATTCTTCAGCCGCCCGCTACCCCCGCAGCGCGGGCAGGTGAGGTTGAACTTCATGGCGCCGGCCATTTGCGTGACGGTTCCCGTGCCGTCGCACTCCGGGCAGACCGCAACGTTGTTTCCCGCCGAGCCGCTGCCGTGACAGGTTTCGCAGATCTCCTGGCGGGAGATACTGAGTTTCACTTGCGTTCCGCGGATTGCCTGCCAGAAATCGACGTTAAGACCATACTCCAAGTCCGCGCCTCGCTCGGGCTGCGGCGTGGCCTGTCGCCCGCGCCCGCCGCCGAACATCTGGCTGAAGATGTCGCGGAACGAGCCGCCCGCGCCGAACCCTTCTGCTTCGGCGTCGGCATGTCCGCCCGCATGCTGCTGCTGGCGGAGATACTCGGCGAAATCGAACCCTTCGAAATTCATCCCGCCCGGACCGGCGCTCGGGCCGCCACCGCCATTGGGAGGGATGTTATCGGAATAAAAGCCGTACTGATCGTAGATCGCACGCTTCTTTTCGTCGTTCAGTATGTCGTAGGCTTCCTGAACGTTCTTAAAGCGCTCCTCTGCTGTCTTGTCGCCCGGGTTCAAATCGGGATGGTACTTGCGCGCAAGCTTCCGGTAAGCCTTGCGGATCTCGTCCGCATCGGCGCCCCGAGCGATCCCGAGTATTTCGTAGTAATCCTTTTTGGTTGCGGAAGGCATGAGACAAATTTAGGGCCGGGCATGCCCGGCCCAGGCAAACCGCTTGCTAACGCGCGCGGCTCGGCTATTTCTTATCTTCGACGTCGACGAACTCCGCGTCCACGACGTCATCTTTCTCTTTCTTCTCTTCCGGCTTCGGTTCGCCGGTTGCTCCGGCAGCGCCGGCGCCATTTCCACCCGCGCTGGTCGATTTATACATGGCCTCCGCCAGCTTGTGGCTCGCGGTGGTAAGTCTGTCGGTTGCCGCGTTGATCTTTTCGAGCCCGCCTTCAGCCATGGCCTTCTTGAGATCCTCGATGGCCGATTCAACCTCCTTCGCATCCGATTCGGAGATCTTATCGCGATGCTCCTTCAACATCTTCTCGACGTTGTAGACCATTGCGTCCGCGCGGTTGCGCGCTTCAATCTCGTCCTTCTTCTTGCGGTCGTCGGCCGAATGCGATTCCGCATCGCGCGCCATTTTGTCCACTTCGTCCTTGCTCAGGCCCGAAGAGGAAGTAATGGTAATCTTCTGCTCGTTGTTCGTCGCGCGGTCCTTCGCCTTTACGTTCAGGATGCCGTTTGCGTCGATGTCGAACTCTACTTCGATTTGCGGAATGCCGCGCGGCGCCGGCGGAATGCCGACCAGTTGAAACACGCCAAGCATGCGGTTGTCCCGCGCCATCGAACGCTCACCCTGGTAGACCTTGATTTCAACCGAGGTCTGGCTATCGGCAGCGGTTGAGAAGACTTCGCTTTTGCGAGTCGGGATGGTGGTGTTGCGCTCAATCAGCTTCGTGAATACGCCGCCGAGCGTCTCAATACCGAGCGATAGCGGAGTGACGTCGAGCAGCAGCACGTCTTTCACTTCGCCGCCCAGCACGCCTCCCTGCACGGCCGCGCCCACAGCAACTACTTCGTCCGGATTCACGCTCTTGTTCGGCTCTTTGCCGAAGAGCTCGCGAACCATCTGCTGCACCTTGGGCATACGAGTGGAACCGCCCACCAGAACAACTTCATCGATGTTCTGGGGCGTTACACCGGCGTCCTGCAAGGCCTGTTTGCACGGCCCGACAGCG
>JAICXK010000371.1 GCA_025980435.1 Bryobacteraceae bacterium
AGAGGTACGTTCCGATAATCTCGGTGGCGATTTGCGGGGGATCGGCCAGAGCGAAACTCAGCTTGTAGATGTTGGTGGGAGCTGAGCTTTGCAGGTCTACATTGGAGACCTTCGCATCCTTGATGTTCTCGAATAAATCGTCCAGATGCTTTCGTGTGCGTTGCCAGGCCGTCCCCTCATTGGGGACAAAACCATGCATCACGCCGATGAAGGTTGCCTCGCCCGAGTGTTCGTGGTATTCGAGCGAGCCTGCATAAGGCGCCGCGTGAGGGAACGGACGGGACAGTCGCTCTGTTAGGAATTGCCCCATTTCGACGCCAGGATGAGGACCCGGCTCCACCTGTCGCAGAAGCTTAAAGACGAACCGGTCACCGAACTTAATGGAGGTGTTGATTTCCGACGCCGTGAGCAATGAGGGTTCCAGGTTCGGGTGGGTTGCGCCCCAGAGACTACGAAATTCGCGATTACGCGAAGCGACCAGCGAGCCGCGTTCGCCGGCAAAACGGCGCCGCCGCGCGAACGCTTCGAGCATTGCGGTGCAAAACTCGGGACTCTGTATGGCGGTGTACAAGAGACCCTGAGCGCCGCTTGGACCGCGGACATCGGCGATCAGCGCGTCCGGATGCTCGCTGCGCATGGTGGCCGCCTCTTCGCCCGTTGCGAAACCCACCGGAATTACAAATGTCTCCGGGTCGCCGGTAGTGTACTCAATATGGACCAGCCCCAGCCGGTGCTTGTTGTGAATAATCGAGATGGACTCTATTAATTCGATGGAGCGGAACCGCCTGTCTTTTGAAGGAAACCAGCGGCGCGATTGAAGGAACCGGGGAAGGAGCGACGCGATGCTCGCCCGCACGCCCGGATCCCAGATGTCATCCAGTGAAGCAAGCGCGAGTACCGGGACCTGCAATTGCCCGGCCTCAACGGACGGAGCGGCAAGCTTGACCGGGACTTCACGCTGCTCCAGAATGAACCAGAAAAACGAATTTGGGCCCAGCGTCAGAGGATAGTAAGTTTCTCCGACTGCGGGAAAATCTGTTTGGCCGAACATTTCCACAAGCGTGTAGCCGCGGAATTTATGCAGGTCGAGCTGGACGGCTTGCGCAAAGCGGGACAGGTTGGCGACGACCAGGATGGTCTCAGCCTCATAACGCCGGAAATAAGCCAGAACGTGCTGGTTCGATGGCTGGAGAAATTCGATCGTGCCGCGGCCGAATGCCTTGTATCGCTTGCGCAGCGCGATGAGGCGCTTGGTCCAGTTGAGCAGGGAGTTTGGGTTGTCCTGCTGGGATTCCACATTGATGGCTTCGTAATGGTAAGCGGGATCGATGTTGACCGGGAGATATAGTTTCTGGGGATTCGCCGCGGAGAAGCCGGCATTCCGATCCGGACTCCACTGCATGGGCGTTCGAACCCCGTTCCGGTCGCCCAGGTAAACGTTGTCTCCCATCCCAATCTCATCGCCGTAATAGATAATGGGCGTGCCGGGCATGGAAAACAGGAGCGCATTCAGAACTTCAATGCGAGCGCGGTCGTTGCCCAGGAGAGGCGCCAGCCTGCGCCGGATGCCCAGATTGATGCGCGCGCGCTGATCAGCCGCATACCACCGATACATGTAATCGCGTTCTTCGTCCGTGACCATCTCCAGCGTTAATTCGTCGTGGTTGCGCAGGAACATGGCCCACTGGCAGTTCTCGGGAATTGCCGGAGTCCGCTTCAGAATCTCGACGATAGGCAGCCGGTCTTCCAAGCGCAGCGCCATGAACAGGCGCGGCATCAGCGGAAAGTGGAAATTCATGTGGCATTCGTCGCCATCGCCGAAATATGCAACCGCGTCTTCCGGCCACATATTCGCTTCCGACAACAACATCCGGTTTGGGAACCGGGCGTCCACATGCTGGCGAAGTTCTTTCAGGAAGGCGTGCGTCTCCGGCAGGTTTTCGGAGCTGGTGTCCTCGCGCTCATAAAGATAAGGGATGGCATCAAGCCGGAAACCGTCGACGCCCATCGCGGCCCAGAAATCGAGGGTGTGCATAACCGCGCGCCGCACCAGCGGGCTATCGAAGTTCAGGTCGGGTTGATGGGAGTAAAAACGGTGCCAGTAATACGCCTTCGCGACCGGGTCCCAGCTCCAGTTTGAAGTCTCGAAATCCTTGAAGATAATCCGCGTGCCGGAGTATTTGTCGGGTGTGTCGCTCCAGACGTAAAAATCACGCCACCGCGATCCGGGTTCGGAGCGGCGGGATCTCTGAAACCATTCATGCTGGTCGGAGGTGTGATTGATGACGAGTTCGGTGATTACGCGCAGCCCGCGGCGATGGGCTTCGCGGAGAAAGATCTGGAAATCGCGCAAGGTACCGAAAGCCGGGTGAACGCTTCGAAAATCGGAAATGTCATAACCGTCATCCTTTCCGGGGGAAGGAAAAAAGGGAAGCAGCCAGATGGCGGTGATGCCCAGGTCCTCCAGATAGTCAAGCTTCTCGGCGAGGCCGCGAAAGTCCCCGGTACCATCGGCGTTGCTGTCGTAGAATGCGCGAACATGTGCCTCATAGATAATCGCGTCTTTATACCAAAGCGGATCGCCGTCCACGCCGGTGCCAATGTGCGAATGTTGCATGCAAAATTAGAATTTTTTCAGACGCTCGTAAAAATACCCGGACGGGCACGCCTGTGTGACATCAAATCGGGAATCTCCGTTTCCGGGGCATGCGTATGCTAGTCCTATCATCCATGAGAGGCTGCCTTGTCGTCGTTTTTCTTGCGGTACTGCCGCTCGCCGCGGCGGATCTCCGCCTGGGAATCGTTGGAACAGACACATCCCACGCCGTTGCGTTCACTACGGTGCTGAATGACGCAGGCGCGGCGGATCACGTTGCCGGCGCGAAGGTGACCGCGGCTTTCAAAGGCGGCAGTCCCGATATCGAAGAGAGTGCAAAGCGCGTCAACCGGTACGCGGCAGAACTGCAGGCAAAATGGAGCGTGCAGATGGTCAACTCCATCGCGGAGCTGTGTCCGGCCGTGGATGGCATTCTACTGGAGAGTCTGGATGGACGAAAGCATCTGGAGCAGTTTCGCGCGGCGGCGAGGTGCGGGAAACCTGTGTTCATCGATAAACCCCTGGCTTCCTCCCTTGCCGATGCCATGGAGATCGCACGGCTTGCGCGGCGGGAACACATTCCGTGGTTCAGTTCGTCGACTCTGCGGTATAGCCCGATCGCGGAATTGAAGAGTGCGGACATGACCGGCGCGATCGTCTGGGCGCCAGGTCCCACGGAACCGCACCAGCAACTGGACCTCTCCTGGTACGGAATTCACGGAGTCGAAATGCTCTATACGCTTCTCGGGACCGGATGCAAGGAAGTGACCCGTATGTCATCTCCTGGTTCCGATGTGATTACCGGGCTGTGGAACGACGGCCGGCTGGGCACCGTTCACCTGCAGCGGCCCTATGGCAAATATGGCGGGGTCGTGTTTCTGAAAGGCGAAAAGCTGGCTGCAAAACCGGATGTTCCGTTCAGCTATGTTCCGCTGGTTCGCGAGATTGTCAGATTCATGCAGACCAGGACGCCGCCCGTACCAAACGAAGTAACGCTGGAGATGTTCGCATTTATGGACGCCGCCCAAAAAAGCGTTGCGCAGGATGGCAAAGCGGTGCGGCTCGCGAACACCTCTCTCAAACCCTGATTCGGGCAGCGTGGCTCGCATCGTTCTCAACACGTTCGGCTCTTTCGGCGATCTGCATCCGTATCTGGCCATCGCAATCGAGCTGCGGCGGCGCGGCCACCGGCCTCTGCTTGCCACTTCCGAGGTGTATCGCGCGAAAGTGGAGGCCGAAGGCATCGAGTTCGCGCTGGTCCGGCCCAACGTGGGCGATCTGGTTGAAAGGCAGGACCTGCTCAAGAAGCTCTGGCATCCGGCGCGCGGCACCGAGTACCTGATTCGCGATTATCTGATGCCGCAGGTGAATGAAAGCT
>JAICXK010000055.1 GCA_025980435.1 Bryobacteraceae bacterium
ACTGCATCGCCTGCACACGCCGCTCAGTCGCGACGTGATTTTCCTCGGCACCGCGGATGAAGAAGCGGGCGGCAATTTTGGCGCGGGCTGGGTAGTGAAAAACAAGCCGCAATGGATTGCGGGCGCGGGTTTCATGCTCACAGAAGGCGCGGGATCGTCTTCGGACGATTCGGGCCAGCCGATCTTTTTCGGTGTAGGCCCGACCGAAAAAACGCCTGGCTGGCTCGAACTGATCGCGAATGGGCGCTCGGGCCACGGCTCTATTCCGATTCCCGACTCGGCGCCCAATCATTTGGTCGCCGCGCTCGAACGCCTCCGGCAATATCGCGCGCCTCTGGAACTGACGCCGCCCATGGAAGCTATGTTCCGCACGCACGCTCCCTATGAGGCGGAACCGTGGCGTAGCCGCCTGGCGAACATCAAAGAATTCCTCACCCAGCCGGACGCGTACACGGAATTGCAAACGCGGCCGGACATTCTCGCGCGCCTGACGAACACCATTTCCATTACCGGACTGGAAGGCTCAAAAAAAGTGAATATCATTCCGCCGGACGCGCACGCGCAGCTCGATTGCCGGCTGCTGCCGGGCTGGACAATTGACCGCTGGGTGGCGCGGGTACGCCAAATCATTGACGATCCCTCCATTCGCATCAACGTTATTCTGAATTTCCCGCCGGCGGTGTCCTCCACGGACACGCCGCTTTACGCCGATATCGAAAATGCAGTTCATAAAATCTATCCCCAGGCCGGCGTGGTTCAGACGGTGGATGCGGGATTCACCGATTCGCATTTCTTCCGGGATCGCGGCATCGTCAGCTACGGTTTCGAGCCGTTTGCAGTTACGCACGCCTACGACGACCGCGTCCATGGAAATAATGAGCGGATTCCGCTGAAGAATTACACCGATGGCGTCCGGCTATGCTGGGAGATTGTTTCGAGCTTCACGCGAAAGAAATAATCGGCACTGGGGCGGTCTCTGCTGGGGGTTCCCCTTCCGGGCAGGCCCGCCGGGTGTCGCTTGTTCACGCGCGCGGCTCAGTTTCGAGTTTGTCGGAATTTAGCTTGTCAAGGCAGATCTGAGCGCCAACCCTCTCGCGACGGAAGTGAACTCATCTCCGGTCCGAATCTTTTTCGATCCGAAGCGGCTTTCGAAAATGCGGCGTACGGACGGTACGAACGAAGAGCCTCCCGTTAGAAACACGCGGTCCACATCGCGCGCGTGCATTCCGGAGCTGGAGAGCAGCGAGTCAACGCGCTCCTCGATGGAATGCAATTCTTCCGCAATCCAATTCTCGAAGGCCGCGCGGCTCACGTTGGCCTGAAGCTCCAGATCGCCGTCCAGAAATTCGAAGAGGCTGTGTTCGTTGTGTGAAAGGGCCACCTTCACGTGTTGAACGGCCTGGTGTAACTGGTATCCCAAATCGTGCCTCACGAGATACAGCAGCGCACTCAGCTTCTCTGGTTCGACCGCCTGCCGCGCCACGCTTTGCAGCATGTTCAGCGTGTCCGACGAACGCAGAAACGAGAGATGATGCCAGCGTTCCAGCTTGAAGTACACCCACGTTGGCACGGGCAGACGCTTGCCAAAGGAATCAAGGGATGATCCTGCACCGAGCGCTGGAGACACTAAATGGCGAATGATCTTCGCGTCGAACGCGTCGCCCGCCAGCGCAAGACCCTGATTGCCAAGCACGGCTCGCGCGCCGCTCCGATCGCGAACCGAAGGGCCCACGTGCAGCAGCGAGAAATCGCTTGTCCCGCCGCCGAAGTCGCCGATCAGAATCAGTTCGTCATGATCCAATTTTGATTCGTAATGATAAGCCGCCGCCATGGGTTCGAGCTCAAATTCAATTCGCTCGAAACCGGCTGTATGGAGCGCGCGGGTCAGCCGCTCGACAGCGAACTCGTCGTCGGCTGCTGAATCCGCTCCCACGAAGCGCACGGGACGTCCGACCACCGCGTCCTGCACCGGGCAGCCGAACTGCTCTTCCGCCTTGAGCCGGATGTCGCGCAGGATGTTTGCAACCAGGTCCTCGAGGGGAAAGCGCCGGCCGAAGATTTCCGTGGTCTGGAGATTCCGGCTTGCCAGAAAGGACTTTAAGGATTGAATCAGGCGGCCTTTTTCTTCGGCCTGCAAATAGCGCTCGATTCCTTCCGGACCCGACCAGGACTTGATGGTTGTCCGCCTCGCTTCGCGCAGCCGTTCCAGATACAGGAGTGAGCGGTAGGATTCGGTGCGCGCGCCCCGCTGAAAGAAATCGGCGACCTCTACGCTGCCATCCCTCCTGGCGATTGCGATGGAGCTGTTTGTAGTGCCAAAATCGAAGCCGATCGCCATGCTTGAGTTATGATCTCAAGCCGGTGCGGAACTGTGCTCAGCGCTTCTTTCGAACCAGCCGCCGGGCTTTTCGTACGACTCCGGGATCCGCCGCGAAGGCCTCATTGACAAGGGCTTCCTGCTGATCGTGATGCACCTTGTGCGCTCCGGCTGCTGGGCTCGCCGCAGTCGGCCTTCCTACATATCGAAGCAGTCGCTTCATCGGGCCGCCGTTTCCGCCGGGATTGATGATCGGCTGCATCTGCTCTTCTACGAAATACCAGGGGCCCATATTTTCCGGCTCTTCCTGCACCCAGAACAACTCCGCAGCGTCTGAGTAGCGCCGCAGAATGTCCGTCAGGCGTTGCAGCGGAAATGGGTAGAGTTGCTCCATTCGGATAATGGCAACGTCGTTCCGCCCGAGTTCTTCACGCTTATTGGCGAGATCATAGTACACCTTGCCGGAGCACAGCAGAATTCTGCGAATCTGATTCCCGACGTACTGGGAATCGCCGATCACTTCCTGAAAAGCTCCGCTGGTCAGGTCTTCCAGCCGCGATGCCGCCTTCGGATAGCGCAGCAGGAACTTCGGCGTAAAGATGATCAGCGGCTTCCGGACTCCGCGCCGGTCCGCGCCGCCGTACATTTGCCGTCGCAGCAAATGGAAGTACTGCGCGGGCGTCGTGCAATTGCACACCTGCATGTTGTTTTCGGCGCAAAGCTGCAGGAATCGCTCGATCCGAGCGCTCGAATGCTCCGGGCCCTGGCCTTCCAGGCCGTGCGGCAACAGAAGCACCAGTCCGCTCGGTTGATTCCATTTCACTTCGGCCGAGACGACGAACTGGTCGATAATAATCTGCGCGCCGTTTACGAAGTCGCCGAACTGCGCTTCCCACATCACCAGCGTGAGCGGGTCCGCGACGCTATAGCCGAACTCGAACCCCATCGCGGCGAATTCGCTCAACAGGCTGTCCACTACTTCGAACTTGGCCTGCTTTGGGTCCAGGTTCTTCAGCGGAATATAGCTCTCTCCGGTTTCATGATCGCTGAATTCCAAATGCCGCTGGGTAAACGTGCCGCGTGACACGTCCTCGCCCGCCAGGCGCACGGGCGTGCCTTCCAGCACCAGGCTTCCGAATGCCAGAGTTTCGGCGAAGCCCCAGTCGATGGGAGCGCCTTTCAGGGTGTCGCGTCGCTTATCGAGCAGCGATTTCAGCTTGGGATGAAGATGGAACTCCTCCGGAAGCGTAGTGCATTTTTCGATGACTCTGGCCAGTGTGTTGTAATCGGCGGCAGTCGAAGGTATGGGCTGCGCGATCTCTTCAGCCGGCACTTGCGCGAACTCTTCGATGACAAACTGTTCGCGGTGCTTCTTGGCTTCGTCGTAAGTCTGGTTCAGCCGGTTATGTACCTGGCTTCGCAGATTGCCGACGTACTCCTGCGCGACAAACTTCTCGCGCACCAGCCTTTCCGAGTACTGCGTCGCTACTGTCGGCGTGTTCTTGATCTTGCGATACATTACCGGCTGCGTGTAGCTGGGATCGTCGGCTTCGTTGTGCCCCTGCCGCCGGTAGCCGATCACGTCTACGACCACGTCCCGCTTGAACCGCTGGCGGTATTCATACGCAATCTGCGCTACCCGGATGCATGCTTCCGGATCATCGGCGTTGACGTGGAAAATGGGAGCCTGCACGGAAAGCGCCACGTCCGTCGAATAAACGCTCGACCGGCCTTCCAGCGGATTGGTAGTGAATCCGATCTGGTTGTTGGTCACCACGTGAACGGTGCCCCCGGTCTTATAGCCTTCGAGCTGGGAAAGCTGCAGAACTTCCGCAACCACTCCCTGGCCGATCAGGGCCGCGTCTCCGTGAATCAGAATGGGGATTACGCGCTCGCGCTTTGTATCGCCGATGCGGTCCTGCTTCGGGCGAACCATTCCTTCGACCACCGGGTCCACTGCTTCCAGGTGACTCGGATTGAAAGCGACGGAGACAAGAATCTCTTTGCCCTGGGTAGATTTGTGGATGCCGCTCGCGCCGAGATGATACTTCACGTCGCCCGATCCCTGCACGCTCTCCGGATCGGGCTCTCCTTCAAATTCCGAGAACACCTGCGCCATCGACTTGCCCACTACATTCGCGAGCACATTGAGGCGGCCGCGGTGAGCCATCCCCATCACCACTTCGTGAGCGTTGTCGTTGGCGGCACGCTCGAGAATTTCGTCCAGCACCACGATGGTGCTTTCCAGGCCCTCCAGGCCGAAGCGCTTTTGTCCGACAAAGCGGGTTTGCAGGAAATGTTCGAATTCCTCTGCCTGGATCAGGCGGCTTAGGATGCGGTGCCGGATGGCGTCATCCAGGCTCCAGAGATTCATGGTCGCTTCCACGCGGTCCTGAATCCACTGCTTCTGCTCGGGATCCTGGATGTGCATGTATTCGATCCCGATGGAACCGCAATAGGTTGCGCGCAGCCGGTCGAGAATCTCCCGCAGCGTCTCATACGGCTGCATGTAGGTGCCGATCGCGCCGCTCGGCGCCTTCACTGTGCCGGCGAGAAAGGGGCGGTCGAGATCCCAGATGGTCAGGCCGTATGAAGCGGCATCCAGCTCGGGATGATAGCCGGGTTCGCTGCCCAACGGATTTGTGTTTGCGATCAGGTGCCCGCGGATGCGATACGAGCTGATGAGCCGGATTACTGCAGCTTCTTTTGCAACATCCGTATTGACCGATCCAAAACGAGCGGGCGTGATCTGCTGGTCTGCCTGCCAGCGAAGGGGCCGGTACGGAATCCTCAGGTCGCGGAATACGTCATCGTAGAAACGCTCCTCGCCGAGTAGTAGTTGCTGCAGCTTTGCCAGGAATGCTCCCGATTCCGCGCCCTGAATGATCCTGTGATCGTATGTGCAGGTGAGCATCAGGACTTTGCTGATGCCGAGCATCGCGCGGGTTTCCTCGCTGGCAGCGGCGAACTCGGCCGGGAAGTCAATCGCGCCGGTTGCAACGATGGCGCCTTGTCCCGGCATCAGCCGCGGCACGGAGCCAAGTGTCCCGACCGTTCCAGGATTCGTAAGCGAGATGGTGGTCCCCTCGAAATCGGAGACTTGCAGCTTGTTCGTCCTGGCGCGGGAGACTACATCGTCGTACGCTGCGACGAACTGCGCAAAGCTCATGCCATCCGCATTCTTAATGTTGGGAACTTTCAGCGATCGCGTGCCGTCTTTACCCGCCACGTCTACCGCCAAACCGATATTGACTTGACTCCGGACTACGCGAAACGGTTCGCCTCCGTTCTCGGCGTAGGCGTGATTCAGCGCCGGATTCGACCGAATCGCCTTCACAATCGCCCAGGCGATCAGGTGCGTGAAGCTCAGCTTGCCGCGGCCTTGCAGCGCGCGCTGCTTGTTGATGAGGTTGCGATTCTCCTCGATGATGCGAACCGGAATCTGGCGCTGCGAGGTCGCCACCGGAATCGACAGGCTCGCGATCATATTTTCCGCGATCCGCGCAGCCGCGCCGCGAAGTGGAATGAGCTGATCGCTGGGACCAACTGCTTTCGATTCCTGCTTTGCCGGTTGGCTGGGCGTTGCTCTGGCTACTTCGGTGCTCCCGGGAGTTGCCTGAGCGGCAGCCGGCGCCGGTGTCCTTGCCTTTTCGGGAACGGGCGGAGGCTGAGGCGGTTCCTGCCCGGGTGGCTTTTGCTGCGGCGGTTCCCGTTTTGGCACTTCCTGCCGGGGCGGTTCCTTCAAAGGAGGTTCGGGCGGCGCTTCCGGCATCTCGGCGGCCACCGCGCCATCGCCGTTGCTGGTTTCCGGGTGCTCTCCCGAGTGCTGGAACAGTTGCGTCCAGCCTTCATCCACGCTCTTTCGATCGAATTGATACTGATGATAGAGTTCGTCTTCTAACCAGCTATTGATACCCAACTCGGGGTCGTTTGCTTGCGGCATGTGTTTGAATCTGGGGACTTAAAGCAGCGCGGGGCAAGCGTGCCAAATCCTTCGGCGCGCGATGCACACTCCCCACGCAACGTCTTGATTCCGTGCTTTTATTGTATCGGAACTGAGGGCCTCCGATCGCAAGCAGCAACCCGCGTACACTGGTCGCTGTGCCAGAGCCCGCTCCCTTAATTGAAAGCCGGATCTACCTGATCCGCGGCCAGAAGGTCCTGCTGGATTCCGACCTTGCTGCCCTGTATGAAGTCGAGACGAAAACTCTGAATCGGGCCGTGAAGCGCAACCGGGAGCGGTTTCCCGAGGACTTCATGTTTCAGCTCTCAGTTGAAGAGAGCCGGGAACTTTTGAGGTGCCAAATTGGAGCCTCAAACCAGGGGCGCGGCGGACGCCGTTACCGCCCCTACGCCTTTAGCGAGCAGGGGATCGCGATGCTCTCCGGCGTTCTCAACAGCCGGCGCGCGATCGAAGTGAACATTGCCATTATGCGCACGTTCGTCCGCCTGCGCCAACTTCTCGCTACGCACGAGGAACTGGCACGTCGGCTCGAACAACTCGAATGGCGGCAGAACGAACAGGGCCACCAAATTGAAGCCGTGTTTGAGACGATTCAGCATTTAATTGAAGCTCCTGCCGAACAAGAGCCGAAGCGCCGCATTGGCTTCCCAAGCGACCAGTCCGAACGGAAGTAAATTCCTTTCTCGCAGTACACTACAGTTGAATGACTTTGGAAGAATTGGAAAGAGAGTACGTTGCGCTCCGCCAGCAAGGTGAAGCTGTGCGGAGCTATCTTTGACGCCGCGGCAAAGCAGAAAGAACTAGAAAAGCTCGAAGCCGAGATCGGTGACCCGGATTTCTGGAATCAGCCCGAAAGAAGCCAGCGCGTGATGCAGCAGCGCAAGCGCCTGGAAGAAGCAATTCGGAGTTCGACCTCGGTCGCATCCTCGGCATCCGACATTGACACCCTGTTTGAGCTCGCCCGAGAAGGCGAAGACGTCAACGGCGATCTGGAGCGCGAGATTCGTTCCTTTGAATCGACGCTCGAGGAGCTCGAGACCGGAATGCTGCTCTCCGGCGAGAACGACGCCCACGATGCCATCATCACTATCCATCCAGGCGCCGGAGGCACGGAGAGCCAGGATTGGGCCGAGATGCTGCTGCGCATGTATCTGCGCTGGTCCGAGCGTCATAAGTACGAAGCGGTGGTTACCGATCGTCTGGAGGGCGAAGGCGCCGGCATCAAGTCAGCCACGGTTGAAATCAATGGTGAGAACATCTATGGCCAGTTGCAATCGGAGGTCGGCGTCCATCGCCTGGTCCGAATCTCCCCGTTCGATGCGAACGCCCGTCGTCACACTTCGTTTGCTTCCGTGTTCGTCTACCCGCAGATTGACGAGGACATTAAGATCGACATCAAACCGGAAGATCTGAAAATAGACGTGTTTCGCGCCAGCGGCGCGGGCGGCCAGCACGTCAATAGGACTGAATCGGCGGTGCGCTTTACGCACTTACCGACCGGTATCGTCGTGCAGTGCCAGAACGAGCGTTCCCAGCACAAAAATCGGGCCAGCGCCATGAAGCAGCTCCGCGCCAAGCTCTACGAATACGAGCTGGAGAAGAAGCAGGCGGCCGACCAGAAGCTGGAAGACAGCAAGCTCGAAATCAATTTCGGGAGCCAGATCCGCAGCTACGTCCTGGCGCCTTATCGCCTGATTAAGGACAACCGCTCCAAGCTCGCGATCGGCGATGTTGACCGGGTGCTGGATGGCGATATCGACCCGCTGATCCACGCCTATCTTGTCTGGCGCAAGACGGGCAAGGTGTACGGCGACAGTAATGAATCGGAGCCTTGAGCGTAAGCGATGGGCGTGTTGACCTTTTCACAACCCACGAGTGCGCGGTGATCGTCGAGCCTTCCGAACAGTCGCTCGACCGTGCAGCGCAAATCATTCGCGACGGCGGCCTGGTCGCGTTCCCAACCGAAACGGTATACGGGCTGGGCGCAAACGCGCTGGATCCCGAAGCCGTCAAGCGTATCTATCAGGCGAAGGGCCGTCCGTTTGCCAGCCCGCTCATCGTGCACGTGGCAGACGAGATCATGGCCCGCTCGGTTGCCTCAGAATGGCCCCCGATGGCCGCGCAGCTCGCAATCCGCTTCTGGCCGGGGCCGCTCACGCTCGTTGTGAAGAAGAGCGCGCTAATTCCGGACTTGGTCACAGCGGGACTCGATTCGGTCGGCATTCGAGTGCCCGCGCATCCGGTCGCTCTTGCGCTCATTCAGCGAGCGGGTGTGCCGATTGCCGCGCCCAGCGCCAACCGGTTCATGCAGGTTTCTCCAACGACCGCCGAACATGTGGAGGCTGGCCTAGGTGACCGTCTTTCGCTCATCCTGGACGGCGGACCGACACAGGTGGGCATTGAATCGACGGTTGCGTCTCTCCGGCGCGACCCGCCCGCCGTTCTTCGCCCCGGCATGATCTCGCAAGACGAACTGGAATCCGTTACCGGCATTCGGTGGGATCGCGAAAACACACTGCCGCACATCTCGGAGTCGCCCGGTTTACACGCGCGTCACTACGCGCCGCACACCCCGCTCTATATTCTGCAACCCGGAGCGCCAAAGCCGCCGGGCCGCGGTCGAATCCTTGAAATGCCGCCCGATCCGCAAAAATATGCAGCGCGGCTGTACGACGAGTTGCATAAAGCGGACGCTGAACGTTGGGATTGGATCGCTATTGAAAAACCGCCCGAGACTCCGGAATGGGAAGGTATTCTCGACCGGCTCAATCGCGCCAGTACTCCGGTTGTGGGGCGGCTCGCCTGAGCCGCGCCGGACCACCTGGTCCGGCCTTTTCTGGCCTCTCCTAAGCCGTAACCAGCTCGAACGCTTTGCGATGGTCTTCCATAAACTGCGCCAACCCCTTTTCGGTTAGCGGGTGCTTTACCATCTGCTCTAGCACCTTATAAGGGAGCGTGCCGATGTGCGCTCCTGCTTTGGCCGCATCCACGACATCGAGCGTTCCCCGGATAGAAGCCGCTAGTATCTGCGTCTTGTACCCGTAATTTCGATAGATCGTGACGATGTCCCGGATCAGGTCCATGCCGGGCCAGCCGATGTCGTCGACGCGGCCGATGAAAGCGCTGATAATGTAAGCCCCGGCTTTTGCGGCCAATAACGCCTGAGCCGCGCTGAAACACAGCGTCACGTTGGTGCGGATTCCGTCTTGCGAAAGCGCCGCAACCGCCTTGATGCCTTCTTCTCCAAGCGGTACCTTCACCACGATGTTCCGGTGAATCCGTGCCAGCCGCCGGCCTTCTGCCGCCATATCGCGCGCACAGGTCGAAACCACTTCGGCGCTCACGTCGCCGTCAATGATCTCGCAAATTCTCCGCACCTGGTCTTCGACCGGAACGCCTTCCTTTGCAATCAAACTGGGGTTTGTCGTCACACCGTCGATGACGCCCCAATCCAGCGCTTTTTTCAGCTCCTCGAGGTTGGCCGAATCGAGAAAAAACTTCATCCAATGCTGTCCCCGATAGTATCAGAAGATGTCACCTGCGCCCGATGAATTGGCCATCGTGCCCGCGCGTGAGAGCGACGTTCCGCTCATTCTGGAATTTATCCGCAGACTAGCCGAATACGAGCGGCTCAGCGACGAAGTCACCGCGACCGAAGCGCTCCTGCGCGACGCTTTGTTTGGCGCGCGGCCAGTCGCCAAAGCCGTACTGGCGTATTGGGACGCCGAACCGGCGGGGTTCGCCCTTTATTTCCTCAGCTTCTCGACTTTTATCGGCCGCCCGGGTATTTATCTGGAAGACCTCTTTGTCTTGCCGCCGTTTCGCGGCAAGGGCATCGGCAAAGCCCTGCTTTCCCATCTCGCAAGGCTGGCCAAGCAACGCGATTACGGAAGAGTCGAGTGGGCCGTTCTGGACTGGAACCAGCCTGCCATCGACTTCTATCGGCAACTGGATGCCAGGCCCATGCAGGACTGGACCGTCTTTCGGCTCAGCGGCGGCGCACTAGACCGCGCAGGAAGCTAGATCAGGCAATAAACCGTGGCAAAACCGACACGGTTATCAGGCCACAAGTCCCTTCATTGTTGCGATTCCGCCACACCGGTGCGCAAGTAACTCTCCTGGAATCAGAGAATTACGCTGCTTTGAATCAGGCTTCCTGCTATGCTGAATGCTTCTTGCATGGTTTGCGAAACGACCCTCCGCCGTTCCGTGGAAGCGCACGGGGTAGGTCTTCACCATGGAGCGCCTGTTCGCCTGCGGATTGCTCCGGCCCCTCCCGGTACCGGGATCGTTTTTATTCGAACCGATCTCGAAAACACGCAAATTCCCGCCAGTTGGGAATACGTTGAGCGCGTCAGCTATGCCACCAGCCTGATGCATCCCAAGGGCATCCTGATCTCCACTACCGAGCACTTGCTGAGCGTTTTATACAGCATGGGGGTCGACAACGCCTTCATTGAGCTCGATAACCTGGAGCTGCCCATTCTGGACGGCAGCGGTTTGCCGTTTGTCGACCTTCTGCGCGCCGCCGGAATAGAGGAGACGCGCCGCCTTCGCCGCTACATGCGGATACTGCAACCGGTAAGCGTGGAAGCCAACGGCAAGAGCGTCGCCATCTTGCCGAGTGATCGCTTTCAGCTCCGCTGCCACAACTTTTTCAATCATCCGTTGGTGGGGGACCAGATCCTTGAACTGGACGTTACTCCCTCCGCCTACGCGAGAGAAATTGCGCCTGCCCGCACCTTCGGTTTTGAGTATGAGTTGGACCAGATGCGGGACATGGGACTGATCCGCGGAGCTTGCTTGGACAACGCAATCTGTTTCACCCGAGACGGCGTTGCCAACCCCGGCGGGCTGCGGTTCGAAGACGAGTGCTGCCGCCACAAGGCGCTCGACCTGATCGGCGATCTTGCCCTGGTCGGCCTGCCGTTGCTCGGCTGTGTCGTTGCCGAGAAGGCTGGACATGCCATGCACGTGGCGCTGGTAAACAAAATCATGTCCGATCCATCGCTGTATGAAATCGTCACGCTTGACCGCGCATCTACCCGAAAAACAAAGCTTGCTTCCCCTGCGCTCGTCTCCTGATGCGGTGTTTCGATAACACGTGCTTTTGCGCCAGCTTCCCAACCTGATAACATCGCTCCGCCTGATCTGTTCACCGGTTCTGGTCTGGCTTCTGATCGAGTCGAAGTTTAAAGAGGCCTTAGGCCTGGTGCTGTTCGCCGGGCTTACAGACTGGTTCGACGGCTTTACGGCCCGGAAGGTGGGCGCGAGCGGCCGGCTCGGGGTCGTTCTGGACCCGCTTGCCGACAAAACGATGCTGGTTGCGCTATTCGTCACTCTCGGCTTCCTGGGGCTCATCCCGGCTTGGCTGTTTGCGCTTGTCGTGGCGCGCGATGTGGTTATCGTAACGGGCTCGGCTTTACTCCGCATGTTTCGAAACATCCGGAAATTTGTTCCGTCGATACTTGGAAAGATCAGCACGTTTTTCCAGATTGTCTACGTTTTGCTGGTTTTGCTGCACGCGGCATTTCCCATGGAATTGTTGCTGACTCTCCAAAAAATTGCTCTGATTTGCACGACCGTGTTCACTTTTGCAAGCGGGTTCGGTTATGTCCGGCTTGGCATCCGCTTGGCAAGACAGCCTGCGGTTATAGAGCGATAGCGAACTTATTTCTTAAGTAGTATTGACACCCGCAAAACCGCCGTTGACGGGGCAAAGGGCGCGGAGTAGCCTGAAGACATGGAAGCCGAGACCTTTCTGCCCTCGCGCCTGTATGCCCGGGTCGGGTGGGCTGCACTGGCGGGTTCTCTGGTTTGCGTGCTTTGCGGCTTCCGTGCCCCGCTGGCCTTTATTCCAGGAGTGCTCTGTGCTCTCACCTCGGCCGGTCTCTTCTGGCTCGCCGCGAGGCCGGCCATTGAGATCGGCGAAAACCAATTCTGTATTGGCGATCGCGCCATCGCCTGGCGCGAGGTCCGCGAGGTCAACCGCAGCCGTTTCCTCTCGCCGCTTGTAATTCGGCTCAAACTGACGAATTCGCGCCAGAAGGTCCTGATTTTCCCCGGTGAACCCGAGCGCATTGAGCGGCTCATGTTTCAGCTCCGGAAAAATTCCCAACTGGCTACCTTTGACGGTGTTGCGTATCGGGATTATTGGACCTGGTTGAGCCTGTCCGCCGGCCGCGGCGATACTTCCACGCTCGATCAGCCCGTCCGCATGCTGAGTAGCGAGGACGAAGAGGAGGTTGAGCGCCTGTACCAGAAGCTGAAGTCGGTTGGGCGGCTCGACTCGCGTGGCACGGATTCCTCCCAGCCGTCGGAAGAAGACTAGCGCCCGGGTTGGCTGATACACGCCAGTTTCGGATCGAAAAGGCACAAATTTTCCGCCTTCCACCGCATGGCCGCATAAATCCGTGTCCGGCCGCTCGGATGATCGAAGAAGACCGCTTCTTCGAGCGGGCCCGGGTTCAGCTTGCGGTACTCGCCCAGTAATAAATCCACTTCTGCTTCGCCATCCGGCTGGCGCGCGGCATTCAGGCCGAAAATGTCGGCTTCGTACTCCTGCATGCGCGTGAAGGAATTGCCGATCGGGGTGGTCAAAAAGCTCACCGTGATCACGATGAGCGCGGCCAGCGGAAGTACCGCCGTGTCTCCAATGCCGCGCACCTGCCAGTGCTCTCCGCGCCACCGCAGGCCGCGTTCCAGCGCCCACCGCAATATGCCAAACAGGATCGCCAGCATAATCAGCGCGAAAAGAATCGCGTTCAGGATGTGGTGCATGACGTAGTGGCCCATTTCGTGTCCCATGACGGACAGAATCGCCTGTGGCGAGCAGCGGTTCAGCAGGTTATCGTTCAACGTGATACGTTCCGTTCCCAGGAAACCGCTCACGTTCGCGCTGACCCGCTTGCTTTGGCGCGATGCGTTGACTTCGTACACATCGGTTGCGGGAATCCCGTTCGCCCTGGCAAGGCTTAAAATCTCGCGCTTCAAAGTGGAATCGGGCAGCCGTGTGTACTTATTAAACAGCGGGAAAAGAAAGACCGGCGCGATCATCGCTACAAATGCAAAGAACGCCACGCCGCATGCGGCGGCCCACCAATGCCAGCTACGCGGAAGACGCCTCACGATCCCCATCACAATCGTGAATGCGATCCCGCCCAGGATCAGCACAATCGTCAGCCCGATGAGCTGATCGCGAAACCATGACCCGAAGCTCTGGTTTGACAGCCCGTACTGGTGTTCGCGGAAGAAGCTCTCGTATACGGTGAGGGGAAACGTCAGCACGGAAGTAATCACCGCGAACTCAATCCAATAGAGAAACGACTGCAAAGGGCGCCATCGGGTGATCCGTTCGGCTGCTGCTCGCATCCTCCAGGACCAGCCTGTCTCCAGAAGAATCACCATGACCAGCACGGTGCATAGGAAATCCCACAGAAGCAGCCAGTAGCCTCCCTCGAAATATGCGTCCGATCTGGTCTTGCTGGCCGCCGGTACGGTTGCGAGCCAGGCGTCCGTTGCCGTCTCCACGTTGAAATGCGGGGAGGCCCGCGCGACAGCCGGTACAACCGGGGCCGCAGGGGATGCATGAACTCCCCGGCCCGCAAGAGGCAAAACGAGCAAAATAAGACAGATAGCGCGCATGCCGTGTCCCATATGGTAACAGGGGCTTTGCGCTTCCTGCGCCATTGATTCGCCCTGCATAAGGCTGGGCTATCATAAAGGCGTCAACCGAAATAAGGAGATGAAATGGGACCCGTAGGCGTGCCTGAGATGTTTTTGATCTTCATCCTGGCCCTGCTTCTCTTCGGTCCCAAAAAACTCCCCGAACTCGGACGCATGCTGGGTAAGGGCCTCAGTGAGTTTCGCCGGGCGAAAAATGAACTAAAAAGTACTTTTGAAACTCACATGCGCGAGTTGGAACGCGAAACCCAACTGGATTCAACATCCTCCCATAGCACTGCTTTGGATTACTCATCCAAACCCTATCCCTATCCGTACGATGAGTATGGCCAAGGGTCGGACAATGGATATCCTTCCGAGACCCCGCCGAATACCACTGGCGAGCCCGATGCGCCTTACGAGAGTGGAGCTTCTGAACCCACTCACACGAGTCCTGCCCCCGATCAGGAACACGGAACCGATCAAGTTCATTCCGACCACGTCCACTCCGCCGCTGAACAGACGCAAATTGCTGGAACAGTGCCGCGGTCCAATGGTGTTCATCCGGTGGAGCCCGTCTCCGTTCCCGCCGAAGAGGATCATCGCGGATAGCTGTAGTTAAAGGATGCTCGACGAAAAGAAGGAGCAGGGCGCTCCTGACAGCCAAACAATACCCCCGGACTATAACGGCAGCAACGGCGCGCCGGCGGACTCTTCGGTAGAGACCTCCCTGGTCCCAAGCGTCGTCGCCGAGCAGCCGCCCACGGAAGCCCCGCGGGAACAGTCGCAAGTTCCGCCCCGGCAGGCGTCTCCTCCACCGCCGCCTCCTCCGCCCCCGTCCGACGAAGATGAGGACGAGGGAGACGAAGAAGAGAGAGGCATGCTTCGCATGTCTTTCATGGAGCATCTGGAAGAACTGCGCTCCCGCCTGCTCCGCGCCATTCTCGGCCTTGTCGTTGCTTTCATACTTTGCATCGGCTTCTGCAAAGATCTTTGGGAAATTGTCTCCGCACCGGCAGTGGAAGCGCTGCAGCACTTGGGAATTAATCCGCCTAACCTGGCCCAGATTACCCCAATGGAGCAGTTCAATGTCATTTACCTGAAGCTGCCTCTGCTCATTTCCATCTTCGTTGCTTCGCCCTGGATCCTATATCAGGTATGGGGCTTTATTTCGCCTGGCCTGTATAAGCGCGAAAAGAAGTGGGCGGTTCCGTTCATCCTGTGCACGGCGGGACTCTTCATCACCGGAGGCTGTTTCGCATACTTTGTTGCGTTCCGCTACGGCCTGGAATTTCTGCTCGGTATCGGACGGGATGTTCATGTAACTCCGGTAGTATCTATCAATGAATACTTCGATCTGTTCGTGAACGTAACGCTGGGCGTCGGCCTCGTATTCGAGATGCCGGTGTTGATCTTCTTCCTGACGCTGTTGCGCCTGGCCTCTCCCCGGTTTCTCATCCGCCACAGCCGCTATGCCATTCTTGCAATTACCGTCATAGCGGCGGTTGTAACTCCGACGCCCGACATATTCAACATGATGCTGTTCGCGGTGCCGATGGTGCTGTTGTTCTTTGTCGGCGTATTTGTGAGTTATTTACTGGTGCTGAAACGCGAAGGCAAGAAGTTCCCCTGGGGCAAGGTGCTGCTGGCGATCGCCGGCGTGATTGTAGCAATCGCAATCGTGATCGCGATATTTGTCTATCACTACCACTACCATTTGGTTCCGAAGTGGCCGTACCTAATAAAGTAGCTGCGGTGAAGCAGGGTGGTAATTATGTGGGGCAAGATGGCAGCTTGCGTGGCGCTTGATAACCGTCACCTGGATTCTGCACCTGGCGAGCATGGCTCCGACCTGGCTGTGCCAGATTGGTTCGGAACTTGGATTTTGTTTCTGGACTCTTCCCAACGACGAACGCACTCGATGATCGCGCTTCCCAGCCCTCTGTGAACCAGGTCGTAGTAACGACGAATTTTGGCGAGAAGCGGATCGCCGCCACATTCGAATTATCCGTTTTGGAACGCCACATTCAAAATCGGCTTCGTGCTACCCATGGTAGTGACGGGATGCCATGAACGATCAGACCGCAGAACCGGAAGATTTCGCGAGTCTCTACCGCTACGCCTTTGAACAATTCGGGGCCTCGGCATTGTGGAGCAGCAAACCCGTACCCGATCCAACGCCAGCGGATGCGCTGGCGATTACTCATAGTTTGAGGGTCGAGGGCGACCGCGATGCCCGGAAATTGGCGGAGAAGATAGAGCAGGCATGCCGTGCCGTTGTCTAAAATCCAGATGGACATTCTCCGGCTTCTCGCGGCGCACCGCGACCCGGAAAGCTATGTTGCCGGAAGCACGCCCTTGAATCGGGATGCGCCCCGCTATTCCGGGGATATTGATGTTTTTCATGACCGGGAGGAACGCGTAGCACGAGCAGCGCAGGCCGATGCCGCCTTGTTAGGGGAGCATGGCTACACACTTGAATGGCAGAGGCGGGAGCCGGGTATTTATGCGCTCGTGGCGGTGCGCGGTCGGGACACAACGAAGCTGGAATGGGTGGTTGACAGCGACTTCCGTTTTTTCCCGACCATGCGAGATGAAATCTTCGGCTATGTTCTGCACCCAATCGATCTCGCTACCAATAAAGTAAGCGCGGCGTATGGGCGTCGAGAGCCACGCGACATCGTGGACCTGTTGACGATTGACGAGCGGATTTTGCCGCTCGGGGCGGTCATATGGGCGTCCGCCGGAAAAACGCTTGGTTTTACGCCGGAAGGAATCATCAACGAGATTCGCCGGACAGCCCGTTACACCGACGCCGATTTCCGGCGGCTTGCCAGCGACCCCCCGATTGACCCCGCCGCGACAATGACCCGCCTGCGTGAGATTCTGAATGAAGCGGAAGCGTTCGTTACTCGTATGCCGACTGATAAATTGGGATTGCTTTTTCTAACGGACGGCCACATTGTGCGGCCTGATCCTGACCACCTGGACAGCTACCAAACCCACCGTGGTCAGACGCGAGGCCACTGGCCGACTAGCGCCGACATCGCCGCCGCCATGTTTGAACGCTATAGCGAAAAAGCCTAACGCGTTTCAATCAAAGCCCTATCGCCACAACGCCGCCCCGCCCAGCAGCCCGTCTTCGTTTGGGATGCGGGTCACGTGCTTCGGGAGCGCGAAGCTGATCTTCATGGCATTGCCGCCGCCGATATAGAGGTGGTCGTAATTAAACAACGCTTCGAGTTGCGCAATCGCCTTCTCCAGATACTTGTTCCAGCGCTTGCGCCCATACTTCTCCAACCCTTTTTTGCCTAAATAGTCCTCGTACGTTTGTTTACGCCAGGGATGATGGGCCAGTTCCAGGCCCGGGACCAGATGGCCTTCCGTAAAGAGAGATGAACCGAACCCGGTCCCCAATGTGATCACCAGTTCGACACCCTTGCCCTGTATTGCGGCGAACCCCTGCACGGCGGAATCGTTAGCCACACGTACCGGCTTCTTCCAGCGCCGCGCGAGCACATTCTGCAAGTCGAAGCCGATCCATTGCTCGTCGAGATTGTGAGCGGTCAGCGTAGCGCCCCGTTTCACAACTCCCGGAAAGCCGACCGACACGCGATCGAAAGTACCAAGCGCCCCTGCTTCCCGATCGAAGATTTCCAGCATCGCATCGGGCGTTGCGGGATGGGGAGTATCCACTCGCTCCCGCTCGGAAATTGGTTTGCCGCGCGCATCCAGCAGGATCGCTTTAATTCCCGTACCGCCTATATCGATTGCAAGTGTAATGGGACCCTCTGGTTGTCGAGCCATATCGAATACTCTAGCGAAGGTTCGACGTAGTGCTAACCAATTATCAAAGCCGCTCGCATTTCAGCTAGGGACGTGTAGTTTTTGCACCGTGTAAAAAGCGCCAGACGTCGTTAAAGTGTTGAGGCAGTGAAGGTCGTCGACCCTGGCACCATACATGCTCCAACAAACGGGTGAGGGTGATGCGCCGTATACGCAATCAGCCCGCCAAATCGCGCACGGTTTAGTTTAAAAGACGCGATAACAATATTTAGTTTGGTTTGGAGGAATCAAAATGAGTCTGAATTTTCGGTCATTCATGATTGCTGCGCTGGCGCTTACCGGGGCTGGCTTAATAACCACTTCTTTCGTTCCCAAAGCACATGCGGATCAATGGAACAAGATGACTATCGTTACGGTGAATCAGCCGATCATCGCGGGCAACAAAGTACTCGACCCCGGCACTTATGTCTGGAAACTGATGGACTCCCCATCCGACCGTCACATCGTCCAGATCTACGATAAGGACCAACGGCACTTGGAAGAAACTATCCTGGCCGTTCCGAATTATCGTCTGCAGCCGACGGGCAAGACACATTTTGCCTTCTGGGAGACGCCTGCAGGCGTTCCGAAAGCAGTTCGCGCGTGGTTCTACCCGGGCGATAACTTCGGCCAAGAATTTCCGTATCCCAAGAAGCTGGTTGCACAGTTAGCTTCGGCGCGGCCGGTACCAGTTCCAGAGAATTACCGCGAGCCCGAGCCGGTTCCGGCTCCAGCACCTGCTCCTGCAGCCCAGCCTGCTCCTCAGCCCGAGCCCCAACCCGCTCCAGCCGCTCAGCCAGCTCCCGAGCCGCAGCAACAACCGGCGCCTGCGCCGGTAACTCCGGCCCCCCAGCCGAAGGCCCTTCCACACACGGCCAGCTTTAATCCTTTGATCGGATTGCTTGGCTTCATGTCGCTAAGCGGCGCCGGCTTGCTCGCATTAGCGGCCCGCAGGTCGTAAACTAAGCATGCGATGGGCAGGAAAGGCGGATCTTCGAATCGCTTCCTGCCCATCCTGTTGGCGGCGGTTTGTGGCAGCCCACTCGCATTTGGTATCCAGACTCCTGCTGGCCAGAGTGGAACCTATACCATTTCCGATAACGTAGACCTGGTTCTCCTCGATGTAAGCGTCAAGGACCCCAGAGGCGGGTACGTGACCGGTTTAACGGCGGATAATTTTCAAGTGTTTGAGGACGGCGGCCGGCGTCAGATCACACAATTCGCCAGCGTGGATACGCCTGTTACGGTCGGTTTGGTTGTGGATAACAGCGGCAGTATGCGAACCAAGCGCCCCGAAGTGATCCTCGCGGGCTTGGCCTTTGCGAAGGAAAGTAATCCGCAAGATGAGTTCTTCGTTATTAACTTCAACAACTCGGTGACCAGAGGCCTGCCGCCCGACATGCTGTTCACCGATAATCTCCAGGTTCTGCGCCGCGCTCTCTACTTTGGCGAGCCTACCGGGCAGACCGCTCTTTACGATGCTATTGCTTACGCGTTGAACCATCTGGAGTATGGTCACAGGGACAAGCGCACTCTCATCGTGGTGAGCGACGGAGGGGATAACGTAAGTACCATCTCCTTTGCTGAGTTGATGAAGCTGATTGAATCCTCCCGTGCGACGATCTACACCGTCGGCCTCCTCGACCCGCTGAATCATGATCTCAAGCCCGGCGTGCTTCGCAAGATGGCCGCAATCAGCGGCGGAGAATACTTTCAACCTTTCGAGCTATCTCAAATCATTCCGGTCTTTAATAAGATTTCGAAAGATATTCGGAACCGGTACACCATTGGCTATGTACCCGATGAAACCACTGACACACGGGTTATCCGAACGGTGAAAGTAACTGCGTCGGAGAACGGCCGCAGGCTGATCGTGCGTACGCGAAAAGCCTATTCAACCGTGCCCTTCTCAAAAGAGATTTCGGCAGATGCGGCCCATGCGGCCAGCGGGGAAGGGAGCCGGAGATGACTCACGTCAACGCGCCTCCTCGCAGTCCGGGCAGGTACTACCTGCGGCCCGGCGAACATAGCCATAACGCCCTCCGCAGACCGCCAGAAGGAACCCGCGATGGCCGCGCACTGCGCATGCTTCGGCTGATTCTTCTCGTGATCGGGATTCCGTGCGCGGGGTATTTCTGCTACACGCTCGGTGACCAGTACGTATACCAAGCCTATGAGAACTGGGTCTTCGATCAGCAGATTGCCGGCCATCGCAACGTCAGCTTCGCTGACTTCATCCGGGAACAGACACCCTTTGGTTTCGTATTGGGAAAGGCGGCTCCGAAGCCGGTTGTCCATCCCCCCACGCGCGCTGCGCGAACTGAACCGGAGCAGCCCGCCGCACCGGCGCCTCCCCCAGAGGGCGCGCTACTGGGCCGCATTGAAGTAAAGCGGCTGAACCTTTCCGCAATGGTGCGCCAGGGTGTGGATGCAAAGATGTTGAGCGTCGCGGTGGGCCACGTGCCGTCTACCGCTCTTGCGGGGCAGATCGGAAATTTCGCTGTCGCTGCGCATCGCGATACATTGTTTCGTGGGCTGAAGGATATCCGGAAGGGTGACTTGGTCACGTTTCAATCGAAAACGGGCGCTTACACGTACCAGGTCCTTGCAACTAAGATCGTCAAACCATCCGACGTGAGTGTACTGCGCGCCGATGGCGGCGGCTTGATTCCCGAATTGGCGGGTTCAGGCTCGCCGGAGCGGCTGTTGACAATGATTACCTGTTATCCCTTCTATTACGTCGGCGCTGCCCCGAAGCGCTTCATCGTCCAAGCCAGATTGGCGCCTGATCAAGAAGACGACGCGGCTCAAACCGCCAACAAAGGAGAAACGAAGTGAAAATCAAACTGACCAGCGTGTACGTCGATGACCAGGAGAAGGCTCTGCGCTTCTATACCGAAGCGCTGGGCTTCGTAAAAAAGGCCGACTTCAGCCAGGGGCCGTTTCGCTGGCTCACGGTGGCCTCAGCAGAGGACCCGGACGGTACCGAACTGCAATTGGCTCTCAACAACAACCCTGCAGCCAAAGCCTATCAGCAGGCAATATTTCAACAGGGCCAGCCCGCGGCCATGTTTTACACCGACGACGTACATACCGATTACGACCGTATGAAAGCGCGCGGCGTTGAGTTCACCATGCCACCAACGGACGTGACGGCCTCCAAGATCGCCATGCTGAAGGACACCTGCGGCAATCTCATTCAAATCGTGCAGTTGGTCCGCTATTCACGATAGGAGGAGAAGGTGGATATTTGTACAGACTAGTTTCAGGTTTCGGGCTCTTGCTCTTCGCGCTCGCGGTTCCGACGCACGCTCAACAGGCGGACCCGGTTATGAACCTCCTGGAAGAGTTGTCAAATGCCCCGGCGCCCTCGGGATTTGAAGGACCCGTGCGCGACATTCTGAGGCGCGAATTCAAGGCGGCCGGACTGGAAGTTTCCAACGATGGAATGGGCTCAGTCATCGGAGTGATGCGCGGGCCTACCGATAGCCCGCGCATCATGCTGGCTGCGCACATGGATGAAGTGGGGGCAATGGTCCGCTTCGTCACGCCGGACGGAATGATCAAGTTTCAACTATTAGGCGGCTGGCTTGACCAGGCCCTGGTGGATCAGCGCTGGACGATCCTCACCGCGAAAGGGCCGGTTACGGCCGTGAGCGGCTTGAAGAGCGTTCACGTAACTCCACCCCAAGAGCGCAGCCGCGTCATGCCACGCGAAGATGTCTTTCTGGATGTCGGCGCCAAATCGAAGGAAGAGGCGGACGCGCTGGGCATTCGCCCCGGCGATCCCATCGC
>JAICXK010000188.1 GCA_025980435.1 Bryobacteraceae bacterium
AATGGAACCCACCACTCTGCAGGTCTTGCTCATTGTATTCATTGCGACGCTGATTCGATCCGCATTCGGTTTCGGCGAGGCGCTCGTTGCTGTTCCCTTGCTGAGCCTCTGTGTTCCGGTTGAAATTGCGGCTCCCCTTGCGGTGCTGGTATCCATTACTGTTGCAGGTGTTGTGATTGCGCAGGACTGGCACAAAATCCACCTGCGCAGCGCAGGGTGGCTGGTGCTCTCTACAATATTCGGCATTCCCCTGGGTTTGCTGCTGCTGACGAGCGGTCATCAGCGATTAATAAAAGTGCTGCTCGCGCTGGTCATCATCGCGTTTTCCGCGTATTCATTGCTCGGCCGCAAGCCTCCGCAACTGCGGAGCGACAGCCGGATGTGGCTTTTGGGGTGCGGATTTTGCGCGGGAATGCTGGGAGGCGCCTATGGGATGAACGGGCCGCCTCTCGTGATGTACGGAGCCATGCGCCGCTGGTCCGCGCAGCATTTCCGCGCAACCTTGCAGGCCTATTTTCTGCCCGCAAGCCTGATCGGCATGGCTGGATATTGGCTCGCCGGCCTTTGGGTGCAGCGCGTTACGCATTACTACCTGATTTCTCTGCCCCTCACCATTGGCGCAATCTTAATTGGCAGGACTGTCAACCGGAGCCTGCGTGGAGAGGGATTTATCAGATACATCCACATCGGACTGGTGTGCACGGGAGCGGTGTTATTGATTCGATCGACGAGGAATTGAAGGATGGTGCTGGGAATTGGAACGGATCTCGTCGAAGTTGGCCGCATCCGTGAAAGTATCGAGCGCTTCGGCCCGCGTTTCCTGAACAGAATTTACACCGAGCGGGAACGTGCTTACGCCTCAAGCAAGGCCAATTCAGTGGAGCGTTTCGCGGCGCGCTTTGCGGCAAAGGAGGCCGGGATGAAAGCCATTGGCACCGGCTGGAACTTTGGCGTGACGTGGAAGGATTTCGAGGTGGTTAACGAGCGCTCCGGCCGGCCCGTGCTGCGCTTTAGCGGAGTGGCTCTGGCGGTTGCGGAACGCCTGGGTGTCCAGCGCGTCTCTGTGTCACTGACGCACACACGCGAAATGGCGTTCGCCGTTGTCATTCTGGAAGATGGGAGATAAGACCAGGCCCGTTTGAATGCGAGTGGCGCACAAAAATGGACCGTTTGGGGACGGGCTACTGAGCGGTACTGGTGCTGGAAGCCGCTACCGATCGAGCCCTAAGCTGGGCCTCTTCCAGGCGTTTTGATTCCTGGTAGGTGAAGATCATGCGGTGAATGACGGTGAGGTTACCGAGCACCGCGATAATCCATAAGACCGGCGCCATGCGGTCAAACAAGGCGCCAATGATGAGCAGGACAATGCGTTCCGGTCTCTCCAGAAAACCAACCTTACAGGTCGGGATAATGTTTTCCGCGCGTGTCCGGGTGTAGCTGATCATCACCGACGCGGTCATAACCACCGCCGTCAATACCACGTATGAAGGCCGGTTGATAGTTCCGTAATAAACCAACAGGCCCACCAGAAGAGCCAGATCGGAGTACCGATCAAGGACGGAATCAAAGAAGCCGCCAAAACGCGTAACCTGGTTTGTAGCGCGGGCGACGCGGCCATCGACCATATCGAAGAGGCCCGCGAAAATGATTACATACCCTGCTGTCCGGAAGCTGCCGACCGCCAGAAACGTGGCCGCAACCATGTTGATGACCAGTCCAAGGAACGTAAGGACATTCGGATTGATCTTGGACAGCGCCAACGCCCGCACAATCAGCCGGATGATTTTATTCGCCCCGAACCCGATTGCGCGAGTATAGGTCATTTCACTTTCCTCTGCCTCCGCGCGGTCCTATGATGCGGCAGCATCATGTATGGTGGTTAGACTCAAAATTTCCATTTCTCTGACGCCATCGGGTATCTGGATTTTTACGGTGTCTCCCACGCGTCGGCCAAGCAGCCCCTTTCCGATCGGAGAACTGGTCGAGATCTTCCCATTAGCTACGTCTGCTTCTTCACTAGTCACGAGGTTGAAAGTACATTCCTCGTCCTTGTCCAGATCCAGAACTACGACCTGAGAGCCAAGGCCCACGCGATCATGCGGGATTTTCGAGAAATCCACCATGGAAAAATCGCGGAGCCGCGTTTGAAGGTGCCCCAGCCGAGCATTTACCCAGGCCTGGCGTTCCTTGGCTGCGTGATATTCGGCGTTCTCGCTGAGATCTCCGTGGGCACGCGCCTTAAGGATCTCCTTGGGAAGCTCGTTCCGCAGTTCGTATTCGAGCGCCGCGATCTCGTCCTGTAACTTCTTTTTCAGGTCCTCCATGCGTTACTCACTTCATTATAGGGAAGCAACTACCGCCCGCAGACGAGCGGCTGAGAGGCCGCCGTCACGCGCGCTTTAGGCAAAGCGTAAGTCAAACTGTTACAATGACCTATAGAGGATCCGCCCCGCCCCATGGCAAGTAAACCCCCGTTTGCGCAAGGAGCCCAGGTCGAGCACGGCAAGTATGGTCTCGGCTCGGTGCTTTCCTGCAATGATGATTACATTGTGATCAAATTCGACGACCACGGCGAGAAGAAGTTCGTCACCTCGATCGTGGTCCCCGCGCTGAAAAAGAGTGATCGTCAGCCCCCGGCTGAGAAGCGGCGCGCGAGCCGCAAAAAGGCGGCGCCCGCGGCTTCGGGTGGTGCAGCCTAAAGCATTTTTCCAATGAAGGTTGGTGTTGTCGTTTTTCCGGGCAGCAACTGTGACCACGATGCGTGGTATGCGATATCGCGGAATCTGGGCCAGCGCGCCGAATTCATTTGGCACGACTCCCGCGCTGTCGGCGACGTTGATGCGGTAATTCTTCCGGGCGGTTTTTCGTACGGTGATTACCTTCGCTGCGGAGCAATTGCGAAGTTTTCACCCGTTCTGCAGGCCGTGAAAACGTTCGCGCGGGACGGTGGACTGGTACTTGGTATCTGCAATGGTTTCCAGGTGCTGACGGAAGCGGGCCTGCTACCCGGCGCGCTGGTGCGCAATGCAAATTTGAAATTTGTTTGTAAGGCCGTTCCTCTTGAAGTAGTCACAACGGATTCCCCTTTCACGCACGAGGCCGCAAAAGGCCAGACGCTTACATTGCCGGTTGCACATGGCGAGGGCTGCTATGTTGCCGACGAACAGGTGCTCGATCAGCTTGAGGCCGAAGATCGGGTTGTGCTTCGGTATCGTGTCAATTGCAACGGTTCCATGCGGAATATTGCGGGTATCCTGAATGCCGGACGCAACGTTATGGGCATGATGCCTCATCCGGAACGCGCGGCCGATCCGCTGGTTGGAAACACGGATGGGTTGACGATCCTAAACTCACTTGTGACTGCCGGAGTGCCCGCATCGCGATCATGAAGATCACGCCGGATGTGATCGCCGCGCATCAACTCACTAGCTCCGAATACGAAAAGATATTGGGTCTGCTCGGTCGCGAGCCGAGCATCACGGAGCTTGGCATTTTCGGCGTGATGTGGAGCGAGCACTGTTCCTATAAGAGTTCGCGCATCCACCTCAAGAAGCTTCCCACCGAAAGCTCGCGCGTACTGCAGGGGCCCGGAGAGAACGCCGGAATTATCGACGTCGGCGACGGGATCGCCATTGCTTTTAAGATCGAGTCGCATAACCATCCGAGCTTTATTGAACCGTTTCAGGGCGCCGCGACCGGTGTGGGCGGCATTTTGCGCGACATCTTCACGATGGGAGCCAGACCGATCGCCGTGTTGGATTCCATCCGCTTTGGCAGGTTGGACGATCCCAAAACAGGAGAGCGCAATCGGCGGATTCTGGAGGGTGTGGTTTCCGGCATCGCGCATTACGGCAATTGCTTCGGTGTTCCGACCGTCGGCGGCGAGTGCGCCTTTGAAGAGAGCTACGACGGGAACCCGCTTGTAAACGTTTTCGCTCTTGGCGTGTTCCGCCACGACGAGATTTTCTATGGGAAAGCCAGCGGCGTTGGGAATTCCGTCATTTATGTAGGCGCGAAGACCGGACGCGACGGCATTCACGGCGCTTCGATGGCTTCGGCGGAATTTACCGAAGAATCGAAACAGAAGCGGCCCAATGTCCAGGTGGGCGATCCGTTTATGGAAAAGCTGCTTTTGGAGGCCTGCCTGGAAGCGATGAAAACCGGCGCGATCGTCGGTATCCAGGATATGGGCGCGGCGGGGTTGACATCGTCGACCTGCGAAATGGGCAGTCGGGCCGGCACTGGCATCGAGATCGACTTGCAGTACGTTCCGCAGCGCGAATCCGGCATGACCCCCTACGAGATGATGCTTTCGGAATCGCAGGAACGCATGCTGCTGGTCGCAGAACGCGGCCGCGAAGAAGAAGTCTTCGCCGTGTTCCGGAAATGGGGCCTGGACGCGGTAGCAATCGGTGTGGTCACCGACGACGGCTTGTTGCGAGTGAAGAATCACGGCGAAGTGTTCGCCGAGATTCCAAATCGCGCGCTGGCCGATGAAGCGCCGAAATACAACCGACCCTTCACGTCGCCGCTGCGCACGGCTCCCCAGCATGGTCCGGACATTCGCAGCAACGACTTCACGTCAGACCTGAAGAAGCTGCTGGCATCGGGCGATCTGTGTTCCAAAAAGTGGATCTATGAGCAATACGATTATCAAGTCCGCACGAACACGCTCGCTGGTCCTGGCGGCGATGCCGCTATCGTTCGCATCAAGGGCACGAATACATCCGTCGCGATGGCGCTCGACGGCAACGGACGGTATTGCGCGCTCGATCCGCGCGAAGGCACAAAGCTGATCGTTGCCGAGTGCTGCCGGAACTTGTCCACGGTAGGCGCGCTGCCCATCGCGACCACCAACAACCTCAACTTCGGCAACCCCGAGCGGCCGGAGATCATGGCCCAGATCGTGGAATCGATTGAAGGTTTGGCCGAGGCCTGCAAATTCTTCGAAGTACCCGTAACAGGTGGAAACGTCAGCCTCTATAACGAAACGCTCGGAACCCCGATCTTCCCCACGCCCGTAGTCGGGATTGTGGGCACGCTGGAAACAGCCATTCCTGTTGGGACAGCTTTCAAAAAGGGCGGCTTGGCGATCATCGCTCTGGGGGGACTCGGCAACCCCGATTCTCACGAGCTCGGGGCGACTCAGTACGCGAAGGTCATTTGCGACTCCCTGTGGGGCAAGCCCCCGGCTCTCAATATGGATTACGAGAAGCGGGTCCAGTCAACCATCCGCGAACTGGTTCGCGAACGCTCGGTTGAATCGGCGCATGATGTCGGCGAAGGCGGCTTGGCCGTAGCGCTGGTGGAATCCTGCTTTGGGCCCGGCAACCTAGGGGCGGATGTGAATCTCGATTCCAGTCTGCCGCCAGAGATGTTGCTGTTCCATGAAGGCCCCTCGCGTATTCTGGTTTCCACAGGCGATCCACAGAAAGTTTTTGATGCTGCCCGGAAAAACCGCGTGGATGCGGTCGCAATCGGAGTTACACTCGAATCGAGAGTGATCATCCGTAACCGGAATCAGCTATTGATCGACAGCCGTGTTGACGAGCTGAAGGATCTATGGACTCACTCCTTAGAAGACCTCCTCCACAACCCCGTATTGGTGAACACGAATGTCTGACCTGAAAGAGGAAGATCTCCCTTTCGATAAGCTCCACGAGGAGTGCGGCGTCTTCGCGCTGTACGGTCACCCGGAGGCCTCAAACCTGGTGTACCTGGGGCTTTACGCCTTACAGCACCGCGGGCAGGAGAGCGCCGGAATCGCTACCAGCGACGGGCACAAGATCTACAGCGTTCGGAAAATGGGGCATGTCGCGGAGATCTTCACGCCCGATGTCCTGAACCAGCTCCCGGGAAACCTGGGGATCGGGCATACCCGATATTCCACCGCAGGCGACACGTCGCTGCGTAACGCGCAGCCCTTGTCGGTGGCTTGCAACAAGGGGCAGGTGGCCGTCGCGCACAACGGAAATTTCACGAACGCGATCGAACTAAGGCGGGAACTCGAAGAAGACGGATCTATATTCCAATCGACGAGCGATACCGAAGTGGTGTTGCACCTGGTGGCCCGCTCCCGCGAACGAACCCTGTCGGGCGCGCTACGTGATGCCTTGTTGCAGATTGAGGGCGCATTCTCCCTTGTGTTCCTGGCCGAAGATCGAATCATTGTGGCAAGGGATCCGCACGGATTCCGGCCGCTGGCGATCGGACGCCTGGAACTACCGGACGGGCAGCCGGCTACGATCTTCGCATCCGAGACCTGCGCTTTCGATCTGATCGGCGCGACGTACGTTGGCGACGTGGAGCCGGGTGAAATGGTTATCATCGGCCCGGAGGGCATGACGCGCGAGCTTTATACGACGCCTGGTGTTACGGCGCACTGCTCATTCGAGCATGTTTACTTCTCGCGCCCTGATTCCATTGTCTTCGGCAAAGCCGTTGCGGAATCTCGCGAAAAGATGGGCCGCTTGCTGGCCATCGAGCATCCGGTCGAAGCCGACGTGGTTGTTCCCGTGCCCGACTCAGGCGTAGCCGCTGCGATCGGATACGCAGCCGAATCCGGAATCCCCTATAAACAGGCCCTGATTCGCAATCATTATGTCGGGCGCACCTTCATTGAGCCTTCGCAGGCGATTCGCGACTTCGGCGTTAAATTGAAATTGAATCCGGTCCGGCACTTGCTGGAAGGTAAACGAGTAGTGCTCGTGGACGATTCCATCGTGCGGGGCACGACCAGCCGCAAAATCGTTCGAATGATGCGTAATGCCGGCGCGAGAGAAGTTCACCTCCGGATTTCCTGCCCGCCGACCATCTCGCCCTGCTATTACGGAGTGGATACCCCGACGCAGCGCGAATTGATTGCGGCCAACAACACCATCGAACAGATTCGCGAGTATGTGGAGGCCGATTCCCTCGCCTATTTGTCGCTTGAATCGTTGCGCGATTCAGTCGACGATACGAACGGGCGCTTCTGCTACTCCTGCTACACAGGCCGTTATCCGACTCTGGTGCAGATTGACGAAATTGTTCTAGCCAAGACCGGGTGCTGCTGATTCGCGGGCCGGCTCAAGTTCGTTCAGAATTACAGCGCGTAGCTGGGCAGTCAACGCGCCTCGATCCTTTAAGGTAAGCTGCGTCGTATCGATAGGTGGCAGCACGCGCAGCGTCACACTACCGGAGAGCACGACTCCCGCCCCATAAGGCAATATCTCTCGCGTTCCGATCATCACCAGTGGCACGACCGGCACTCCCGCGCGAATAGCAATGTAAGCTCCGCCTTCTTTGAACGGGCGCAGTATGCCCTCCGATCGCCCGCCCTCCGGGAAGATCAGCATGGAAATCCGCTTCTGTTGAATCGCCTCGGCCGCCGATTGCAGCGTTTTGACCGCGGCGCGAGGATCCTCGCGCGGGACTGGAATGTGGCCCGCCCTGCTGAGATGAGTGCCCAGAAAAGGAATCTGAAACAAGCCCCGCTTGGCCAGAAAACGAAACTGCGCCGGGATGTGCGCGAGCGCGACCGGCGTATCCATATAGCTCAGATGATTCGAAACGAAGACATAGCTTCCTCCGGGATCGATTCGATCGAGCCCTTCCACGTTAACCCGGACGCCGCTTACCGCCAGCAAGGTTCGGGCCCAGGCCCGGGCTACCCGAATCTGTAAAACGCCGGTGTTATCGAAGAAGGAGGCGATCAGGCTGATCGTGCCGAAGAAAATAGTTGCAAAAACGATTGCAGGATCGGCAAACAACAGGCCGCGCAGCTTTCGCATTAATGCTTCATCTTATTAAAAGGGCTCGCGCTTCGCCCACCAGGAACAGCGAGCCGGTAAAGAAAACGATAGCGTCTTGGGGCGCGGTACGCGCAACCGCGATCGCTGCCGAAAGGGTTTCTGCTACAACCGGGCTTGGATGGGCGGTAACCGAGAGGATTGCTTCTGGCCGGAGAGCCCGCGGAAAATCGGGCGCGGTGACGATTAACTTCTGTGCGAGCGGGAACAACTGCGCCGTTACTTCTTCAATCGCCTTGTCGCGCATCGCGCCGTATACGATCCATACCGGACGATTTGAGCAGAAATGGCGGATATAGCACGCAAGCGCGGCGGCCCCGGCTGGATTATGCGCCCCATCCAGAACAAAATCGGGATTCTGCCGGACGAATTCCAGGCGTCCTGGCCAGCGTACGTCTTTAAGGCCGGCTTGAATGGCTACGGTATTCACGCCTAAAGAGCGGCAGGCAAGAATCGCGGCCGCTGCATTTTCGATCTGATGCTCACCCGCAAGGCTGCATTGATAGGGAACGCCTTCGACGACGAACTCCGAGCCTCGTGGAGTCAGGGTGATATCGGAGACCCGGAGATCGCGGGTGCGCATGATTTCGCAACCCAGTTCTCGCGCCCGGTTCGAGATCACCGCTTCGCTGGCCGTGAATTGCCGCGAAACGACCACGGGGACGCCGGGTTTCAGAATGCCGGCTTTCTCCGCGGCGATGGACGCCAGCGTGTTCCCAAGAAACGACTCGTGATCGAAAGATACCGGGGTAATGACGCACAACTCCGGCAGGATAACGTTTGTGGCGTCAAGTCGGCCGCCAAGGCCCACTTCTATCACGCTGATATCGCAGCTCCCCTGAAAAAGAACGAGCGCCATGGCTGTGACGGTTTCGAAATACGATGGATGCGCATCAATTTGATCTTCCGCCAGGAGCGCTTCGGCCGCGCTATGAACGATCTCAAACGCCCGGGTGAACTCCGCGGCTGTAACCGGATTGCCGTTGATCTGAATCCGCTCCGTTGGTTCGATGAGGTGCGGTGACGTATAGAGGCCGGTCCGATAGCCCGCGTGCTTCAAAGCGTTCGCGATCATGGCGCAGGTGGAACCTTTACCGTTTGTTCCCGCCACATGAACGAAACGCTGGCCGCGCTCCGGGTTGCGCAGCCGAGTTAGCAGTATCCGCATTCGCTCCAGGCCGAACTTCGCTCCGGCTTTTAGCTCATTGCCGAGCGAATAGAGATAGCGGACGGAATCTGGATAGGACACGCAAGGATCAATAATGATAGCGCGCCTGAAGGAAATCAACAGCATCCCCGGTGACGCGAACAGGCTGCACAACTTACGGTTACCGGCTGTCGAAATGGATAACTTGCCATCTACGGCTGCGCAGAGTCCGCGCTTTCGACTGTTCCGATCGGCGTGATTTCACCCTCCTGCGCTTTGGGACCGAGCACGTCGCGCATCACGGTCGCGAGATCCCGGAGGGCCTGTGCTCCGTCACCGTAATATGTCGAGCCATGCATGGCAGCGAGCGTCTTCGGGCCATATTCCGCCAAACTCTCGAGCACGCGACCGGTATGGTGCGTGTAGGGCACGTAGTTCGCAAACGGGCCAGCCTCAGCCTGAAGAAGCGCATCTCTGCAGCGGTCCATTATGCTATCTGCAGTTGCCGGTTCGAGATGACCCCATTGATGAAAAAGATCCGAGCAGAACAACGTTCGTTCTGATTCCTCAAAGAGAACCCCTGCGTCCCAACCGTGTGGAACGTGCGGTGTCGGAAT
>JAICXK010000377.1 GCA_025980435.1 Bryobacteraceae bacterium
GTGCAGCAGCTTTGAGAAACCCCATTCGGAAGAATACACGCCTCCACACCAGTCGATTGCCTGCAGCCCGGTCTCGCGCGCTTTCGAAGTAATCTCGGCGGCCTCGCGCCACGCGCGGTGATCGGCCCACAAATAGTAATCGTCCAGCGGTTCCAGGTCCTCGCCCACGGGAATCACGCTTGAGCCCGTTGTATCCAGCGCAATCGCGGCAATTGACGAACCGTGGACTCCCGATTTCCCGAGCGCCGCACGCATAGCCTCCGCCAGCGCCTTCATGTGATCGGCATGGCTCTGGGTCGCGTGATCGGGGTCGCTTCGCTTGCGACATAGCGGATATCCGGCGATGCCCTCCCCGAGTCTTCCCTTCTCTTTATCGAAAATGGAGACCCGGACGGTGAGCGTTCCGAAATCTACTCCCGCGACAATCGTGCTCATGCCTTATGCCAGTACACCTCCCAGCCCAGATACTTTGTTGCCGCCTCATAAACAATGGCCGAGGTGTGCGCCAGGTTTGCGGCCGTGTGATGCTCAAATCCCTGCTCGCAAATGTAACGGAGCAGATCCTGCATGCGCGGAATCTCCACCACGCCGGCGCCCCCAAACGTCATCAGCGGATCGTCCGTAAATCGGGCGTCGCCCAGGTATCCGCGGATCTTTCCTTCGCGGTCTCTTGTCGAAAAACGCGCGTAGCTCATGGGAGAAGCCTTCACCTTACCCACGACTGTCCCAAACGTATTCAACTTCCCCACGGTCCCGGCGATGATGGCCTGGTAGTCCATCTTCATGTCTTGAAAGAAATGCTTCGGGAGGTTCGCGCAATGAAAGCAAACCGCCTTGTTCGGGTCTTCGCCGTAATTATTGTTCCAATCGAGCAAGGCGCTTGGCGTTCCCGAGGCGAGCCGCAAGGCGTGCATGCTGACGACGCCGACGATATCCACCTCGCAGGCGCTCGACATCAGGTTATTGCTCATCATGCTCATGACCGTGCAAGGCACCACGCCGAAGTACTCCTCGAGCGCAGTCCAACATTGCACCGCGCTGACATGGAGTTCGTTCTCGCGCATCCAGCCGTCGATCACGGCTCCGAGCTTAGCCATCTTCAGCAACGAAGAGTCAGGGACATCTCCAGTGGGCACGTAGCTCTTGATATCAGCGAGCTTCTTTTGAGCCGCGGGATCGTCGGCATTCATGCGCTGAATACGGCCGAGAATCTCAGAGAGATCAACGGTCACCACCGAAATGCCGTTCGCCTCCAGCAGCTTTTCGCTGTACCGGACCGTATTGAACGCCGCCGGCCGCGCGCCGATCGAACCCACTCTCAGGCCGCGCATGCCGCGCACGACCCGGCACACCGCGAGGAACCAGTCGAGATCCTTCTTGAATTCATCCGAGCCCGGAGCTTCGGTGTGCAGAGTAGTCAGCGAATAGGGAATCCCGTACTGCATCAGGTTGTTACAGGCCGACATCTTGCCGCAGAAGCTGTCCCGCCGGTCGCTGATGGTCATCTTCCCGGGCGTGTCGGGCGTTGCCTGGATTAGCACCGGCACGGGCAGCGCAGCCAGCCGCAGCGTATCCGCAATGGCCCGTTCATCGCCGAAGTTAGGCAGAGATACGATAATCCCGTCGATGGTGTCACGATGCTTGCGGAAGAGTTCCGCGCAGCGGCTGGCCTCCTGAAACGTTTCGACCGCGCCGGCCTGTGATTCCTCCGGTGTCAACGCAATCACTTCGACTCCCGCAGTTTGCAAAACGCGAATCATGTCCTGCCGCCCGGTTGACGCCAGGTGAGCGGGAAAGAACCCGCGATTTCCTATGATGAGCCCGAGTTTGGCGGGCCGTTCTGAGTCTGCCATTTACTTCTTCCTTGGAAAAAATCGAATGAAATAGATAAGGCCGATCACCAGCAGAACGGCGCCCCACCAGATACTCGCGTGCAGGCTCGCGAGCACTGGCGGATTCGCCGGTGGTGAGGATAATTCATAGATGCCCGCTGCCGTGATAATCACGCCATATGCGGTCAATAAGACCCCGATAAAGAACCAGATGGAAAGGGAACCGTGTCCGCCGTGCATGTGTCTACCAGAAGATAACGTTCAGAATGACGAAGATTACCAGCACAATGCCCGCCAAAAAGATAGGGCGCTGATACAACGGAAGATGTCCTTCGGATGGAATCTCCGTTGCGCCGTAGACCAGTCCGGCAAGTTCGGTTTCCGGCTTCGGCCGGGTCATCAGGCTCACCACGACAGTAACAATCACGCAGATGATCCACGACCAGAGCGCCCGGTACATATTCTCGGCCATGTCCTTGGCGTGGGGCGACAGCGCGATATAGCGCAGCGCCGAAGGATCGAACTCCACCCAGAGAAACATGCCGATTGAAGAAAGCGTTCCGGCCAGCAACCCCCAGAATCCGGCCGCTGGAGTGGCCCGTTTCCAGAGCATACCCAGGATCACCGTTCCAAAGAGGGGAGCGATGAAGATGCTGAACAGCGCCTGCACGTAATCCATGATGCTGAGAAACTGCATCACCAGATAAGCGGTGCCAATGCTGACCAGAACGCCCAGAATGGTGCACCAGCGGCCCATATCGACGTAATGCTTGTCGCTGGCGCCTTTGCGGATGAAGGCGCGATAAATATCGTAGGTCCAGACTGTCGCGAAGGCGCTGACATTGCCCGCCATGCCCGACATGAATCCAGCGATCAAAGCGGTGATGCCCAAGCCGAGCAACCCCGGGCCGCAATACCGCGCCAGCATCAGAGGAAGCACTTCGTTATAGGTGTGGACTCCAGGGCCGGCTTGCGATTCGCCGACCAGATGTTCGGGCAGCACCGCCAGCCCTAAGAGTCCGGGAAGAATCACGATAAGGGGCAGAGCCATCTTGAAGAATGAGCCGATAATCGGCGCCATCTTGGCGCTGCGGAGATCTTTCGCGGCCAGGACGCGCTGGACAACCAGAAAGTCAGTCGTCCAGTACCCAAATGAAATCACGAAACCAAGGCCGAACACGATTCCGGTCCATTGAATGCCCATCGGATTGCTCGTGAAGGATCCCAGACCGGCCCATAAATGAGTGAAATCCTGCGCAGGAAACCGGTGCGCAATCCGATGCACCATTCCATCCCAGCCGCCCGTTTCGGTCAAGCCGATGATGGGAATAAGCAGAGCGCCAAGCCAAATGAGGAAGAACTGCAACACTTCATTAAAGATGGCTGAAAGCAGGCCGCCGAGCACGACGTAAACCGCGACCGTGAGCGAAGAAATCCAGATACTGAAATGGATATCCCAGCCAAGAATGATTTTCATCACCAGCGCCATGGAGTACATATTGATGCCGCTCATCAGGATGGTCATGATGGCGAAGCAGATGGCGGAGAGGCCGCGCGCAGATTCGCCGAATCGAAGCTGCAGGTACCCGGGCACCGAGTGCGTTTTGGAAATGTAATAAAACGGCATCATCACGATGCCGAGAAACAACATGGCCGGAATTGCGCCGATCCAATACCAGTGCGTGGCGAGAATGCCGTATTGATATGCCGAAGCGGCCCAGCCCATCAATTCGAGCGAGCCCAGGTTGGCGGCCACGAAGCTGAGACCGGCAATCCAGGCGCTCATGTCGCGGCCGGCCAGAAAGAAATCTTCGCCGGTTTTTGTGAAGCGCTTGAGATACCAGCCGATGCCCAGCACCATAGCGAAATACAGGACGATGATCAGGAGATCGACCGGGCTTAAGGATAAGAGCTTTTCCGGCGCGGTCACGGCAGCAAAAAGAGCCGGCAAATTAGTAAGTCCGTTGAGTGGCATGCGATGGCTTTACGTCGTGCATGGAGTCAGGAGCAATAGTATCAGGAGCGCCAAAA
>JAICXK010000058.1 GCA_025980435.1 Bryobacteraceae bacterium
GCGCTCTTTAGGCACAAGAGCGAACATCTTCTCCAATCGCTGCAGGCCTCTCAGGCAGCCGGCGAGGTGCTGCGGGCCGATGCGCTGGTCGATCACGTTAGGCAACTGCGCGCGCGGACAGAGGCTCTTTATGCAGACGCAGAGAGCATCCTGACCCAAGCGCGGCGTGCTAAGGACCTGAAGACGTGCCTGGACGCGATTCGCTCCGCTGCTGGTCTTATTCGCGAGACGCGCGGTAATGCGGAGCTGTTGGGCCGGCTGACGGGCGAGTTGCAGAATGTGGCCGTGCAGGCTGAGGTTCGGATCGTGGTGCCGTTACTGCCGGCCGCTGCCGCTGATGCTGACGTGGCCGTGCCGATCGTACTGTGCCGTCCCCGTTAAAAGGGTATTGCGGTTGGGCGCGTTGCTGCTGGCGGCTTTGCCCTCGATCTGGCCTGCGCAGTACGACCATCTTTCTGTGGTGCCTGACCGGTATGGGTTAGCGTATTTTTGCAAGCGGCCGTCTGTGAATCCGCGCTTCCAGGCGTGCTCGTTCATGCGTAGTGCGGTGCGTTTCATGTGTAGAGGTTTGGTGCACTCGTTGGGCCGTTCCCGATCTTTGGGACATGGTGGTTCAAGATTAGTTTTGCCCTCTCGACTAGCTCTGGTGTTATTCCCGCGGTCAGAACAAAATGGGGCATGGATGGTTTTTCGGCTCCTGCCTCGTACCTCGATGGCGAGGACGATCTGGCTCTCCTGGTCGCGCCGCCGCCGCGGGCCAGTGTGGGCGATACTCCCTCGAGTGATGCGGCTTCCGTTCCGGCGGGGTCTGCGCGCTGGTGGCAGGGTGTTCCTTCGTCTGCGCTGCCCGACACCGGCGTTGAGGCTGCGCTAGACGGATTGGGTCGTGCTTACTCGCAGCGGCCCCACCTCCCCGAGCCGAAATGGTGGCAACGCGCGCTCGCTGGCGCCGCTGGCGGGTTGGCCGGATGGTCGAATGCCGCTGGGCGCACACGCACGCCCATCGACATCGGAGCGATGGGCCAAAATATCCTGGCTCCCGGGTACGGCGAGGCCATGACGCGGTGGCAGCAAAACATGCTCGCTCCGGCTCGGACACGCGCGGAGATTGAGAGCGCCAAGCAGTCGGCATGGTGGAAGAGCCAACAGTTGGAGGCGCAAGCGGAAATGAATCGGGGTCGTGCGGCGTACTGGCGTCATCGTGCGGAACTCGATCAGACGCCGGACGGTGGTAGCGCGGCCCCTGTAGCGTCGCCCGACGCAGTGCCTGGTGTGCCAGCTCCGCCGCCGGTTGGGGCTCCATCTGCTCCTGCCGTGCCGATGGCTGATGGTGGTGTGGTGCCGGCGCGCGCGAAGGCGAAGCAACAGGTCGAGCGTGTTTCGGAGGCGACTCCGGATCCGCCTACGGCGGCGGTTCCGACTGAGCCTGAATCACCCGAAACGATCGCAATTCAAACCCAGCAATTGGCGTTGGGCGGGCGCGCGGCGGTGATGCTGCCCAAGGGGACCGCGGCTCCTGATGTTTACCCGCCGGGCACTTCGGTGACAGCCGACCAGTTCGGAAACATTTATCTGTTTCGGCCTGACCTGACGAGCGGGGCCGAGATCCGGAAGGCCGCGAAGAACGACGAGCTGCCACAGGTGCTCGGGTCTGCCGATCCGGCCGCCGGTGGCGGGCGGGTTGGCATGGGCACGGTTGATAAGTCGAAGCTGGCGGGCGATCCGGTTGCGGTGGTGGCTGATGCCGCCGATGGCACGGAGGTGCAAGCGACGGCGACGGATGGCAAGCACCTTCCCGCGACTCTCGCTGCAACTCGGAAGCTCACGCCGAAGCGTGGCCGCGTTTCGGTGACGAAGACCGCGCCCGTGGTCATATCGCGGCGCCAGAGTGCGCTCGCTCGTATGTCACGACCTCGGCCTTTGGCTGACCTGGCGCAGCCGCTGGCTCTGAAAACCAGTTAGCGGCTGGCCGATCTCGGGGGATGCACAAGGGGGCTGGCCCTCTTGTGGGGAGAGCCTGGCCCCCTCTGCCAGGCGTGAGGGGAACCCACTCGCCCCGGCTTCCCTTGGGGGAACGGGAAGGGGGCTCGGTAAATCATCGGCGATGTGCCTGCTCCGCTCCGATGTGTTAGTGAGATTTGTCATTTGTACCTGCGCCTGCGGCCGGCCGGCGGAGCGGAGCGAAGCTGGCAAAGAAATGCGAGGGGCGCGAGAACGTGCTGCGCCGGGTTGGATAGTTGCGTTGCTACCTGTGTGTCGCATCGGCGCCGGGCAGGTTTTCGGCCGCGAGCGTAAGGTGTGTTGCCCCGCCCACCCGAAGGGCGAACCGGGGACCGTGGTGAGGCGCTGGCCCCCCTACAGGAGCGCCCCGTGCGGCAGCACATCAAGAGATGGGGCGCGGGAGAGGGTTCGCCTTCCCCCTGGGGATTCCTTGATGCGGGGGGTGCCGGAGGGATGGGGGTCCAGGGGGAAGGGAACACGGCGGGGGGTAGCGCTGGCGGGGCTTTCCTTGCGCCTGCAGCGATTCGCGAAGCGCACCTTGTGTGGGTCGACTGCTGCGTCAATGTTTGCGCCGATCCGGGATCGCGGGGCGCTGGTGCGGTTGCGGCCGCGCCCGGTGGTGCCCGGATTATGGGCGGGCGAGCGCCCGCACGAGCGCCGGCAGAGAGCACAGAAGCCACCAGCGCGAGAGCCACACGCGGCGGGACGCCGCGACCTGCTGAACGATGAGCGACTGGTGAAACGGGCTGACGCGCGCGCGCTGAGACGCGAGGAGCCAGGACGTGCGCAGGCCGAAGCCGGCGAGCACGAGCCAGAGGAACGGGACGCGCACCGGAACGGCCCACGAAGGAGCGGCGGGAAGAAGCGACGGTTTCATGGCCGTTTTTGCGCGGAGTGGAGGCCGAACGCCGAAGTAAATTTGCGCGACGGGCGGGAGCGCAGCGGACGCCAAGCGGGTTTCAAATTTGCGGAGCGCGTGGCAGGCCGTAACGAGCGACGCTGGCCATGAAAGAAACCGGCGCGCCCCCGCTGCGCCGGGCTGCTGTCGCGGATCGTACGCGGGCCGCTGGCTCCGTGTTCTGCCTCATGGTGTCGTTCCGAGCTTCGACGTCGGGTGTTCGCGCAAGCTTGCAGGCTGTCCGGCTGCGGCGCTGGCCCGCGGCTGGCGCGCATCGGATGATCGCGTGCTCGGGGCCTCGGATGCTGCTGCTGGGTCCGGGGTTTTTTTTAGCTGACCCACCCACCCCTCCCCATGCCCCTAAAACTCGGGAGTCCCGGAGGTCCGGCTAAAGAGTGAAATCGTACACGCGGACTCTGGCGCCGCTGTAGGGGGCTTACCTGGGCATTCTGACGGTGGCGTCTGTCGCGCGTCGTGCGATAGGCTGCGCTCATGACGACGAAAGCCGGTACGGAACTGAAAAATGTCGCGAAGTTTGATGATGATGATGATGAGGACGTCGAAGTGGGCCAGCAGTTCGATCCCGGTTGGACGCCAGAGGAACCGCCGCTGGAGGAGCGTATGGCGCCAGAGATGGCGGTTTACGATTTGTGCATGTGGAGTGCGGATCGCCTGGCTCTGCAGTCCATGGATCTTACGCGCGACGAGTACATAGCACTGAGGCGCGGCCTAGCGGCGATGCGAAGAGCAAGGGCGGAGATTGGTTCGTAGGGTTCGTGTTCGGCCGCTGCGATAACAGCGGAGTGGCGGGCGCCATCGTGGTTCCTCAGTCGCTCTGGTTTTCGGAGCTGGTTCAGGTGTCTATGTAGAAGCCGACTGAGCCCTATGTAGAAATTGTAACTTCTTTTGTAACTACTTTTGGCCGAAGGCATCCAAAGTGGTCTGAAGTACCGGTACTATGTGGCGTAATAAAGTCAGTAACTTACTTCGTTAGTACCTAGTAAGTGTACGTGTGGCTTCAGGGTGAAAACTGGCTACGAACCAGAAGGTCGGCAGTTCGAATCTGTCCGGGCGCACCAACTTTGGGCATCTGGCGCCGCTACATCAGAACCGTAATCGCCCCGGTGCCGATCAATGCCGCGGCCCAGATCACATCCAAATTGAGCCATGCCTTGCGCAGCAGTCCCACGCCCAGCTTTTCGAACACCAGCACCGCGATCACTGCGGTGACCAGCAGATAACCCAGCGCATGCACGAGCGTCGCAAAGATCGCGGCAACCGGTGCTGACGCAACCATCATGTGGTGTTCCCCATGTCCCGCCACCGCCATTGCGAGGAACACTGGAACGACCATGAGACCTGCGCCATGAGCGGATGCCATCAGAAACGACCATAGCGTCAAGCCGGCCATTCCCACCCGCATGCCTACCCAGCGGGGATGCCGGTGGCGAATCAGCCTGGAAGCGCCCAGGGCAATGAGAATGCCTGCCACCGGCCAGCGGAGATCGTGGAGTGGCACGGCGATTCCTGCCAGTACCGCGATCGCAACCGCGGCCGCGATCGCCAGTGCATGCCCCGCACCAAGCGGCAGCAGCGCGCGCCATACCGCTGTCCGGCGCTGCTCTTGCATCCCGAGTGCCACCGCAAACAGCCAGCCCATCCCCGGATTAACTCCGTGAAAAGCGCCCATCCCTAGCAGCACGGCGACGGACGAGAGCGACATGCTCATCTCGTGCGTCATCGGCGCCCGTCACGAAAAACAATACGAATCGGAGGAAGCGTCGCCGCCCTCCAGGCGTACCTGGTGAGGCCGCATCCGATCAAGCTGCAGGAACAACTTCGGATCGAGTTCCATCCCGCCGCCATCGGACACGTCCAGTTTCGCCAGCCATCCCTGCAGGCCCTCCGGATAGAACTGTTGATCCCAGCTTCGATACAACGAGTTGGTCACGTACACGCGGCGTCCGTCACGGCTTATCTCCACCATTTGCGGACCGCCATTGAGTGCCTTGTCCGGTTGGCCCGGATGAGCCGTCCGCCGCGCGATCCCGCCGAGTCTCACCGAAGCCGTCTGGATCGGCTGGAACGGATCGGATACGTCGTACTGGCGCAGCTCGCCCGTGCCCCAACACGAAACGTAAAGGAAGCGGTCATCCAGCGAAAGGTCGATGTCGGTAACCAGCGGCGGAACCGCGCCGAACCCTTTCAGCAATGGCGGTAATCGCTCTGCGTCCGCCGGTTCGGCCGGAATCTCGATCACCTTCCGAATCTTCCACGCGCCGTTGCCATTGGCGCCTTCGCGATGCCAGAGCCAAACCGAAGCAGACAAATCTTTGAGCGAGACCACCACGCCCACGAATCCGTAGGTTTTGTTCGGGTCGTGCGAGGGGCGTAGTTCCAGCGCCATCTGCTGCTCCGCTCCCAAGTCGAGCACCTGCTGATGACGGCGTTTGGCGAGGTCCCATATATGGATCGCGTGGCCATACTTTCCGGCCAACAACAGTTCCGGATTTACCCCGTTTTCCACCATATCGGGCGTGCCCCATTCACTGGTGAGCATGGTGTCGTGCCCCAGGTGCCACCAGAAATCATAGGCCAGGAATTGCGGCCCACGCTCCTTTTCCCAGGCGCCCTTTAATTCAAAGGTTTCAGGATCCATCATGAAGATCCCGCCAGGGCCTCCACCATCGACCGAACCGATCGCGTTCATGTAGATGCCATCCGGCCCGCAATGCGAGGTGTGCGGACGGCTGTACCCGGTTCCCCTCATGACCGCCTCCGGCTCAATTACCTTCACGATCCGCGGGTTTCGCGCGTCCGGCTTGATGTCCAGAATGTGGATACGCGAGGAGCGTAGTCCCGGCACTACCAGATAGCGCCGCTCCATGTGCGGATGCGGCGAGTACGGACACAGGCAGGAGCTGCAGGCATTCCATCCGAAGTGATGCAGCTCGTCACCGGCGTTCGGCATGTCGACCTGCCCGATAAGGCGGCCATAGGCGCTCGAAGCCGGGTCTACGTCGACTACACCGAGAGCATCGGCCGAGCTCTCATTCGAATTCAGCAGGGAAACATATGCAATCTTTTCCGCAGGCGCTTCCATCGCCATTTTGGGCGAGGGATAAAAGCTTTGATCGGGTCTCCATTGAGCCATTTTTGTTCACCTTCTGCCGATTAGACCACTTTGCCGGGAGCGGGGTGGGGGCAGGCCATCGCTTTGGGTGGCCTGCCGTTTTGGGAGGCTGTAGATCCTCTACTGCTCAGAGTGGTAGGATGTCTACAGGCAAATGAACTTCCTGGATTTTTGGCGATCTCGACGGCGCGAACAGGAACTCGATGAAGAAATCCGCAGCCACTTGCAAATGGCGTTTCAAGACCGCATCGAGCGCGGCGAATCGCCAAGCAATGCAAACAGCGCAGCGCTGCGTGAATTCGGAAACGTCGGCCTCGTAAAGGAGGTGACCCGGAGCGTCAGCGCATGGAGACCGCTGGAGAGTATCGGCAAAGACGTGCGGTTTGCTTTCCGGGTCCTTACCCGAAGCCCCGGGTTTTCGATCGTCTCAATATTGGCTCTCGCTCTCGGTATCGGAGCAAACACGGCCATTTACAGCGTCGTTCATTCAGTTCTGCTAAGCCCGCTTCCCTTTCCGGATTCCCACCGGCTGGTACGCCTGTGGGACTCCTTCGGGTCGGCGGGAAACTACGCCCCGGTGTCCTACCCCAATTTTCGAGACTGGCGGGCGTGGAATCACAGCTTCTCGGATATGGCGGCCTATTCGGGGGCTTCGTATACGCTGACCGGTTCCGGAGAAGCAACTCACATCCAGGGCGTCGTCTGTTCGGCGAGTCTCTTCAAAGTGCTCCAGGTCCGGCCGGTTTTGGGAAGAACATTTCTCCCTGAGGAGGATGGTCCTGCCGCGGACAACGGAGCGGATTCCGTCATTCTCAGTGACAATCTTTGGAAGGAACGGTTCGCCCAAAGCCCGCGCATACTGGGCCGAACTCTCCTATTGGACGGCAAGCCGTTTGTCGTGGTCGGGGTCATGCCTCCCGGATTCAAATCCTATACAGGTGGCGACCACACAGATTTCTGGGTCACGACCGCCGTCCTCTCAGAACGCTCGCCGGGCTCGCCCAAACCTGTCAGCGCGGAGCGTGGAATGTCGTTTCTCAACGCAGTCGGCCGCCTGAGGCCAGGCGTATCCATCAACCAGGCCCAATCCGACATGGACCGCGTAGCCGCGATGCTGATGCGAACGTATCCGAACGAAGCGCCGAAAGAAGGTGTCATCATCCGCGATCTGCAAGAGTCCATCACCGGGAATATCCGCCCGATCCTGCTACTTCTCTTCGGTGCGGCAGGCGCGGTTTTCATGCTCACCTGCGCCAATATTGCTGGCTTGATGTCCGCTCGCATTACACGCCGGCGTAGGGAGATGAATGTCCGCGCGGCGGTCGGCGCGGGCCGGTGGCGCATTGTCCGTCAACTCTTTATCGAAAGCCTGGTGATTTCCCTTATCGGGTTGGGCCTTGGATTGTGGCTTGCCGCCTTGGGCAGCCGGTACTTGCCGGTGCCGCTTAATTTCACCGGCCGGCCAGTTTCAGGATTCGATTACGCGGTCTTCGGATTTGGGGCCGCAATTGCCCTTCTTGCGGCCTTACTCTTCAGCATCGCGCCGGCAATCCACGTCTTCAAGGCCGACATGGTGCACGGCTTCAAAGAAGCTGCTTTAACAACTAGCGAAAGCGTGGGGCAGCGGCGCTTGCAACGTGCCCTCACCATCGCGCAGATTGCATTTGCCACTGTATTGCTCAGTGCGTCGAGCCTGTTCACACTCGGCCTGATTCGCTTGCAAAAAGTGGATCTCGGATTCGAGCCCGATCATACGCTATCGTTTCCCATAAGCCTTGCGGAACCCCAATACGATCAGAACCGGCGAGCTTCGGTTTTCCAGGAGCTCGAAACTCGACTGAGCCTGCTCCCCGGCGTGGGTTCCGTTGGCGCGGGGTCACAATTGCCCCTCCAGAGCAACGTTTCAAACACGGTGCTGGACAACGTGGCGGGCCGCGCGATCCCCATGCGGCAATGGACCGGCATCGTGTACGCCGCAGTCAGCGGCGATTACTTTCGCGGACTCGGAATGAGGATTCACGCTGGCCGCGTATTCACCGCTGCCGATACGGCCACATCGGAGCCGGTGGTCGTCATTAACCGTGCCGCTGCGCGGAAATATTTTGGATCGAAGGATCCGATTGGTCAGCAGATTGAACCCGTGATGTGGAACGGATCGGGAAGCACGACACGGCCGAGAACCGTCATCGGCGTGGTTGGGGACGTCAAATTGCAGGGTGTCGGGGGCGAGGCCAGACCCACAGTCTATTGGCCCCTGCAACAGATTCCTTCGAGCGATACTCTTTATGTACTCGTGCGGACCGCAGGCGATCCTTTGCAGCTTCTGCCCGCGATTCGAAAGCAGGTCCATGCAATTGATAAGGACTTGCCTCTATATGACGTTCAATCGCTGGCTCAATTTGTGCGCGGCTCGCTTGCGGAACCGTTGCGCATCACCGCGTTGGTTTCAGCCTTCGCCGCGCTGGCGCTCATTCTCACAATCGTGGGAGTTTTCGGGGTCGTCGCCTACAATGCCGCGCAGCGCACGCGGGAAATAGGAATTCGCATGGCGCTGGGAGCACAACGAAAAGACGTGCTCGGGGACTTCCTTCTGCAAGCTGTCGTGATGGGCGCGATTGGCCTTGCAATCGGCCTCTTGGCGGCGGCAGCAACGGCACGCCTTCTGAATGGTTCCTTTTTCGGCGTACCGGTCCAGGAGTCTATGTCCTTGGTGCTCTCCGGCCTTGTGCTTCTGGCGGTTACTCTCGGTGCGAGCTTGCTTCCTGCCGTTCGAGCTACCCGAATCGACCCCGTAACGGCTCTGCGCTATGAATGATGCGCCCCTAAACTCGCCAGGCCCAATCTATCGCCATTACGCAATGGCTGCAAAACGGCGGATCTCGGCGGGGCGGCGCAAGCGTTCCACCTTCAGAATCCGGGGTGTCTTGCGGCCGCACTGGCAAGCTTCGGCAGCGATCTCGGCCGTCTGACCGGTATGGCTAACTTTGCCGGCGGCGGTTCGCAACACCAACTCGTTGTCCAGCAGCATTGCGTCTACTCCAGGCTGCACATGCCAGCCTTCCTGCGCCTCGCAATCCGCCGCGAGAAGTTCCTTGTCTTCCGTAACCAACAACTCATATACGGGAACCCCGAACGATTGCCACAGAAGCACGCGAAGGATGTCGTCGACCGGCGGTTCTCCGCAGGCCGTGAGCACAAACACCGCATAATCGACGCTGGCGAGGTCGATGAACCCGGCGCGAACCGATTCCGCCAATTGCTTCAGATCGGCCGCGTGCCCGATGAGGAGTCCTGGCTGGAAGGATTCCAATGCCTGCCACTCATCACGCGCGAACGCGACCACTTTATCGAAGACCGGCGTGCCCGAAAGCTGCGCCACGCGGACGTCGGGCCGCAGGCCGAAAGGCGGCCTGTTTCGCTCCGCTCTTCGCGTGCGGCGGGGCAGACCAAATGACAATTGCTTCATCCCGGACGTCCAGAAACAAAGTACGGGGACTGGTATCAACTTGCGGTACAGGTTAATCCGACCAGTTTCGCCCAGGGTGGATGCGATACGCCGCCCGTGAACCCGATCCGGCCCCACCCGCCTCTTTCCATCCCCACCGCCCGCTCCATTTGCACCTGCGGCCCGGAAATGCTCTAATAGAACTGTAGCGGCGAAGTGAAAAGTGGGCGAAAAGCCCACTTTTTTATTGCTCGCACGTGGTTGCGATGCTGACGGCAGAACAGAACGGACTTCTTGAACGGATTACCGCGGCGGCGGAACAGGCCGCTTCGGGAACCGCTATCGAGATCGTCGAAGTGCAACTGCGCGGCGGGGGCAAGGCCCGGCTGTTACGCGTGTATATCGACAAGCCGGGCGGCATCACGCACGGGGATTGCGAGCTGGTCTCAGAGCGGCTGGGCCGGCGCCTGGATGAAGAAGATATCGTTCCGGGTGACAGCTACACGCTGGAGGTCAGTTCGCCGGGAGTGGAGCGGCCCCTCCTGAAGTCGCGGGATTTTCAACGCGCAGCGGGCCGGAAGATACGGCTCGCGCTGCAAGAACCCATCTGCGGCCAAACTCGCCTGGAGGGTACCCTGGCGCAATTCGCCGGCGATGCGCTTGATCTGGAAATTGCGCCGGGCGAGCTGCTGCACATCCCGCTTAAGCAGGTGCGGAAGGCGAAGTTGAAATTCGAGTGGTAAGCTTCGCGAGCCTTCGCGCACTTTAAGAGATCCACCCAATTATTGAAGAGGTTTTTACGTGGCTTCTATTTATCAGTCCATCGAAATCCTGAGTAAGGAGAAGGGAATCGACCCGCAGATTGTGCTTGACGCCGTTAAGGACGCCATGCTGGCGGCGGCCCGCAAGCATTTCCGGTCGCAGGAAGATCTCATTGCGGATTTGGACGAAAACACTGGAAATATTCAGATTTATAGCGTCAAGCAAATCGTCGATGCCGTGGACGATCCGCTAAAACAGATCAGCCTTTCGGCGGCTCGGAAGATCGATCCAGGCGCTGAAGTGGGCACGGAAATCAGGCAGGCCAAACCGACCGAAGCGCTGGGACGCATCTCGGCGCAAACCGCCAAACAGGTGATCCTGCAAAAGGTGCGCGAAGCGGAGCGCGACACCGTTTATTCTGAATTTCAAGGCCGCCAGGGCGAGCTTGTGAACTGCGTAGTGAAGCGTCTGGAAGGACAGGACTACATCGTCGATATGGGGAAGACGGAGGCGCGCATACCTAAGAAGGAGCAGTCGCGCGTCGAGAGCTTCAGCATCGGCGACCGGGTTCGCTGCGTGATCAAAGGCGTCGACCGGGGAGGGAAGAGCCCGGGGGTGGTGGTATCGCGCGCCGCGCCGGAGCTGGTCATGCGCCTCTTCGAACAGGAAGTTCCTGAAATATACGACAACACGGTTTCCATTAAGGCCTGCGCGCGCGAAGCCGGCGAACGTACGAAGATCGCGGTGTTCAGCCGCGACCGCGATGTGGACAGCGTGGGCGCGTGCGTCGGGATGAAAGGGATGCGCGTGCAATCAATCATTCGCGAGCTGCGCGGTGAAAAGATCGACATTATCGAATATTCCGATGACCCGATCCAGTACGTGACCAAGGCCCTGAGCCCGGCGAAAATATCGCGCGTCACGATTCTCGACGGAGCGGACAAGCACATGGAAGTGGTTGTTGACGACCTGCAGCTCTCGCTTGCCATCGGTAAGCGCGGGCAGAACGTTCGTCTGGCCGCGAAGCTGATCGGCTGGAAGATCGACATCAAGAGCGAAGAAGAGAAGCGCCGCGAACTGGACGTGCGCATGGCCGATATGGTAATTTCCGGGGCTCCGGTCTCCGTCTTAATCGATCATGGATTGCCCGAATCCATCGTCGAGCAGTTGGTGGGCGCCGGGATCGGAACCGTTGAACGCCTCGGTTCCATGACGCCTGAGGAATTGGAAGACATTCCCGGCATCGATGAAGAAGTGGTCGCGCAAATCCAGTCTGTAGTTGTTTCTTTCTACGGGCAGTATGAAGAGGTCGACGAGACGGAAGCGGCTCCTGCCGATGCGGACGAAATTGAACAGGTCCTGGATGCGGACCCTTCGCTGAACACCGAAGATGGGTTTTCGGGTGATAATGAGAACCTGGAGTTGTTTGAAAACATCGAAACGGGTGTGCTCGAGCATGATCTGGCCCGGCATGAAGGGGCGCTGCTCGACAACACGGACGAGGGCGAAGCACTGGATTTAGGACGTGTTGAAGGGTTATCCGGAGCCCCCTCTACGCTTCGAAATTACGTGGATTCGGACGAAGGCGGCCAACCAGCCGGGTCTGATACCATGAAAAATACTGAATAATCGCGACAAGTGTCAGTAATTTAAGGAGTTATCTAGCAGTCTCTTCTATGAAGAAAATCAGGATCAACGAGCTGGCGCGGGAGCTTGAAGTCAAACCGGGGGTAATTCTCGAGTTGCTGCCAGAATTGGGCGTGCAGGAGAAAAAGACCCATTCCAGCTCGGTCGACGAAGATGTCGCTCTGGAGTTGCGGCGACGCCTTACGGGGCCTGATGGGTCTTCACGAGGCGGGCCGGACGAACGGTTTGCCAACCACAACGGCCAGCGCGAGCACGGGGAGAGGCCCGTGGCCGAAACACATTCTGTCGCACTAGCCGCGCCCCAAGCCGGGACTGAAGAACCCAAGGCGTTCTCCGGGCCGGAAAAGGCGGCCCCCAATGCAGCTTCGAATCAGCCTTTGCGCGCGTCGGTTCAAGATGCTTCCTCCATCTCCGCGCCCGCTGTTGAGGCGCCCGCCACACCCGTCGCACCGCCAGCGGAGTCCGCGCAGAGCGATGCCGAGCGGGCTATTCCCGCGTTTAAGCCCGTACGTCCGCCGCTGGGCGGCGGTGGAGCGATTCATCCTCCCCTGGCTCACCAGCCGGCGCAAGGTGCCCCGTCGGGCCCTATCAACCGAACCATCGCGATTCCGGCGAAACCTGCACCTTCGGCCGCCCCGAGAACGGGTCCTGCTTTGCCGGGAACGCCTCCCCTCGGCCCGCGACAGCCGCTGCCTCCCGAAACTCCACGGCCCTCTATCCCCGAGCGGGGTGCGCGCGCTGCTTCGGTTCCGGAATTTCCCACCCGGCCACCGGTTCACCCGCCGCCGGGTCCCCCCAGTCCGCCGCGCCGTGCGCCTCTGCCCCCGACTCACGTTGTGGCCCCGGGCGCTCCCGGCGTAACTTCAACAGCTTCGACTGCTGCACATCCAGCCGGTTCAGCCGTTCCCGGCGCGCCGATTCCGCAGAGGCCCCAGCGGCCTGCTACGCCCGGATTAACCCCGGGGGCGCCGATTGCGCCACGGCCGCCAAGTGCGAGGGCGAATTTAGCCGGTCAACCGGCCGCGCGGCCGGTCGTGCCCCCGCGCCAGGACATTTTACAGCGTTTGAATAAACAGCCCGCGCGCCCGGGTCCTGCGGCGCCGGTGCCTCCCCGGCCTGGAACTCCCGCTCGGCCATCTCCGGCACCGGGGCAACCACTTTATCGTGGCCCTGTCCGTCCAGGGCAACCGCTGATGCGGGGACCGGGTGGGCCGGGCGGCCCTGGTCAGCCCGGATTGCGCCGCCCCGGCGGTCTGCGGCCCATGCATCCGACCGCGTTGCGCCCGGAATCCGCCACACCGCTCCCGACCGAACAACGCCGGCATCAGGCCAAACCGGGAGTGCGCGGCATCCCGAGAAAACGGGAAGACCTGGAGGAGGGGAACCTTCGCCAGCGCGTTACCAAGCGGCAGGCCATCGCCGAGCCGCCTCCCATCGACCGTGAGATCACGGTTTCCGAAGGGATAACGGTCAAGGAACTCTCGGAGAAGCTGGGCGTTAAGGCCAACCTGGTCATTAAGAAACTGGTGGAGAGGAAAGTCTTCGCCACCATTAACCAAACCCTTGACGTGAAGCTGGCGGAAGCCTTGGCGCGCGACTTTGGCGCATCCACGAATCAGGTCAGCTACGAGCAGGAATCGACGCAGGATATCGAGCTCGCCGAAGAGACGGCGGACCTGGTGCGGCGCGCGCCGGTGGTTACCATCATGGGCCACGTCGACCACGGAAAGACATCTCTGCTGGACGCCATCCGCCAAACCGACGTGGCGGCTCGCGAAGCCGGCGGCATCACGCAGCACATCGGCGCATATTACATCGAGAAGAACGGCCGCAAGATTGTCTTTATCGACACTCCCGGGCACCAGGCGTTCACCCGGATGCGCGCTCGCGGAGCGAAAGTAACCGACATCGTTGTGCTGGTGGTTTCAGCCGACGATGGCGTAATGCCTCAGACGCTGGAGGCGATCGATCACGCCAAGGCAGCCGGCGTGCCCATGATCGTCGCTATCAACAAGATTGACAAACCGGACGCCCAGCCTGAGCGCGTCAAGCAGCAGCTTGCCGATCGCGGATTGCTTGCCGAAGACTGGGGGGGCGATGTGGTCATGGTCCCCGTATCGGCGAAGATGGGCCAGAATCTGGATCTGCTGCTCGAGATGATTCTGCTGGTTGCGGATATCCAGGATCTCAAGGCGAATCCCGCGCGACCCGCGGTCGGGACCGTGCTTGAGGCAAAGCTGGATCGAGGTCGCGGACCGGTCGCTACGATGCTCGTGCGGAATGGTACGCTTCGCACCGGCGATTTCTTCATCTGCGGAGCGCTTTTCAGCAAAGTGCGCGCCATGTTCGACGATCGCGGAAATCCTGCTAAGGAAGCCGAACCCTCCATGCCCGTCGAAGTCATCGGTCTCGAAAGTCTTCCGGAGGTTGGCGACAACTTCCAGGTGGTTTCGGATACTTCCAAAGCCAAGCAGATCGTCATCTATCGTGAAGCGAAAGCCCGGGACGCCGCCATGGCGAAGGGCGCTCGCGTTGCGACCCTGGCGTCGCTCAACGAGCAGTTCAGGGAAGGCGAGCTAAAGGATCTGAACCTGATCATCAAGGCGGACGTGGGCGGCACTGCCGAAGTCCTGTCCGATACCTTGCAGCAGCTTTCGAACGAGAAAGTGCGTGTGCGCGTGCTGCGCGCCGGCGTCGGCGCAATCACCGAAGACGACGTGCTGCTCGGGTCGGCATCGGACGCTCTGATTATTGGTTTCAACGTCCGGCCGGAGCGGAATGCTCAATCCACAGCCGAGCAACAGAAAGTCGATATACGGCTCCATAGCATCATTTATGAGCTGATCGACGAAGTACAGCAGGCGATGACAGGCTTGCTGGAGCCGGTCTACAAGGAAACGATTCAGGGCCACGCCGAGGTTCGCGAGACCTTCAAGATCAGCAAGGTGGGGACCGTCGCCGGCTGCTACGTATCCGATGGAACCATACACCGCGACAGCCAGATTCGGGTGGTCCGTGACCGCGAAGTTGTCCATACCGGCCGGATCGAGGCGCTTAAGCGCTTTAAGAATGATGCCAGCGAAGTCAAAAACGGTCTCGAGTGCGGGATCTCGCTGCTAAACTTCAACAACGTTCAGGTCGGGGATGTTCTTGAAGCGTTCACGATGGAACGCATCGCTCCGCAAGTTCCGGTAACACACTAAACGAGCGATGCCCGCCATCGGGGTGTTAACGCTTGATATACACGTTGAACACTCTCACTCACTGAAAGAGAAGCGCCACGTAGTGAAGAGTTTGAAAGACCGCCTGCGCGAGCGCTTCAATGTCTCCGTCGCGGAGATTGACCACCTCGACTCGTGGCAGAATTCAGTGTTGGCGGCGGTTACGGTCTCAAATGATCGCGTTCGCGCTGAACAGATTCTGCACGCGGTAGAGGCGCATGCCGCAAGCGTGCTCGGGGGGGCCCTGGCAGGCAGCAACGTCGAGTGGATCTCGTGATTACTTGAAGAACATGCGCCACGTCGCCACCACAAACGCATGCGTCACCATAGACGCGCGCACGCTTGCGGTTCGGGCGTAAACAATGCCTAGCGCGATGCCGAGCAGCACGGTCGTTGCGGCGCGGCGCCAGTCTGGAAATTGCCGGAATCCCAGATGCACGCTTCCAAAAAGCGCCGCGGAAACCGCAACGGCCAGCGCGGTGGAGCGCCAGTTATCGATGAGTGCGCGTTCGATTACGCCTCGAAAGAACAGCTCCTCGCCGAGCGCAACCACCCAGAGAATGCCGAAGAACGTTCCGATGCCGATTCCGAGAACGCGCCACCACGGCCCGCTCACCGGCTCAAAATGCACGTCGTGAGTTCCCAGCGCGAGCAGCACGATCGGGATGATGAAAATGAAATACCACAGCAGGCCGGCCCGCCATTCGCGCGCTCTCGGCCAGAACCCGAATGCGCCCGGGTTCCATTCCCGCAGGATTAGCAGCGCCGCGATGCCCAGCCGGATCCACATCAGATGCCCCAGAATATCCACCCGCGTGTCGTCGGGAGATCGATAGATTCTCCGGAAAACATGCGTAATGATGGGGGCTGCCGCGATCACCAGAAATCCGATATCGTAAGCCAGACGCCGCGGAAGCAGCGCGTACCAGAACGCGAACACCGCGCACAGCATCGCCAGCAAGTAGAACGCGTTTCGTTCGAATGTCCCGGTTACCAGGCTGAAGATGCAATAAGGCAGGAGTGCGCTGATCCACAGCAGCGCGGCTTTCAGGCGCGGGAGGCGGATGCGATGGAAGCGCGCCCGCGTCTCTTCGAATATCGAAGCAATATAAAAAAATGCCTCTACCAGAAACGCTGGGAGCGCCGCCGTCATCACCCATTGTGAGTAGGGATGTTGCCGTGAATACATCACCGCGGTTGCAAACAGCGCGCCCCATGTGCACGCTAAAGTTATGAAAAACGGACGGATTGTCCGGGGCATCGCCCTCATCGTAGCATCGGGATTCGCATTGGCCGGTTCAGCCGCTCGCGCCACCGAGCCGCCTCCCGGCCTGCTGCGCAAAATCGCCGAGCGCGAAACCCAGAACGCTCTCGCCCGCGAAAACTACACCTATCGGCAATCGGTTACCATTCAGGAATTCAATGACCGCGGGGCCGTGACCGGACAATACCACGAGGTCAGCGACATCACCTTCTCACCGAGCCGGGGCCGCTACGAGCAACAGGTGGAACCCCCGCGCAACACCCTGACCCGCATTAAGCTTACGCCCGAGGACTTCGCCGATATCCGCAATATCGAGCCGCTTTTGCTGACCACTTCTCAGGTTCCGCTCTACGAAGGCCAGTACAAGGGCGAGCAAACCATGCAGGGATATCCGTGCTTTGTCGAGCATATCCGGCCGCGCCAGATTCTGTCGGGGCAACGCTTCTTCGAGGGCCTGCTCTGGGTGCGGCAGTCGGATTTCTCGGTGGTGCAAAGCGAAGGACAGGCGGTTCCGCAGATCGAGACGCTGCGCGAGCAGAATCTGACGCCGCACTTCACCACCATTCGGCACGAAGTGGACGGCAAATGGTTCTTTCCCTTTGAGACCTATGCCGACGACACGCTGTTCTTCCGCGACTGGCCGCAGCGCATCAAAATCGTGATCCGCTACTCGGATTACAAGCACTTTGGCGCTGAATCCACGGTCACGTTTGGGAACGAGACGCCTCCGCCTCCGCCGGATCAGCCGAAACCCAAGCAGTAACCGGCCGGTTTTTTGTGGCGCACGATTCATCGTGCCGGTGGGCAGTTTACTGCCCGCTCAGGGCCGCTCACCCCCGCGGTTCCGTCTTCAGCAAGTGCACCTTGGACGGCGCTGGACGGCTTCCGGGAACAACGGTGACTGCTTCCAGTTTCTTCAGCTCCCGCCTTGCGATCTGCGACCAGGTGCTGGCGCCATCCAGTTTCAGATACGCCCGCCAGTGTCGCACCGCGCCCATCACGTCGCGCATGGATTGGTGAAGCAGGGCCATGTTATAGTGCGCGTCGGCGTAATAAGGCTGAAGTCGAAGCGCCTCCAGATAGTGTTGTCGCGCGGCCTGAAGATCGCCCTGTTCGTCGTAAAGATTGCCCAGGTTGAAGTGCGCTAGCGCATACTCCGGGTCAACCTCAATCGCCTTCTTATACTGCTTCTCCGCATCGGACCAGGCATGCCCGTTGAAGAAGACCGTTCCCAGGTTTACCAGGGCGCCTGCCGAGCGGGGGTCCAGGTCCGCCGACTTCTGGTACGCCTCGATAATTTCTTCGAACGGCGCGCCGGTTTGCTCCAGTTCCAGGCCGTGCTCGAACCAGCGGTCCGCCTCCAGTTTCTTGCGAAGTTTGTCAGCGATATCGGTGGAATGTTTTTGCGCGGTCGGTAGCCGAAGAATCTTGTTTAGTTCTTCCTCCGCGAAATCGAACAGCAGTTGGCCTGAGGCGGGCTCGAGTTTCTGTTTTCCGATTTGAATGCGAACCCGCCGGCCGTCCTTATAGACCTGGACATCCGGCCCGAGTAACGGCGACTCCTTGAGATATCCGCGAAGAGCTTCGAGAGCCAGCCGGATGCGCCGCGGGTGTGCATTTTCGGCGCGCAGCCGCGCGATCCGCTTCAGCGCAAGCAGGTCGGCGAAGCTGTACTGCTCAAGCTGCGGGATGAGTTGTTGCCGCTCCCAGGTTCTGAGTTGCCGGTTCTCAAGCCTGAGCAACCGGCAGACCTCCTTTCGGGTATAAGCTACACCCGCTTCTCGGACCGAGGCTGGCGAAGGATGTTGCGAGTCGTCTCGCAGCACACAAGGATGATAACACCGATGGAGGCCAGGATCTCCGCATGTCATAAAGGAATCTATGAGAGCTTGCTTCGCTGTAATCCTCATTGCGTCGTGTGCGGCCGGCGAGTGCGGCGCGCAGGAACAGGTGAAGATCGATGCGCGAGCGCAGGCCTCGCCGTTCCCGCATTTCTGGGAACAGATGTTCGGGTCCGGACGCGCGACCCTGGCCTTGCGCGAGAGCTACCGGAACGATCTGCGCGCCGTAAAAGAAGTGACCGAATTCCGCTATGTGCGGTTCCACGGCATTCTTGACGATGACGTGGGCGTGTACACCGAAGACGAGCATGGCAATCCGGTCTACAACTTCGCTTACGTGGATGAGATATACGGCGGGTTATTGAAGAACGGCGTGCGGCCGGTTGTCGAAATCAGCTTTATGCCGAAAAAGCTGGCTTTCAACCCGGACTGGCTGCATCCGTTCTGGTACAAGCCAAACGTCTCGCCGCCTAAAAGCTGGGCGAAGTGGGATGGCCTGATCAAAGCGTTCGCGCAGCACCTCGTTACGCATTTCGGCGAAGACGAAGTAGCGCAATGGTACTTCGAGGTCTGGAACGAGCCCAACATTGATTTCTGGGGTGGAATTCCCCGTCAGAAGAGCTACTTCGAGTTATACGACCACACCGCGCACGACCTGAAATCCGTCAGTCCCCGGTTGCGCGTAGGAGGTCCGGCAACTGCGGCGGCTTCCTGGGTAGATGCTTTTCTAGAGCACACCGCAGATAACCACGTTCCCGTTGATTTTGTTTCGACGCACGGCTACGCTGACGATACCGTAGAAAATCTGTTCGGCACAAACGAAAACATCCCGATGGACGATCGTGTTTGCCGCGCCGTAGCGAAGGTGCGGAAACAAATCCAAAGCTCCGCTACCCCGAAGCTGCCGCTATTGTGGACAGAGTGGAATGTTCCCGGGAAGGACGAAGCGCGCGATACCGCTTACGTTGGACCCGCGGTAGCGAATACAGTTCGGGAATGTGACGGAATGGTCGATGCCCTTTCGTTTTGGACTTTCTCGGACGTGTTCGAGGAAGGCGGCCCCATTCCGCTGCCTTTCGAGGGGCACTTCGGCTTGCGGGCGAAGGGCGGTATCAATAAGCCAAGCTATTACGACTTCAGCCTTCTGCACCGGTTGGGGGATCAACGTCTTGCGAACTCCGACAAGAACGTTATCGTGACCAAACGGCGAGATGGAGCCCTGGTAATTGCGCTCTGGAATTTGGTCGATCCGGGCATAACGGGAAAGGTAAAGGCCTTTCGATTAACTTTCTCTGGTGTTCCAGGCAATGCGCGCGTTACGGTAAGCCGGGTTGATGACGATCATGGAAACACGCTGGCTGCGTATAAGGCGATGGGCAGCCCGCCCTATCCAACCGACGACCAGATTCGAAAATTGAACACAGAGACCCAGCTTCCCGCTCCCAGCCCGCAAAAGCTTGACGGCGGCCACTTGGATTTGAAACTGCAGCCCAATGCGTTAGTGATTGTCCAGGTTTCATAGGGCTTCGCGCATCCGTCAAAACTAAAGTCACAACCTGACAAGATTTTCCAATTTTTCCGGCTTGCCGGTCTAAGACTCTGAAAACCCGAAGTTTGCGCGCACTGGCTGACACGTCCGGTCTGTTTCGCCATAGTTAGCAACGCGAATAGGCATGGTCCTCTGAGCAAGAAAGGATCATCGTCTTTGCACCACCCACGTAACCAGTACCATCGGCCAGCAGGGAATCGGGATCGAGCTATTCTCCGGATTGCTGGATATGTGTTCGCTGTCGTGGCAGCGTTCAGCTTATGCCCGGTGGCTCTTGCGCAGAGCCCCACCACGATCAATCTTGGAACCCAGGGCCGTAACGTAGATTTCTCGACCCTTCCGGTTACCCGCCCCGTATCTGTCGGGACGGCGCTTCCGGCCTCCTGTTTGGTCGGGCAGCTATTCTTCATGAGTTCAGCCTTCCCGGGCCAGAATCTGTACGCCTGCACCTCCGTGAATAATTGGACGCCGCTCGCCGGCGGCGCGAGCGCGAACCCCCAGGTCTCCGTCAATAAATCGTCCCTGTCGTTCAGCGGGCAAACAATCAACACAAAGAGCAGCTCGCAGGTGATAACCCTCACCGACACGGGCACGACGTTCTTGTCCGTTACGAGCATCACCGTGACCGGCGCCAACGCGGGCGACTTCGCGGTCTCAAACAATTGTGGAACCACCGTGCCCTCGGGAGCCAATTGCGCGCTCACGGTTTCGTTCACGCCTTCTATCGTCGGCGCGGAAACGGCTGCAATTTCCATCGTGGACTCGGCCCCGGGTTCGCCTCATACGATTCCATTGACCGGCACCGGCCAGAATCTGATTACCAGCGGCGGCTTGAGCATCAACCCAACGGCAACCATGGCTCAGAATGGCGGCACCGTAACCATCAGTTCGAACCGCCCTGTCAATTGGTCCCTTGCCGCGGGCAGTGCCGGCACGCTGACCGTAGCTGACACCACCCATGCAACCTATACGGCCCCCGCCTCCATTCAGAATCAGAACGTTTTGGCAGGGTGTCCGGTTATGCCGAACGACTCGATCTTCAATACCAGAATCGATAACCTGCCCGTCAATGCCAATAACGCAAAC
>JAICXK010000009.1 GCA_025980435.1 Bryobacteraceae bacterium
CCCCAACCAACACGACGCATATCGGCAAGAAGATTGCGCACCTTTTAAGAAATTTCTTCACCACGGTGTTCTCACTATTGACCTAACAACGTGGATGTCTCACCGTGTTTGTAAGACCGTGCCAGCCTGTGCAGTCGCAGTGACTCCGGTTTGAGCCGGCCGGTAGTCTGAGTAACTCAAGATCTTGTCGATGATCAGACTCTTTATGAAAAAGATTTTGGCAGCAGCTCGGATTTCGATGTGTTGCGGAATCCAGATCCCATCGCCGACGCGCGTCTGTTCCATCGTGATGTGTGAGCCCGGTAGCACACGCGCGAGGAATAGTCCTATGGAGAACGGCTGAATCACTTGCCCATCGGCCTTGATCCAACCGAAATTCTCCTTATCGACCCAAAGCTTGCCTTTGACCTTGGAGAACATCCCGCCGTACTTGCCGTGCGGATGATAGCCAGGGTGCGGCGTCGCCTGAAGCACGTAGGCCGGCCTCCCATCGACTATCTCGTCTCCGATCAGCCCGAAGTCGAAGGCCAGGGGCACTTCGCGGATTAGCGAAGTGTTGTCCTCCTCCTCTTGGCGCAGCCGAGCGGTCCGCTCCTCGGGAGTCTCGCGCTTCAGCTTGTTGAGTTGCTCCTTCTGTTTCCTTTGTTCCGCGGGAGATGGCGGCAGTCCGTTGTGTTTCACAAGTTGCTCGAACGGAACGCCGTTGACAAAAATAATTGTCGATACCTCTACATCGGCTGATTTCACGAGTCCGTGCGAATCCAGGCGCCGATCCTCGTCACGCTCCACGTACGTGTAGCGTATGCGCGCCCTCCAACTCCGGTCCGTGGCAGCGATCGAGCGTCTGACGATCGTGTGGACGTCTGGCGCCATGGAATGATTCTGAGGCTGTATGGCGGAGCCGTTACCTTGAGCAAAGCCCCCGGTTGAAGCCGTGATCATGATGATTAGGATTCTCATGCCGAGTTTCACTTTGGTAAAACCTGATGATCCGGAAACTAGAAATTAAAAAGACGTATTCCGAACCCTACCTTAGGCTCCCTTATACGGCGCCGTTTCGATTGGCTACTTCCGTCCGTAAAACCTCACCCGAGTTCACAGGTGTGGAGGCCGTTCGAGTCCGCTTTTTCATCCAAACCAGGAATGCAACGAACGGAAGCACACCCGCAAGGAGGATTAGCCAACTTCGTAACAGAGGCGACGTGGGGAGGATGGGATTAAAGAGCAGAATGATCGTGGCGAACAGAGCAGTGAACACGTATTGCCGTGTCCGAACGCTTTCGAACATTATGACGATTGCACCGAGTTCGATCGCAAATCTCACTACCGTCTGATACGTGGAAACATAAGGAGCGAGAATATACGAGGACGCAACTGCGCTGAAAATTAGGATCCCGATGCAAGTCCACGTCACGGCCTTGATGCGGGCGGCTGCGCGCTGTCTTTCCTCGAGGAGGTTTTTGTTCAACCACGGACGCCAAACGGTTTCATCCAGCGGCTTCGAACTATGCGCTTGTGAATCTCGCGGTCCTTCAATATGAACGGTATGGGACATCTGACAACGCTTTCTTACTACGGTGCGCTAAGAGGTAAGGGTTGAAGGCATTTGAAAGGCCAACACGCCAAGGAGCTGAGCGCTTCAACTCAGGCACGTGACTCCACCTTCGTTTTCCCAAGTCTGCAGGGCTTTGCCGGCGAACAATGATTCGCTCCGAGCGGTAGCAGGTTGGTCGTATAGCCATTCACGCGAACGGAATGGAATTCTTATTGGCATGTTGGATAGATCGTGAAAGCTTCGACTTTTTTGAATGTGTCTGGCGTGAGCGACCAGGCTCGTGTAAGACAAACCCAAAAATGATCGCCGTCTCATTTGAGTAATTTCCAAACAATTGCAATTCTCCCGCTTCACGGCACGGATCACGCGCGCCACGGCACGAGCTGTCCGGGACTGATCACTGAAGCCGAAGCCGCTTCCGCGAATCTCGCCAGCCATGTAAAAAAATGTCCACCCGGCGTTTTCGATTTCCTTGCCCAATTGCACGCTGGTGGATCCCATGATGGATGACCAACCTGCTGAATAATGCTCGATATCGACTACGAGAGATTCCGGCATATGAGTACCATCTTCGATCAGCATCGTGCCCACGCGAATTCTATCTGTCATTTCTTTCTCACGATCTCCGAAAATTCAGGACTTCGTCGCCTTACGGGCGAAAACGCGGCTTGTTTGCAAGCCGAGTCTTGTCTAACTTGCTTTGAGCACTCTGTTCTTCTGCCTTTTGCCGCTCAGGAGCTTCTTGGGCATCCATTTGAATTCCCCTGGCAACAGCCGCATCAGCTAATGCATTGAGGTGTTTAGAAAAGGCAATTAGTTCAAAACTGGAACCATACGGAGACTGAGCAAGATTAAATGAGTACTCCGCATCTGCCCAGCAAGCCACGACCGTCACACCTTTACTAAACACGGCTGATGGGAACAGAGTCTCCGCCGCGGGATGCGTAACAGCGCCGTATCGTATCGAGAAGGCCTCCGTTATGTCCTCGATGCTCAGGCCCGCCGTCTTCTGGTTGTCATAATCGACGATCATCCGAAATAGCTGGCCGTTATAAAAACTGAATACAACCTGTTCTACCGGGTCCGTATCCCCGGAAGCACCGGAAAACCGCTCAGGATTCCAAGTCAGCTCCTGAATTCGAGCTGGACGTTGATGGATCATTGTCACTTCAGAGGCATTCATTCCCAAATGCTTCACGGCTGCATCCAGGCTCATTCCAAATTGGAACCCGCGATACGTCGAGAGGTCAGCGCCGCATAGCAAGGGCGAGAAAAGCAGAAGTAACAAGGGCAGCTTGGTGATCAACCGAAATCTTTTCATTGGCGTACTCCTTCAGGAGTGGGACTCGACCGAGACGACACTCGTTCTCAGATTTCACAGTGAGTACTCTTCTAAGATTCCCGATCGATGCGATCGGGAATCCAGAGAAGCGGTTGCGCTTGAGGCCGCCGGCGAAAATCGCGCGCGGTGCAACACAGACTTAAGATGGCAGAGTTCTATTCACCAAACTCCGCTCCATAGTTAGAATTCGTTGAAGCCGAGTATTTGTCGTCGTGGGGCTCACAAATCATAGCTTCCGTCGTCAGCATTAGCGACGCAATCGAACTTGCATTCTGCAGCGCCGAGCGCGTTACCTTGGTTGGATCGATCACGCCAGCTTTCACCAGGTCTTCATATTTCGTGGTGGCTGCATTGAAACCATAGTTCACGTCCCCCTGCGTCCGGATATTCTCAATGACGACGGCGCCTTCCTGACCGGCATTATTAGCAATCTGGCGGGCTGGCTCTTCACAAGCGCGCCTCACAATCGAGACGCCGATTTTTTCATCGCCTGCAAAAATTAGCGTGTCGAGAAGCGAATCGAGAACATGAGCGGCCCTCAGGAACGCTACTCCGCCACCAGGGACGATGCCTTCTTCCACAGCGGCGCGCGTCGCGTTCAAGGCATCTTCCACTCGAGCTTTCTTCTCTTTCATCTCCATTTCGGTCGCCGCGCCGATCTTAATCACCGCCACTCCGCCCGCCAGTCTAGCCAGACGTTCCTGGAGTTTTTCGCGATCGTAATCCGAGGTGGTCTCTTCGATTTGACTGCGCAACTGTTTGATGCGGCCCTCAATCGTATCCCGGCTACCTGCGCCGTCAATGATGGTCGTGCTCTCCTTATCTACCGCCACGCGTTTCGCGCGGCCAAGATCGTCGAGGCCCAGCTTTTCAAGCCGGATGCCAGTCTCCTCCGCTATCGCTTTACCGCCGGTGAGGATTGCGATGTCCTCTAGCATGGCCTTACGCCGATCACCGAAACCAGGAGCTTTCACTGCGCAAACGTTTAGCGTTCCGCGTAACTTGTTGACCACCAGCGTGGCCAGAGCCTCGCCCTCTACGTCTTCGGAAATCACGAGCAGCGGTTTTCCCGCCCGGGCGACTAACTCGAGCAATGGCAGCAAGTCCTTCATATTGGAGATCTTCTTCTCATGAATCAGGACGTAAGGATCTTCGAGCGCAGCTTCCATCCGGTCCGCATCCGTCACGAAGTAGGGCGATAGATAGCCGCGGTCGAACTGCATGCCGTCAACAGTGCTCAGTTCAGTCGACATCGTCTTCGCTTCTTCGACAGTGATGACGCCATTCTTGCCCACCTTTTGCATCGCTTCCGCAATCGTGTTTCCGATGGTCGCATCGCCATTGGCCGATATTGTTCCGACTTGGGCGATTTTTTCGCCCTCTTCGACAGGGGAAGATATTTTTTTCAGCTCTTCCACGATGGCCTCAACCGCGCGCTCAATGCCGCGCTTCAGCGCCATCGGATTCGCGCCCGCCGCGACCGATTTCACGCCCTCGCGCAAAATCGTTTGCGCCAGGATTGTGGCGGTCGTCGTGCCGTCGCCCGCGATATCGCTGGTCTTTGAAGCTACTTCGCGAACGAGTTGCGCGCCCATGTTCTCGAGCGGATTTCTCAGTTCGATCTCTTTGGCTACCGTTACGCCGTCTTTCGTAATCGTCGGACTACCGAACTTCTTTTCGATGACTACGTTCCGGCCCTTCGGCCCCAGAGTCACCTTCACGGCATCGGCGAGCTGATTGACGCCACGCAGAATCGCTTGACGGGAATTCTCACTGTAGATAATCCTTTTCGCTGCCATATGCTTCCTCTTCCGACTACGCAACTTTCGTTGCGGGCATTTCGGGGCCTTCTAATACGCCGAGCACTTCGTCTTCGCGTACGATCAGATATTCCTCCCCGGTCAATTGGCTATACAACGTTTTTGACTGCGGAATCGAGTGACTCACCCTCACATGCCGGCTGCGCCATGAGAAGCAAAATCTCTCAGGCCCTCGAGCACGCGCAAATCCCGCCTTTGCACCCAGCCGCTTGAAATATCGCCCTCGGCTGAAACCACATTGAAGATAGCGGCTTGCAAGGTTGAACATCGCAACCTCCTGGGTTGTTGGGTTGGCTAAGGGAGGGGTCCTGATGACTGACTTAGTTCAGCGATCAGGAGAGTGGGCGGAAGTGCTCAGTCGTTAACTATAATAGGTTAAGTAGATTAATTTGTCAAGCTCAATTAGCGCTACACTAAAGAGGCGCTTAATCTACTGCGGTTAAGTAGCAAGAAGGAAGCCGGATGGACATAGCCTCTGTAATTCGACACCGCCTGGATGAACAGGGCATTGGGCAGCGCGAGTTGGCGGTAGCTGCCGAGGTGACCGAGTCCTACATCTCGCAGCTGCTGGCTAAGAAGAAAACGCCGCCCGCCCCGGATCGGACGGACATCTACGACAAAATTGCGAAGTTTTTGAAAGTTCCGAGCAAAGAGCTGGCAAGACTAGCCGACACTCAGCGGCGCGAAGAACTCAAGCGGAAAGTTCTGGATCCTCCGCGGCCTCTTTTTCAGGAATTCCGCCAGCTCATTCTCCGGAAATGCGTAGCCACAAAGAAGAAACAGATCACCAATATCTTCGAGCGGGAACCGTTCGGCGAGTTCGAACGCTTCATCACCCAAAAGCTCCTCGACGTAGCCAAACGGGTGGCGAAAGAAGAGCTTGAAGACGAAAAGTGGATTCACCGCGTAGCCCGCGTTGGCAAGCAAAGCTACGAAGAGACACGCGTCTTAATTCTTGAGTTCCTGGATACAGATGTTTTTCACGTCTCGGTTGAAAACTGCATTTCGTTTCTCGACCCGCTTATCGAAAGCTGGGACATCGAATTCGAGAACTTCGGGATGGAGATCGTACTGAACCGCAGGTTGACGCGAAAGCACCTCAAAAAGCTGGAATTCCGCGAAGCGGAACCCGAGCCCGCTTTCGAAACAGAGCCAGGTCTGGAGGTGTTCCTTGGTGATGCCAAGCTCAGAGCCGACATCACCGAGCTCGAAATCGCCTTTCTGAAAAGCCTCAGGTTCGACGGAAAACGCCCTTCTCCGCTTTACTATTACCGAGAGCTACAGAATCTCAGAGACCCGCTCAATTTCGTTCCGTCATCCATCAAAAAACGCCGAGAGCCGGGAACGAAAACTTCTGTCATGAAGCGTGGGGTTCGGAGAAAGACCGCGAAACGCCGCAGCAGGCGCCCGACATGAGTTACGACGTGGTGTCCCAAACAGCATCCCGAAGTAGCAAAGGCTCCGGCGGGCGCAATCGATTGCTACGTGCTCAAACCGGGCAAACTCGTTTGTTGAAATGCTGAATGATTATTATCGCGGCGCCTCGGTCGATGCCGGCACGCTATGCACGTTTACTGTTATGCTTAAGCAGCCGGACCCACCAATTCCCGCTCGTTCTTTGGATTCGACGGAAAGCAGGTGCTATGCCTTCGATGTTCAGCGTGGGGCCTTGCCCCTCCTGTGGTTCGGGACACGCGAAAAGATCACGGAGAAATTTTATCGAGCGTACGCTGCTTTGTTGGGTACTACCCTGGCGCTGCAATTACTGTCACTTTCGCTTCTTTCGGTTGCGGTGGATGGGGAGCGTTTAATATGACCGTCCGAGTAAAGCTCGAACGGAATAAGATGAGCCGCGGTTACACACTCCTTTGGAGCGATGATCTCTTCCTATCCAGGAACCCATCCGAATGGAACGGAATTGTGGGCGAGACACGCGAGAGTCTCACTTGGGCACAAGATCTCTTGAGGTGTTGGTCCAAGAAAAAGACTGGCTTGAACGCCGCATTGAATGAGCATCCCGATATCAGGGGCACATGGAATCGCTCTTTGATCGCGGGCCGTTCACAAGTGACATGCTACTTTCCTGTGCGCGGGCCGTTTTGCTTTCTCTGCGCGCAGGCCCAGTAGCCCCGGAGCGCTTAACCGAAAGCCGTTGCACCTTTTTCCAGAGAGAAGAACAATGAGCAAAATGCCACGTCACGTAGTCGCATTTGTCCTTGCCGGAGGCAGGGGAAGCCGTCTATTTCCGCTGACACAAGACCGCGCCAAGCCAGCCGTCCCCTTCGGCGGAAAATATCGAATCATCGATTTCGTTCTAAGCAATCTCATCAATTCGAGCGTTTATTCCATCTATGTGCTGGTCCAGTTTAAGAGCCAGTCGCTTCTACGGCATCTCCGTGATGGCTGGCAATTCGGTGGTTTACTGAAAGATCAATTCATAATCCCGGTGCCGGCCCAGATGCGTTCCGCTGACGAGACATGGTATACAGGCACGGCTGACGCAATATTCCAAAATCTAAACCTGATTGAAGATCTCGACGAGCATTTGATAGGGATCTTTGGCGCCGACCATATCTATCGCATGAACGTGCGTGACATGGTTGACTTCCACGAGCAAATGCATGCAGATGTAAGCGTCGCAGCCATCCCTGTTTCAGCCCATCTTGCAGCGGAATTTGGAGTCCTTGAGGCTGCGGCGGATGGTGCCATTCTCGGTTTTCATGAGAAAACGGCACAAGCGCCCACTATTCCTGGTGAACCACACAGCGTGTACGCCTCAATGGGCAATTATATTTTCTCAGCTCGCACGTTGCTGCGGGAGTTGGAGGCTGACGCTCTGCGATCGGATAGCAGGCATGATTTTGGGCGCGACATTCTACCTTCTTTGCTCGGACGAGCTGCTATGTACGCGTACGATTATCAGGCGAATGCTATTCCCGGAGACGCGGCGGATGTCCCTGCTTATTGGAGAGACGTGGGAACGCTTGAAGCGTACTACGAGGCGCACATGGATCTCTGTGGGCTCGTACCTTCCCTGAATCTTTATAACCGGCGCTGGCCCATACGAACGGCCAGCTATCCTGACCCGAGTGCAAAATTCAGCTTTGATGAGAAGGGTTGTCCAGCTCAAGCCATAGGTTCAATCATTTCGGGTGGATGTGTTCTCTCGGGAGGCATAGTTCGTGGCTCGGTACTCGGGCGAGGTGTCCAGGTCCGCAGCGGGGCGGTTGTCGAAAACTCTATCATTTTCGACAATTGCATCATCGGGCCGCAATGCAAGATTCGCCGGGCGATTCTCGATGAGAACGTCACATTGAGGGGCGACGTGAATATTGGCTACGACCTCGAACAGGACCGCGCCCGTCACCACGTAACGGAAACTGGCATCGTTGTGGTTACCAGCAGTACCGAAGCCAGCGGCATGCATGGTGCTTCTGCCGCTTCAGCAGGGAGTGATCGATAGTCAATCGCTGGACCCAACTAGGAGGTGATTTTTGCTCCGGGATCCCCGGGATGTAATCGTCGGTACGCAAGCTAAGGCGAGCACGCACGAGTACGACCGCACTATCACGGTTGCAAACGGTAAAAAATTCATTCAGCAAGTTGTTCAGCACACTCGCTGTCGAACTCAAAGCCGATACGGTCCGCATTCTCGATCAGACTGCCAACTCCGAGCCCGGCGAAGAGACTCAAATGACCACCGAAGATGACGTTCCCGCTTTAAGGGGACTCGTTCGTCGATGATCAAGCTTTGGTCTATGCGCCAGCGGCCCCTCGTCGTTGCTATCACGATGTCGGTTCCAACGCGCTTGGGCATTCTTTCGTCCTCGCTCGCGCTTTTCTTCTAGACTGACCGTCGCCAATAATTACGCGAGACCTGCCCCATGGTTCTGCGGAAGACCTCCGATTGAGCCGGACTCTTGATGTTCCGATTTAAGGGAGAATTGCGCAAATCTATCTCGCGTTTCAAAGCGTCGAGGCCCCGGCGCAGGGCTTCGTAGCGCGACAGCTCACATTCTTTGGCAACACGGTTCAGCTTCCTGTAAAACGACTCGGTTGCCTCAAGCCAGACGGGCCGCCTTGTGTCGTCGTTTTGTCTACGTGAAGGGCGCAGTTCGCTCTGCATGCCCCCTCCCCTGGGCACGTTCATTTCGCCCCCTTCCCGAGTTCATTTTCAAGCTCTTCAATGGTAGGCAAACTCCCCTTCAGATCAGCCGGTAGCGATTCCGACAATTTGTATTCTGAAATGCCGATGGGCGTCGTCGTATTTCTGAGGGCGTATTCCGCCACGACTTGATCCTTCGTCTTGCAGATGATCAGGCCAATGCTCGGCCGATCGTCCGGGTGGCGCAGCAGGTCGTCGACGGCGGCAAGATAGAAATTCATCTTGCCCACAAACTCTGGCTCGAATGCTTTTGCTTTCAAATCTATGACGACGAAGCAACGAAGCTTCAAGTGATAGAAAAGCAGGTCGATGAAAAAATCACTTCCGCCGACGTCCAGCCGATATTGACTTGCAACGAAGGCAAAGCCAACGCCCAACTCCAGGAGGAAATCTCTCAGGTGTGCCAGCAAGCCCTGCTCCAGCTCGCGCTCGTGAGCGTCCTCAGCAAGCATCAGAAAATCGAACGTGTACGGGTCTCTCGTGATCTGCTGGGCAAGGTCGGACTGCGGGGGTGGAAGCGTTCGCTCAAAGTTCGTGACTGCTGCCCCAGTGCGCTTGTGCAACGCGGTCTCGATCTGATGCACCAACACATTGCGGCTCCAGCCGTGTTGGATACTCGCTTTCGCATACCAGACCCGGTCCGATTCGACTGTGAGCTTTTCGAGCAGGGTCAAATTGTGGTACCAGGTAATTTGTGCAAGAACCTCTTGCACAAATTCCTCCTCCGGCCAGGCCCCTGCGAAAGCTCGCATGTACTTGAGATTTCGGGGCGAAAAACCCTTCATCTCAGGAAAGGACTTCTTCAGGTCCGCTGCCAACCGGTCAATCACTTTGGCGCCCCAGTTTTCCCGCTGTTGCCGAACCAGGATGTCCCGCCCAATCCGCCAATACAGCAGGACCAACTCGCGATTGACCGACACGGCCGCTCGCAATTGCGATTCGCGGATATGCTGTTTCAGCTCCTGCAGGAAGACCGGATAAGTATCGGGTAGAGTTTGCTGTTTTGCTATTTGATTTGATCTCTTCTCGGATTTTGGCAATTGCGATTCTCCTTTACCCGCAAGCTCTCTGCTCAATCAGCACGGCGGTCGCTCGATTCACTTCTAAACCTGTGCCGTCTTTGCTAATCTTCGCCGGGCACTCCGGCCAAAGCACGCGGATGTCTTCCAACCAACCGTCGAGCTTCTCTCGAAACCGGCGTGGCCGCGCATATTCAATCGATCCGATCTGGCTGGCCAGACCGCATGGCCCAAACAGCGGAATCATCTCATTTCCTTTTGCCACAAAGCAGCGATAGGAAAGCCACATGAATAGATCTAAGGCAGCCGGGGCGCCTCCAAGCACCTTCACCGCGTCCAGATCTGCCGGTATTGGATGTGCCACGATCTCGCGGTAGAACTCGTCGCTGAGCACAATCACATTCTCGAACTGCTCGGAAACTGGATACTGCTCAGGATCGCGGCTGTACCAGATCTGCGCTTCACGGAAGAAACTGAATCGCGACCTTTGGACCACCTTGGCTGTACCTCTGAGCGTGTCCGTTCCGAAAAAGATTGTTGCTCCGAAGATTCGCTCGAAGGCGGCGACCAATCGCCGGTACTCCTTGCCGCCCTTGTGCATTCCGAAGGTCTCCAGCATCTCCGCAGCCGTGCGGAAGCGAATCGTTTGACTTTGCTGGCGCACCGCAAGCGTGGCCAGGTAAATCGGAACGATACGGTCCTGTCCAAATGGCAGCCCGTAGTTCGGGTGCCCCGTGACCTGTAGAACAAAATCACCGTTCCGGCGTTCGTAAAGCATTTCGCAGGCAGGCGGCTTGCGCACCGGCAGCCCACATAAGACAAATGGTCTCGAACTGAATCCCACGTTCTGCTTTCCTTCCTCTCGTTTCAAGCGCACCATGCAACTGCCTTCGGCTTGCCGTAGTTTCTGTTTTGAAACCACCAGCTCTGGCCGCATTCGTTTTAAGCTGGCACCAGCCAACTCCAGGCCGTCGGTCCCACTGTTATGTCCCCCGAATACACATCGGGCATTCGTGTTTTGCAATCCTCACCTCGCGTCAGCGCCGAACCGGATTCAGCGCGCGTCAGGCGAGCAATTTGGAAGTGATTCCTTGCTGATTTTCGGGAGCCAAAGCATCCCCGGCTTCAGGAATGCGATTAATGCGTTAAGCCGGGTTTCGACTAAACCTGAGGAAACTCCATGGATCTCTATGCACTGGGTTGATCTCCATGAACGCCTTTTGCCTTTATTTACAATCGAGAATCGTTTTCCCAAGCTGGACGTCGCGGGTTCGATCCCCGTCTCCCGCTCCATGTTAATGATTTGACGCAATCGCGCATTCCGTCTGACCTGGCTTAGCGTATAACGCATTGATGCATCAACGACGCTCGGCAAATACCTGATTCGAAAACGCTGTGAGCAGGCGAGTGCCAGCCGGCTGGGCGTGAAGATCAAGTCCCCCTCTCCGCACCAAACTGTAAAGAATGTACGCGTTTTCGTCTGGACCTCATCTGCCTAAAGCGCCGCGCTCACCGCTCAGGGTCATTCCCAAGGACCTACTGCCCGCGCCAGTGCCAACGCACCCAATAGTATTCCTGCACGCGAGTCATCTGCCCCTCACGCGCGAGTAACGCGGCGTAGAGCATCGTCTTTGCCAGGTGCGATTCGCGTTCGCGCGAAGTTAGGTCGAACGCTATGTTATTCCCGCCGATAGAGATCTCGAAATCGGGCTTGATATCCGCAACGCGCGAGTTCAACACAGAGTTCGGAATCGACGCCCGTAGCCACTGATAAGCCTGGCCTTCGTTCTGGAACCATTGATCGACGGTCCGCTGGAGCACTGTCGGCGAAAGTGTGTTGAAGGCTTGAAGCTGCAGTTCGACATGGGGGACCGCGCCAGCCGGGAAACCCATGGCTCGCAAAACACGCGCCAGTTCCGCATGCAACATCGTCCCGAACGCTGCGTTACCCGCGGCTCTCCGTCCGCTTGCACGCAGGTTGGTTAGCGCCTGCCGAATGGCCGTTTGAAGATCAATCGCCATAGGCGCCTGCACAGCCTCCTGCTGGACTTGCTGCTGTCCGGCGCCTTGCTCCAATTGGGCGAAGATCGCGTCAATCCGCCGTTCGATTCTTTGTTCGCGATCCTGAGCTCTCCACTGCTCTTGCGTCATGGTTCGGGTACCTGGGGCAGGATTGACTCCTCCGAAATCCGGCGCGGCGGGTTGCGCGGGCGCCCCGGCAACCTCGACCGGGTTTGCTTCCGTGACTTCGATCTCCAATTGAATCGGGTTCCCGGGAACTGGCTCGAGCGCTCCAGCGGCCGCGGCAGGCAACTCCGGCGCGTTGGCAAGATCGATGGGCGCGGTGAACAAGTCGCCCGGACGTGCGGAGATCATCGGGCTCCGCTGTTCGACCACAGACATCAGTTGATCGCCGATCGCTCTGGTGGATCTCGGCATGGAGTAAAGCGGCTCGGATCCCTCAAGAGCACTGGAGACCAATTTGTTGAGGAGACTCCGTTGAAGATATCCTTTAACGCCCGTTGCGGGTGCTGACGGCGTCGCCCCCGGCACGAGTTCCTCGGGATTCAGCTGCGTGACCGTTTCTGCGGCCGTGGAAACTTGCGGTTCCGGTTCACCGGGCTGAACTTCAGAAGCAGCGGCTTTGCCTTCACTTGTCGCTGGAGCGGGAGCTCTGGCAGGCCGCGGCATCAGCCTTGAGAGTGCGCCGGCTGGACCTCCAACAACACCGCCCCATCCGCCCGCCTCGATCCACGATAAAGGCCCTCCGATCTGCGCCGCCTGGAACCGGCGCTCTGCTTCTGACGTGGAAAGGTTGGATGCGAGATAGCTTGTCAGATCTGTGGCAACCGAGCCGGAGAACCCACCAGAAAACCCGGCTACGGTCCCTTCCACGTACCCGGCCGCCACTGTGCCTTCTTCAAGACCGAGCAGCGTGGACGCGCCGGCACCGAGCCCTTTGCCAAAAAATGGCAGTGCGATGGCCAGATCGCCGATAGCCCCTTTCACGACATCGCTGATGTGAAAGCCGGTGTAGTCGTTGTAAGAGATGTGTCCCATGCGATAGGCATGTGCACGTGCGGCGTGGGTGTCCATGTAGCCGCCGCTCGCGACGTTACCGAAGCCGTGCATTAGCTTGTTGGCTCCCAGACCGATCTTGTTCCCAAACCAGGCAAAATACGACCAGCCGCCTTCCTCCCAATCCTCCGAGGCCGCTTTGCGAATGTCTTCCGCGTTTTCTTCCCAAATCTCTCCCGCCGTCCGATCGGGCATGTTCTCCTTGCGGAAATTGTTCATCGCCTCCATCGCCTGGCTCGAGCGAGTCGACAGGCTCTGGATATTGGCATTGATCTTGCCGACGAGTTCGGTCTGGTCTTTGTTCCCCGGCATGAGGACGCTGCTCAAGGTCTCGCCGGCTTTCTTGAGGTCGGGTAATACTTCGTGCCACAGCGTCCAGACTTCGTCCTGCGTGTAGTCGGCCGGGTCGGCAGCCATCTTGTCCAAGCGCTCGCCGTAGTGCTCGAGCAGGTACTCGGCCTTGGCGTTAAGCTCGGCGATTTCAGCAAGCTGGCGAGCGTCGTTTAGCGCGATCAGCGTCCAAAGGTAAGCGCCACGGGTCGAGAGAGGATCAAGAGATGCAAGCGCAAGAGCGCCATGATCGTCCTGCAGTTTTTTGAAATCGGTGGTGAACGTCAACTCGCTCGGCGTGTCCTCGAGACCATCGGGGTCGGGAAGTTCGACATTCACGAGCGGATTTCCAATGGGCTCCAGCATCTGGCGGGCGGCTTCGTTGCGCGCAATCTCGGCGATGAATGGCTCGGCGTCCGCATGCGTCCGCGCGGCGTCGAGCAGACCGGGCAGCAGCGCGCTGAGTAGTTCATCGCGCGAAACGTATTCGATGCCGGGCGCGAGGAAGTTGCCAAGTGGAGCCTGAGCGAAAAACAGCCCTTGGGGGCCGTCATAAGGCAAGGCGCGGCGGAGGTGCTCGCGTCGATAAGCGGCGTCCTGTAGCATCTGCAGCGAATCGCGATCGAGCGCAACAGCAAGGAACGGATAGTCGGCGAGCGGGTTCTCCGGTATGGGCGTGCAGACCTGATCATCCGCGGAACAGGTCTTGTCGCGCGGCTGACACCGAAGCTGGTTGTCCGGTGAACCCGATTGCTGAACAATGTGCGTGAGTTCGTGCGCGAGGAGCAGACGTCCGTCGTGCGATCCGGGCTGGTATTCGCCGCGTCCGAATACGATATCGGAGCCGAGCGTATACGCGCGCGCGTTGAATCGAGCGGCGGAACGCTCTGCGTCCGGGCCGGTGTGAATGCGGACTCCGGCGAAACTCGCGCCCAAACGAGATTCAAAGTAGTCGCGCTGTGATGGCGAAAGCGGCGCGGTTACGGGCGCGTTGGCGATCTCGGCATCATCCTCGCCGACCGGCGGAGATGAGACAACGTTCTGCGCGGCAACGTCTGCCTCTTGTTCCTCGCGCAATTTTCGCTGCACGGCCTGGTTCCCGGCGTGGCTGAGGGCGCTCGTGCTCTGTGCCTGCGACGTGCCGCGAGTGGCGGCGTCAGGATTTGCCGAAACCTTTTCAAAATCAAATGAGGGCATGGTAGTGCTTGAAATCGGCAAGCGACGAAGGCTTACCTTGCTTGAACAGTTGACGGCTCACGGCACAGGCGATCTGCCGCATCGTGATGACACCGCCGTCCTGAGCAGCAAGAAACGCGGCGTCAAGCGCGATGTTGCGGATATCGCCGCCGGTTAGCTGGAATTGCGCGGCCAGGAACGAGAAATCGATGGCTTTGTCGAGCGGCGCATTCTCCGGGAAGACCTTGAGCCAGAGTTTGCGCCGGTGCTCCTCGTCCGGCGCGGGAAACTCAATGACGTAGTGCAGGCGGCGCACGAATGCGTCGTCAATGTTGCGCCGCAGATTCGTCGCGAGAATCACGGTGCCGTCATGCTCTTCGAGTTTCTGCAGCAGATACGCAACCTCGATGTTGGCGTAGCGGTCGTGCGCATCGTTCACTTCGGAGCGTTTGCCGAATAACGCATCGGCTTCATCGAAGAAGAGAATCGACTGGCTGCCGCGGGCGGCGGCAAAGACACGGTCAAGATTCTTCTCGGTTTCACCGATGTATTTACTGACGACGCCCGAAAGGTCGATGCGAAAAACTTCAAGTTCGAGATAGTTGCCGACGACGGCAGCAGTCATGGTCTTGCCGGTGCCGGAGCCGCCAGCGAAGAGAACCTTCAGTCCTTTAATGCCGTGGTATTTGCGCGCAAAGCCCCAGTCGTCATAAACGATGTGGCGGTAGCGGATGGCTTCGGCAAGCTCGCGAATCTGACGGAGAGTCGACGCGGGCAGTACCAGGTCATCCCATGTCTGGCTGCTAAGGAGGCGGCGCGCGAAGCCGCCGATCGTGCTTTCGGACTGACTGCGGATGGCGCCGGCAAGATCGGCGAGATCGGGTTCGCGGTTCTCGTTGTTAAGCGCGAGCATGTCGCGCGCGTAGGCGGCGGCGCTTGCGATCTGCGAAGGGCCAATGGAATAGCGGGCGGCGAGTTCGAAGGCAAGAACATTGGGAACCTCGGTGTTCCAGAGCTGCGCGCGGTCATGATAGCCGGCATCGGGAAGGCGGAGGACGCGGACTGTGTGCGCGGGGATTACGCCGCGCCAGTTGGCGCCGGGCGGAAGCACTATCCAGATTGGCGCGACAGGATTCGCGAGCTCCTGAAAGAACCGGCGCGCGCCGGTAGCCGCGAGCATTTCCGCCAATGTGAGCAGACAGACGCCGCAGCTTTCAATGTGCTGCAGAAGCTTGATTGGGGCGGCTTGGTCCGGCGCGTAAAGATCGATGGTGACGAGGGGGCGTTGCGCGAGGTGACATGCGGTCTCGATCGCTGAGCGGGTATCGTCGAATGAAGCGGATTCGATCAAGTAGAGCCGCGCTAGTGACGCGGTCGCGGTGAGGACATCGTGATGGGTCGACGTGGCTTTGGGAATCGTGGATTCCGGAGCTAGTCCAGTAAGATGGCGCAGCACGGTCAAAGGAACAGTGAGTTCGCGCGCGAGAAATCCGTCGCCGGTTGCGGTTAGCAAGCCAGTGGAGAGAAGCCGGCTTTCCGGCAGAAGAGAGTTGCGGTCGGCTTGCGTGCAGACGCGCAGCGCGAGTTCGACGGTTGGCTTTTTGCGGGATACATCGTTCTGCAAGTACGCATAGAGCGTCTCGTATTTGAGGCTCAATTCGCCCGCCAACGCAAGTAAGACAACGTCGTGCTCGAATGGCGTGAGTTCGAGCGCCGCCCATTCGGGAGGGTCTTTGGCCTGGCGCGGCAGCTCTTCGAGAATCTCTGAGCCGCCAGCGATGTTTCGTACCAGGGAATCGACCTGTTGATCGCTTACGTAGAGACCGCGGAACTCGTCGAGCGAGAGCCGATATCGCACACGGAGACGAAGGATCTCGCGGTGCAGCAGGATATCGAGGCGGCGAAGTTCGCCGTCGAAGTATGTTTGCATTTCGACTGCGGTGTCCATTGGCTTCGACTATGGAGCTTCGGGGTACAGATTGAACGGCTTTGGAGTGAGCCAGGAAATGGTGTACTGCCAGCGGCAAATACCGGTCATGTTTAGGAGCAACTGGAGCGGCGGAGGACCGAGTCGAACGACGCGGCGGTCCTCGTATTCTTCGATGCTGGCTGGGAAGTCGAGAAAGTTTTCATATAAGTGCGGGAGGCTCGATGTGGAGAAGCCCGGCAGTCGCCATGCGAGTGAACGTGCAATCAGCAGAGCGGGATCTTCCAGCCATCTGTCACGGCGCGAGGAAAGCAGGTGTGGAAGGCGGAGATAGGCCCGGTCGGCCGGCGCCCGATGCCGCGAGTTGTCACGCATCAAATCCGAAGTAAGGCACTCGCGGCGAAGCCGGCGGAGCCGGCGTATGGGAATCATCTCTTGCCAGCGCCGGAAGGATTCGGCCGAGAGAGCCGCGTCGATATTGAAGAGCGAACGGATCAGGGGATCTTCAAATGCGCGTATCGCGCGCGCGGCGCCGAGCACTTTGAGCAGAATCCAGAAGCGGATGAGCTGATCGCTTATCGGAAGCGCGTCCAGAAATGGGAGCAGGAGGAATACGCCGCCGAATGGCGTGTAGCGGCGATCCGGAATCTCGGCCGTATCCGCACGCGGTTCGAGGAATGGCTCGAAAACACTCCGCGGTGTGCCGAGCAGGGGCTCGATGATGACGAAATCCTCGAGGGTGATCAGGTCACGGAGATCGTGGGGCCGGTTCTGCGCAATATATTCGATGGCGCGCGCGACTGCTGCCGAATCGAGTTCACGAGCCACCAGAAGCAGCCGGCCGACAGGACGCGCGGCAGGTATCCAGCAGCGTGCCGCGAGCGACACGTGAAGGGCCCACCGGAATTCGCCCGCGCCATCGGGCCCGGGCAGCGTAGCAGGGATGGCTGTAATAGGCCCTTCAGGCAGCGTCTTCGCGATGGTATCCCAGATACGCCGGGCGTCATTCTCGGAAAGCGCGGCGATGATCGAGCGTAGTTCCGCCGCGCTCATGCGGAGCAGGGCGTCAATGCCCTGGGGGTTTGTACAGACAGCCGTACGGATGCGCGCGGTCGTCGAGAGATAGTCGAGTCCTTCGAAGCGGCTCTGATACCACTTACGCGGACGCCCCGCGGCAGCATCCGTTATATATGAGAGGAGCAGGCCGGCGTGGTCTTCGAAATGAACGATATCGCCGTCTTGCGGTTCGCCGATGCGGCGAACTAGTGCGGCCGCAAGACGGCCGGCCCATACCTCTGCGATGGCGTCGTCATTGTGATCAAGGTTGAGGTCAACATCGAAGTGGAGCCGCCGGAATATCCAGATTGACGAATCGTCGCGCCCGGGGGCTATCGTTTGGAGAGCGCGCGAGAGGACGCCGGGCAGGCGCTTCGCGGCGACAGAATCGAGACGCTCGCGTGTCGCGAGCGGGAACGAGTCATCGTGCGGGACGAGATAGCTCGAATGGAATTTGCCGACCGCAATCATTTGCGTTTGCCGAGTGTCGCCTGCAAGAGGCTGAACACCGAGGACACCATGCCGATGGCGGTGCGGATGGGCTTGACGGAATGCGTGTTCGACGATTCCCACGCGGTACCGATGATGTCGAACCGCTTGCGCTCCACTGCCTCGGGAGGAGAGAGCGCAATCGCTGCGCCATCGTTCTTGCCGGAGCAGACCAGGACATCGCCGACGCGTACGCGGCCGCTCACTTTGACGGGCGTTTGGCCGAGCAATGCGACCCTGGCCTGCCGGATCGACGCCGACATGTTACCGACCACTGCCGGGCGCGTGGAGATCGCGGCGAACTGGTGAGCATCGCGCGTATCGAGCGTGAGTTTGCCATCCACGATGGCCACAACATCCCCGGGGCTGACCTGCTCATCGGCGGCAAGGGGCAGGCACTCGGCGAAGTCCGCGCCGGTCGTATTGAGAGCAACGCCCACGCCGTTGCCTTCGATGGCACCGACCGCGCCTGAGCCCGAAAAAAACGTGATGAAGTTGTTGTCGGCCAGCGCCGGAGACGCGCCGAGCTTGAGAGCGAGGACGTCGGCGTTAGCACTGGCCGCGTTTTCAATAACTGCGACGTGCTTCGTGATGTCGCCGCCGGGACCGGACTGCGCATCGACCACGTGGAGCTTGCAGGTCGGCGATGAGATGCCGATGCCGACGCCGCCATCGCCTGGGAACGAGTTCATGGCGATGTTGTTGTTGCCGGCGCTGCCACTCGCCCGGATAAACACGCTGTTGGTTTCGGAGTGGAGATCGACGGAGCTGCCGTCCGTGCGAAGGTCGATGTGCTTGCCGCCGCCTTCAAGCCGGATGCGATCGCCGACAACGTGCAACTGGACGGCCGGAGTCGCAGTGTTGATGCCAATGTTTCCGCCAGCTTGAATGGTCATGCGTGTGACGTTAACGCCGGAGCGGAAGACAAGGTCGTGATTCGTCATCGTGGAAATGATGCCGCCGCTCGCATCGGCGCCGATCAGTACTTCATGCGTACCGCCGTCTGCAAGAACATTAAGGTAGGTGCCGCCGCTGCCGGCGACCGTAACGGCGCGATTCGGCGATGTCGTGTTGATGCCAACGCGGCCCTGATCATCGACCGCGATTCGCGGGGTATTATCGGCGCTGGACAGATAGAGGCCCGGACCCGGAGCGGAGTTCGAGAACACGCGGCCCTTCTGCACGCCGTTCTTGTCCTGGAAGATGAGATCACCGGCATCGTCCGTAGCGGCTCTCATAACGAGATCGCCGTCGTTGATTTCAAGCTTCGCGGAGGGAGCCTCGGTACCGATGCCAACGCGCCCGTCGTCGCGTACCGCGAATTTCGGAACGAAGCCGCTGCCGGTCTCGGGACCCACTTCGAGGCGGTTGTCTCCAGCCTCCGCCGAGCCAATACGAAGTTGTAGAGAGCGTCCCACGACAGCGCCCGCACGGCGGATCTCGAGGGGAATGCCTTCATCCTGGCCGAGCGCATTGACGAATACGGCTTTTGAACCGAAGAGCCGCGCGTTCCCCTGAACGCGAAGGTCGCCTTCCACCCATACGAGGTCGGGCGATGCGACGAGCGACGCAGCCGTGGTGCGGTTCTTGAGCCGTAACATCCCTTCGGGAGCCTGAATCGCTGCGGAGACGGAGCCGATCAGAACGCGGAATGCGGCGGCCTTATCTTTATCAGCCGGTAGAATCTTTTTGAACGCGCCCGGCTGCGCCGCAATGGGATTGGGACGCCAGCGGACGTATCCCAAAGGCACGAGCCACCGGGACTTCGCGCCGGCAGACGGGAACGTCTGAAAAGGAATCGACGCATCCGGGATCAGCGCGTCGGCAGGATCGAACGCATGAAAGGCTTCTTCGGCTTTGACGCTCGAGCCCGCCACGATGATGTTATCGCGCATGGCCGCGTCGTCACGGGGGCCGATTTCGATGGTGTAAGACTCGAGCGCGCGGGCGAAATCGTTTCCCGGCGTGCAGGAGGCGAAGCCGGGAGCGGCCTCCTGAGTGGGTATCTCCCGATAGCGAATCCAAACCTCCACGAGACGGCCCGAGGGTTCATCGATCAGCGGATCGTACACAAACGACTTGAACAGGTCGGCGGGAATGCTCGCCGGGTTAAGCAGCACGATGGGCCGTCCGAAGCCGTCCCAAGCAAAACCGGGCTGAACGAAGTCGAGCACTTCCCCGCCCGGACCGTCGATCTCCTTGATGCCGAGTCCGACTGCGATACCCCAGGTATGAGCGCCGAGCGCATGCCGCGCCGCTGCAAGACGCGAGTATTCGAGCGCGGCCGTCAGATCTTCGGCGCCGAGAAATTGTCCTTCAAAAAATTGCGGACGCAAGAGCTGGTTTGCCGGCATCGATGACTCCTATGAATTCTTCTGGCGCAGCGCGCGGACGAGGCCATCGATCGTCATCTGCTGCTTATCGACAGTCTGTTGAAGCTCGCTGATCCGGTTCTTCAGCGCATCGAGCTGCGAGTCCTGCTCTTTTTCGTGTCTCACATCGCCTGCAGCGGCGTCACCGCCGGAGCGCATGAAGGCAGCGATCGCTTCCGGCGGAATGGCGGCAGCGAGAATGGGCGCGAGGAGATCGTCGGCAATGGCAACCGCAAGCGGATTTTCCAGATCGAGGTTTTGAAGAAACGGCGTACTGTTCGCGTCGTTCAGGCCGGCCGCGGCGTAAGCGACGGCTTCGACTCCGCCCGGAGCGGAGGAACTGAAGCGAGTGAAAGAACGGAGAGCAATGGCCGACAGAACGCCGCTATCCCTATCCGGCGCCGCATTTCCCAAATGGGACCGGCTGAAATCGGCTTTGACGCCCGCTGTGAGATTGCCCTCGCGAGCAGGCAGCACAGCGCAACAGACTCGCTCGAGTGCCTTACGCAGGTTACGGACATAGGGCAGAAAGGAAAGCCAGTATTGAAGGTTCGGGAACGTGGTGAGGAACTTGCGACCTTCGAGGTTGCAGATACGCAGCACCTGGCAATCCTTGAGGCGAATGGTGAGCGTCGCGAGTGGAACACAGTTGGTGAGAGCGGGATCGGGGCACGGTGGCAGAAGAGACGAGCACAGGCAGCCGCGCAGGTACTCAATGATCACGGGCGCGAAAAGCTGGAGCGTTTGTACGAGATATTGCTGAGGCGAGATTGCCGAGGCCGGACAAGGCACGGTTAGCTTGTCGAAGATCGCGCAGTTCGTTCCGGGGTTCTTGCGGAACAAGTTGATGAGCGCCGTGCGAAGGTCGGCGCAATACTTCTGCGCCGCGGCCATCGTGAGGTTCGCGCCCGTTGGCGGCGCAGGAAGCGCTGCGGTGAAATCGGCAAGACAGCCCAGGAACCGATCGAACATCGCGCCGCGCGGCTGCTCGCGGGTTTCCGCGGGTGCCGGATATGCAACAAATTTGAAGGTCTCGCAGACGGTCACGGGTTCACATTGTGTAGGCGCGGGACGGGGCGAGGTCTTGGTCGCTTTTGATCCACAGCTACAAGCGCCATGCGATCCACAGCCACACTTAGGCGCGCAGGCGCCAGTGGAACGCAGCGCGGGTACGCCGCGAGACAACGTTTCGTCGTAGCAGAGGGCCAGAATCCACTGCTGCTCGGCCTGTTCGCACACGGCCGGGATCGGGCGCGGCGGAAAGCAGTTGTCGGGCTCGGGGGTGCAGCATCCCGTGATGAGTTCGCAGATGTCAACCGTCTGATCCGCGCAGAGGATGATGTCGTCTCCGCAAGGGCTGAGCGCATACCCGCCCCGCACGATAACCTGATTGCCGCACGGGTTGCAGACAACCTCCATTCCGCACGCAACTCCCCAGCCGTGGAGGTAGCGATTGTGGAGCTTGTTCTTCGCGACGATGTAGTTCTCGAGGCGGTTCAGGTCGGCCTCGGTAAGAAGCTGACCGGCGAAGAAGCGAGGGCGGCAGAGACACTCGAGTCCGCCGCACACGGGACACGGGATGCAGGGATCGGCAGTGGCCGGCTTGCCGGTTGCCGCGGCGGCCAAGCTGGAGTAAGTCATGGTGGGAGTCATCGGTCAGTCCTCCTTTTGGCGGATGGGCGTTTCGCGGCGGCTTCCTCAGCGGAAGGTGCAGCGAAAATGATGCCGGTTTCCTTAAGAAAGAACCAGCTTTCAAAGCTTCCGCCCTGAGCGAGATTGCCGGATGGGTTCTTGCCGCCGCTGATCCAGGCGGGGTCGCGCTGGTTGACGGCGGACCCGACGCAGGCGCCAATGTTTTCGGCATCGAGAACAAGGTTTTCTTTGAAGGTTTTTCCCGTGTAGATAAAGTCGCCTTTCAGGCTCACGCGCAAAACCGGGCGATCAAGTTGCAAGCCCTCGGGCGGAGGCGGTGGATTCGTGTTGTTGAACGCGTCCCACCAGCTCGTGAGGTCGGTGTTGAAGAATTCCTTATAAGGAACGAACGCCCACCCCGAGGCGGCAGCCTCACCGGTGTGCGGCGTAGTCTGGGGGCCTACGTCGAGAAGGAACCCATACAGGTGGACGACGGTATAACGGCCGGTGAAGAGCTTTCCATCAATCATCTGAGGAAAGGCGATGTCTACCAGGAACGTCTGCCTGCTGATGCCCTGCAGCTCAGGCCGGTTGAAGTAGATCGTCAATGTCGGCGCTCCGCGGCTCAGGATCTCTTTTGGGTTCGCGTCGTAATCGTTGGCGGACTGGAACTCGCCAAAGTCGACAAGGCCGTCGTGGGGCCAATTGATGTCGAGAATCTTCGGCAGGTCTTTGTCGAGTCCGGCACCTGGATCTCCCTTGGGACCAGGATCGCCTTTCGGACCCGGATCTCCTTTTGGCCCGGGTTTGCCGGCATTCGCGGAGACGCACTCGACCACCTTAAGCAGCGTCTGGACGCTAGGCAGGATCTTCCGTCCCTTGCGATTGTCAATGCGCGCGATGTGCGCGGCGGCATCCGCAATGGGATCGGCCGGAGGAACGGATTGATTGAGAATTCGGTCGCCCGCATGGTAGTTCTCAATCGTCGCCACAACAACGCAGTTCGCGGTATCGCACGTGCAGCATTTGCCGTTGAGGAGATCGAGGCAGTTGGTTTCCGTGACCTCGATGATGGCCACTCCACCGTCGCCGGCGACGGCTGTATCGCCGGTCCAGGGGATGTACAGGCCGCCGTCAACCGGCAGGGGCTGCGTCGAACCGGCCGCGAGTGCGAACGGCGGCATCGCCGAGCCAGGCTGGTCGAGCCATAGCATCGAGAGATTGACAGCCTGGAGAAACGCATCGGCGCCATCGCGTTCAACGACCCAGGCAATGCCGCCATCTGCGGACACGGCCATCGACTCGGGAGGATGATCGAGGGCCACCGTGTGAACAGTGGCGGATCCGGGTTCAAAAAGCGACAGGTTCTTCTCGGAGCGCGCGGTGATGGCCAGGCGGTCAGGACCGGGAAAGCGGACAACGGCGAGAGCGTCGAGGGTGAGAGTCCCTGGTGGAACGTTGATAGGCGCCCCCGCCGCCTTCGCAGCGAGATCGGCCACTTGGATCCGGTGCGCCGACGATTCAATGGCGTAGGCCTTGTCGCTTGCCGTACCGATTGCGAGGCTTTGAAGGCCAGGCGCTAATGTGATGTCGTCCGGTGCGCCGGGAGTGCCGGTGGTGCTGTCGATGTCGGTCTGCCACGAAACGACGTGTCCGGAATCATTGAGGAGAGCCACGAGGCGTCCACCCGCTGTTACGCCAAGCTCGACCCCCGCGGCGGAGCCTGCCATCGAGAGCGTACGAAACGCGCCTGAGGCAATTGCCGCGGTGTCGTAGACGAGCAGATCCCGTGGACTGTTATCGGCGACGACGTACAACCGCTGGCCGTCATTCGAAACTGCGATCTCGAGCGCTTTGCGGCCGGCTGGCAGCGGGACGGGTGCAAGTACGCTGTGATTATCGGTGCGAACGGGGAAGACCACGCCTTCCGCGGTAAGCACATATAGGCGCTGCGTTGCCTGGTGCACGACGGTCTTCTGCGCGTGCGCGATGTTGACGCTGTTGCGCCACTCGAGCTTGGGAAGGTGGTTGTGTAGCGAGGCAGGGGGCGGATCGACGACCAGGCCCGGCTCCCAGGATTCGAGGATGCGGTTCGGCGCGCATTGCGTGTCATCGCAGGCGCAGTCATCGTAAAGGACAGGAATCTTTTCAGTCGGGCACTCTCGATAACGGACGCAGATTTGGATCGTATGAGGTTTGGTATCCCCCTTCAGCGCTTCGTAGCCCTCTAGCGTCGTGATGTCGACAGGCTCGAGCTGGCGGACGACGATGTCGTGGCCGCAGCAATCGAGCGCCGCGCCCGGCTCAATCTGAACAATGCGGTTCTGGCACGCGGGGTTCGGGTGCTGGATGACATTTAGGCCGCACACAACACCCCAGCCGTGGAGCCGTTGATCGTGATGGCGCAACTTGTCGATGTAGTAGGTCTGCTCGTCACGGAAATCGCGCTCGACCAGGAGTTTTCCCGTGAAGTAGTGGTTGCGCGAGAACGGGCCGATAGCGCAGTCCGAGCAGGTGTCTTTACAGGTGCAGTTGTGTGTTGAGTGCATCAGCGGCCTCCTAGTTACAGGCGGATTTGGACATTCGGTTTCCTCGCGATAACAGAGTTCAGTCCGATCGAGGACTGGACGCCGATTCGGAACTTGGGCCGGACGAATTCGACTTCATATTTCGTGTGAGCCGGGCTTTCAGAACGCAGCAGGTTTAGCAAAGAACGGCGAAGCGCGTCCGAGTCTTCGAGACGGCCGGGAACGAAGACGGTGAAGCGATGCGCCGTGTAGTGAAACGGATCGCGCAACGGGTCATTCGAAGTGACCAGTTGTGTCCCGCCGATTTGGGCGCCTTCATTCAATTGGCTGCGATTGACGATGCGGCGGCCCCACAGAACGGAGCAGTCACCCAGGCGGCCATTATCGGAAAACAGCCACCTTCGGATCTGAAAATGTTCCAGGATCAATTCGGGAGCCGGCATACAGCATAAGCGCTCCGGCGCAGGCGGGCAGGTTGGACGCCCTGGACACTTGCAAACGCACGTCTCGCCACAACCGTTCGGTTCCTGCCCTATGAACTTCCAGCCGATGAAATCGAGCATTTGGCGGCGCAGGTTGTCGCGAGTGCCGCGGCAGCGCAGCGTTTCGCCGGCATTGGCGAGAATACGGCGGCGTTTCCCCTCGGGAAGTTGGCCGTCCAGCCGGACGCCGATCCACGAAGCGAGCCAGGGGAGAAAGCCGGCTGGCGTGGCGCGTGGGTCAAAGTAGCGGGCCTGCTCGTCAAGCGTCGTTTCCACCGACCGAAGGGTTGTGTCGAAGATCGCCAGGAAGCGATCCAGAAAATCCGCGCTGACAGGGTCCTCACCGAAAACGCCCGGCAGGTATCGCCGCAAGCTGATGCGCGGAAATTCGATGCGCGCCCCGTCAATCTGAGGCGAGAAAAAGCCGTCGCCTCCGAGGTCGAGTTTGAGCCACAGATAGCGTCCTGGCGGGCTTTGGATCAGGCAGTCCCAATCGCCATCGGCCTGCGTGTCGGACGCGGGGTGCGTGCGCCAGGGTAGATCGGGAAGCGTGATTTGGGCGTCGGGCAGCACGGCTTCGGACGTGTAGGTGCTGATGCCAACGCGGCATCCACGCGGGATCTTGCCAGTGAGGATAATACGATGCCATTGGCATTGATAGATGCGGCTGTCGAGAGGTCCGCTAATCAGAGTGCCGGCCGTGTAGAGCTGAGCGGGAAGCGGTGGCAGCGGCTTCAGGATGGGGTTGCCGTCGAGATCGAATGGCGGACCGCCCGCAGACAGGCACATCCCAGACGCGTTCAGGCGCCCCGCAGCATCGTTCGGAAACGGCAGCGGCGCAAAGTTCTTGCCGATAGCGGCGGGGCTTGTCGCATCCGGCAGAAGGTTGCCATCGGGATCGAGAACTGCAGCGCCGGGCTGGCCATCACGAATGACGTAGATGCGCCCTTCGCAGTCCGAAGCGACGTGGCGAGCGACGCCGAGTCCGGCTACGAATTTGTGATGCCGGCCGGAGATAGAGAATCGGTGGGCGCCGCCATTGGCGGGGTCGGCAACCCAGACGCGATGCCGCACATCGACCGTAATTCCGGAAGGCTGCCATGGGTTGGTGAGTCCCTTAGGCGAAAGCCATTCCGCGTGCGGATGAAGAGCTGGAAGCGTGCGGACATCGACCAAGCTTCCCGTCGCGATAAAGAGCAGATCTTTACAGAGTGCGAGCGCGGGACGCTGTCCGTAGGGGCGATGGTAATAAGGGACGGGATCGAAGCTGCACGCGCACGGGTCGAAGCGTTTGATGTAGCCGTCGGCCGAGGCCAACCAGATCTCGCAGGCCGAATTGACGGCGACGTTCGCAGGCGGGACAAGTCCGCCGAGACTGCCGGACGGTTCCGTCAGGTCGCGGGCGGCTCCGGGCAGAAGCGCGAGCGCAAGTTTGTCCGTTATGGTGATACCTTGCGCGTCCAGCACACGCCAACCTGGTGAGCCGCCTAGCAAGGTAAACGTCGGATCGTGCGGCGGGCGCGGGATCGAAGGAAGTAAAGCGGCGGGGATCATTGATCCTCCGAGAAGTCGTATGCGGTGACGACTTGATGCACGCCGGAGAAGAGCAACATCACGGCGGGAATCGGAATGTTCGTGCAGTCGGGCGCAGTTTCGCCATCGACTGTGATTGCGACACTGTCAACACGCGCCACTCCGGGCACGGAAAGCAGGCGCTGATACACACGCGAGAAAAATATTGTGCCGCCGAATGGCCAGCCCAGTCCGTCTTCGCCGCCGCGGAGCGGGTGGAAGTACTCGACCAGTGCGTCCTGCGCAGCTTCCGTAACGGTGGCGAGATCCGCAAGCGGAGACACGGTCAAGTGGACTTCCGTATCTACTCGAACGTACGAGGGCGGGATGACGTACAGCTCTGTTGTGAGCAGCCGCCGTTGATTGAGATAAGCGCAGACGAGCCGGATGGTAGCTTCGCTCGGCAGCGGGTTGGGTTGATCATTGTCCGGTACAACGATCACCGTCACTACCCCCGGAATCTTCGTGCCGGGGAAACGCGGATGGTAGAGCGGCAATGCTTTCGCGCGGCGTACGTTGCCGGACTGGCGGGCCAGCTCTTCGAAATCTGAAACGGTGACGGCGCGGCCGTTTGAGCGCAGCACCGAAGGAGCGCGTTGCTTGGCGTCTTCGATCGATTGCTCGTCGGTGCCGCCCACAGCCGGCTGAAGATTTGCGATCTTTCCGTCGTCAATGCCGATTACCGAGACGAGCGGAGTCTTGATCGCACCGGCCGCGACGTTGCCGTTTTTACCGCCACCCGAGCGATAGACCCGAGCAACCACATTCGAGCCGGCATTATCGACATTCGCGGTGGGGATCGCGCCATGGACGCCGTCGCCGAATCTGATCTCCCCGGTGGTGGCGTTCAGCACGTAAACCTGATCGTGCGCGCCGGAACTGAAAAAGTCATCGACGCGCTTCCAGACAGTGAAGCCGGTGCCCTCGTCTACTTCGAGCGAAAGCGAGTCTATCAGAACGGGCGCGTGAACCAGGCGGAACGTCTGGTTCGGTTCACCGGTCGATCCGCCAAGGACTTCATCGCGCGATGTCTCGGCCTGAATAACCCCAACTGTGTTCGTGCGGAGCGCCAGAATACGCGGCACGCGATCGAAAGCCGCGCGCGTTAACCGTGCGCGGATCCAATAAAGGCTCGCGGCGACAGTGCCGGCCGTTGTCTTCGTCATCAGCCCGGCAGCCGGCGCTTTCAGATAAACATGTCCGGATTTAAGGAAGCCGTCCGTTTCGTCTTTGAGCAGCGTGAGCGTGCGCCAGGACGAGCCGCTCCAATATTCCCAGGAGATCGTGGATGTTGTTAGCGGAAGGTTGAGGGCGCCTCCGCAACTGGTAAACGTGTCGGGCGACTGCTTTTCTTCGGCGAAGATGGCGATGTTGATCTCAACCTCGGGAAAGGTGTCATTCAGATCGAAGCCGATCATCAGCGCGCTGCCGTCGGCAGCAGCAGGTCCGAACGGCTCATAGCCCTGGTTGCCCGCTTCATTGGTCGAAGTGAGATTGAAAAACGAATAGCCATCGAGCACCTGAACGGCGGCAAGAGTCGCTTTCAGGGCAACCAGTTCCCGCGTGGTCTCGAACACTATAGGCGGGTCGCCTCCGACGCTTTCGGTAGCAACCGGTGTACCGGCGGGAACCGAAACCCAGGTCTTCGGAGCGCTCGTCTTAACCGGAAACGTGACTTCGGCAATGGCGGGCTGCGCAGGCTGGAGTTCAATCCCGATCAGTTGCAGAAACTTGAGGTAGTTGAGTTCAGGGACAAGGCCGATGCGGTAAAGAAGAAGATCGGTCATCCAGGCGAACAGTTGCGCCAGGGTGATGCCGGGATCGGAATCGTTGAAGTCGGTCCATTCGGGGCTGTAGCGCGGGATGCGCGTGCGCACTTCCGCGAGGATGTCGTCGAAGCGCCGGTTATCGATAACGGGAAGGAAGCTTTCGATCGGCATCGCTAGTCTGCTTCCTTGATGTAAAACGGGTACACCAGATTGCCCGTGGCCTGATTCGCCCTGATCTGGTAAGCGACACGAATGAGCAGGAGGTTGGGCTGACCTTCGGCCGTGTCGACATCGATCGAGAGCACGTCGATGCGGGGCTCATATGCTACGAGACCTTCCCGGACCGCGGCTTCGACAGAGGCAAGCGTCAATTCGTTGTTCGGCTCGAATACGAGGTCGTGGATACCGCAGCCGAAATCCGGAAGCATGAGCCGCTCGCCTTTCGCGGTGCTCAGAATAAGGTAGATCGATTCTTCGACCCGCCGCTCGTAGGCAGCGCGCGCGAAGCCTCCGCCGGAAGCGATCTGCGGCGGGAACTTCCACCCGGACCCGAGAGTTGCGCGATTGAGTGTGCCGGCCATGGTTTTCGTTCACGAGTCCCTAGCTCACCGTGATGACGGACTCCTGGACCGAGGACAGCCCGCGGCGGCTGACGCCGGTCATGTAGAAGTGATGGCGCCCCGTGCCGAGTGCGGTGAGGTATGCGGCGCTCAGCGTCAGAGTGACAACTAGTGTTGGAGTGTCCCATGCGCCGCCCGCAGGCACAACAACCGCGCCGGCCGGGTCGCCGTTTGTAAGGTCGGCATGGCTGGAACTCGGCGGTTCGCTCACGCGCGTGAGAACCCATTGCGACGGAAAGGCGCTGGTGAGCGTGAACGTCACGGGGATTGCAGGCACCGGAGTTACGAGAACAAAAGCAGCCGTGGGCGGTGCGGCAACAACGACCGGTGCAACGGCGTCTGCGAGTTCAGAACTCAACGCGGCCGGTTCAGCACCATTCGCAATCGGAGTGGGCGTGCTGTTGTCGACCGTGTGATGATGCTCGGCAATAAGAAGCGGCAGTCCGGTGAGAGTCTGGTTGAAGTCGGTTTCGAGAATCGCGTTGGCGCCGGCGATTGTGCTCGCATTGAGCTTCATCGAGCGCAGCGTGTAGCCGACACAGGGAGGCAGAAAGGGACACGTGAGCGTGCCTGAGTCGCCTTCACGCAGTGCGATGCCGCCTTCAATGCTCCAGATAGGCATCGCCGGGATGCTGGTACCCGCGCCCCCATGTGGGCAAAAGACCGTCGCGTTTGTGGTCATGATCCTTGGCATATGCGTTTACGTGATTTGGACTTGGCCGGCCTTTAGCGCCAGGATGCGCCCGCCTCCATGCAATTCGATCGATTGCTGAGTGTCGTCGATGACAACGGTTTGACCGCTGCTCGATTGGATCTCGATCTTTTCGCCGCCGGGATTGTCGTCGAGAGTGATCCGGTGACCGCTGACGGTTACGATCACGCGCCGATTGCGGTCGGATTCCGGAGGAACATCGGCGCCGTTCCAAAGAAAACCGACAACGAACGGATGATCGAAGTCGCCCTGCTCAAACGCAACAAGCACTTCGTCGCCTGCTTCGGGCGAAAAGAACAGGCCGCGCGAGGCGCCGGCCATCGGGGCGGCAATCGGGGCCCAGGCGCTCTGCGGCGAGCCTGGCAGCCACGGAAACTCGAGCAGGATGCGGCCTTCGCCGAGCGGGTCCGCGGTATTAATGACCAGCCCAATTACGACGCCCGGTTGGACGGTCATCGTACCCTCCCCGGATCATCGCGTTGCGCCTTGAATTTCGTCGTGTAGCCGTTGTCGTTAATCGTGTGTTCGGTTTCGGTGATGAAGTAAAGGCCGCTGAACCGCGCGCCGACTTTCAGAATCTCGACGTGGAGTCCGGCGCGAAGGTCAGGTAGTCCAATGGTCGTGCCTTCGCACTTCACGAACTCATGCTGTGCGTTATTGAGAATTGCGAGAGCGCGCTCATGAGCCTCACGGGAGGTGAATACGGGCTCGGTAACAACGATCTCCTCGCGCGGGTCACACTGCTGCATCAGGCGATGAATGTCGCGATTGCAGCGGATACGCGCATCGTCCAGCGTCACGCGCTCCACGATGGGCTTCTTTGTGCGGCGGTTCCAACCGTTCACTGTCACCGAAGCCACCTGTGTGGCGTTCGTCATCTTCGGTTTGAATTCGATGAGCGAGCGGCCCCAGTGAAGCTGAAACGTCACGTCCCGGAGAGCAGGGTTATTGCTGTCGGGCGGCCCAAAATAGAGACTGCCCGGTGTTTTGCCGGAAGGATCCGGACGGAGCACGACAACATAGCTGCGCCGGCGGGCCCGGGTCAGCAGGAAGTCGATATCGTACTGGTTATTTTCGGCGACGTAGTCGATTGGAACTTCGGCGTTGCGTGCGTTCTCATCGATCTTGATGGGCACGGGAAAACGCGGGCCGCCGCGCGGGTCGCGCAACGTGTTGAGATTCAGCGCAATGTCGCTGTCGCGCAACCCGGGCCATGCGTAGGTGTACTGGCGGGTCCGAAGCTTGTGAAGAATGTTGAGGCCGCTGACATTCAGGACAGGCGGCGTGGAGGCGCTGAACACCGGACTGATGCTGGTGAAGTTGCCCTTCAGCATCGAAGTGAGTTCACCCACGTAGCCCATGCGGATCTCGACTTCTTTGCCGCAGGGGGCGAATAGCTGGTAAAGGGCGGCGTCGGTACCGGCCGGCGGATTCGCCTGCGTGAGTTCGGCCATCGTCTCCTGGCCGACATACTTGAAGCGATTGCGGTCGGCGTCCCAATTATTGATGGCGAGGTCGAAGCCGTCGATCTGCTTGATGTAGTCGTGATAGGTGATGCTGGTGACGTCGCGCAGCACATTTCTCGGCAGCCCCACACCGGCGATACGTACTTCGAAACGAGGCGTATAAAACGCCTCTTGAATTTGTGATTCTTGTCCTAGAGTCACTACGCCCATACGTCAGTCCAATGGCGGAAGCGTCAGAAACGTTCCAGCTTGAAGACGGCGCGGATCTTCGATGCCGTTCGCCCCGGCGATGACGCGCCAGTCTCCCGGCCGCCGGTAGTGGTCGCCCGCTACGGAAGAGAGAGTCTCGTCGCTGCGCAGAACGCGGACCTGAGTCTTGTCCGGAGAATTTAGTCCCAATTGGTTGAGCTGTTGCGTCAGCGGCTTGTATTCGCGAAGCTTGAGCACTGCCGTGGCGCGGAGCGGGACGCCTCTCGGGCTGAAAAGCGTGTACTTGTGGACGACCTGTTCCACCAGGCAGCGGAAACCGTGTCGCGCCTGGTTGCCGGCCTGAAGCGGCATGTCATGGCCAGGGAATCCGCGGCCCCATTTGAACTCGCAGACCGGGGGCGCGTGGGAGTCCGGATCAATCTTGGTCAAGGCATAGACCTGGTCGATCAGCGTCGTCACCGCCTTTACTCTGAGCTTGTTGCCCATTCCGGAGTCGGTTGTATCGAAGAACAGCGTTACGGAAAGGGTTTCGTTCTGACCCCGAATAAACTGCAGGAGCGGCGAATCGAGGCCCGGAATCGTGATCTCGGCAATATGCACGCTGCGGGTAAACTCGAGTTCGGACGGATTGTACTGGAAATCGATGCGCTGCGGCTTTCGACGCCACGCAACATCGATGTGACCTTTGAGCGGCGCGGCCATGTTACGCCTCCCGCTCCTGTGCGTCGCGAATGCCGGTGCCGACGCGGCGCTCTTCCTCGAGATCCTTTTCGCGTGACTTCCGTGCGTCGAGGATGGCGATAACGGCCCGCGCAATTGACTCGGCTTGCGGCGCGGCTCTATCCATGACACGAACAGAGCTCGCTATTTCTCCGATTTCGACGTCCATTACGTAAGAATTCCTCCTCCTACAAGTTGGCTCGCCACGAGCCCTGCGCCGGCCGCTCCGAGTCCGACGAACGGAACCTGGTAGATGCCTTCGTGCGTAATGGTCATCTGCTCGATCGCCACTGAGCTTTGCTGCGCGTTCATCGTGGGTCCGGTGTACTTCGCTGGCAAGCCGCGGCGGAAGTACCAGATATTGTTTGGGACATGAAGATCGCTGAGAAGGATGACAAGGCCATCGCGGCGCTTACCCTTCCCTTCGACAAAGCTGTAGCTCCAGTCCCACAGCGAAGTCAGAGCGCCGACTCCTTTTTTAAGCGTGATCTGGCCCCACTCGCTGCGCGTCGGGAAATGAAGGACCTCGCTGTTGCGTCCGCCCTCCCGGACGTCCTCCATGGTGAGTGAAAGGTCCAGGCCGCTGCATTCTTGAAAGCCGCCTATCGCAAGGTCGCCGACGGCGGAAAAGATGATCGACTTCGCGAGCGCCCCGCCGCTGGACGTATCGAGCAGGCTGACGACGAAGTTGTAGCCCATGGTGGGCATGGGCGAAAAACCAGCGAGCCGAAGCAGTCCCATCTACGCGCCTCCTGTTCGCTCGCTGACTTCCTGGACTTCGAACTCGTTGCCGGAGCGGCCGACTCGAAGCACGATGAACTCAAACGGTTGGGAGGGAGCGACGCCAACCAGGCAAAGCAGCCGGCCGTTATCGCGCTCCCGAGGCGGGTTGGTCTCGCTATCGCACTTAACAAAGAACGCTTCGGTTATGCTTTCGCCAACAAGCGCGCCGGCTTGCCAGATCGCGATGAGAAAGCTTGCGATCGCCAGCCGGATCTTGGCCCAGGTGAGTTCGTCATTGGGCTCGAAAGCGGCCCATTGCAGCGAGATATAGAGCGCACGCTCGATCATGATGAGCAGCCGCCGGACATTGACGAAGCGCCAGTCGGTGTCACTCGATACCGTGCGCGCACCCTGAATGCGGATATGCCGTCCGGGAGCGCTGCGAATTACATTGATGCCGGCGGTATTGAACAGACCGTGGAGTTCGTTGCCCACGGGCGAAGTGACATCCTGCACCCATTCGAGCGGGCTGTTAGCGGGCGCCTTGTGCACGCCCGTCTCCAGATCGGAGCGGGCATATTGGCCGGCGGCGTGACCGCCTGACGGAATGTCCCGCACGGCTCCGGCATCTTGTCGAAGCGGATCGACGACGCGCACCCATGGATAATAGAGCGCGGCGTATTTCGAATCGAAGCGCTGACGCCACGCCTCGGCCGCGGCGGGGCCTGTTGTCGGGTCCGTCACCGTGTTGTACGGCGTTTCAAGGATTGCAATGCGGCTCGCGAGCAGTTCGCACTGGCTGATCATCGCGGCTTGCGCCCGATACACGTCGCTGTCGGAGAAGACCGGCGGAAGTTCAAACGATGTCTCAACCGTGACGAGCGGCGGCTGGGGAGGATCGAGACATGGGTCGGGCGTGCAGCGGATAGGCGGCGCCGTCTCGGGCGGTGGAATTGGATGAATGTGAATGTCGGGGATCGCGATGATGCTGATCTCGTCGATTGAGCCCAACGTCTCCAGACCCCGGAACTTCAACGCGCGAACGAAGTCGTCTTCGCTCGGATCGATGGGCGCGCCGATGAAGTCATCCACAGTGAGAAGGGCAAGTCCGTCGGCGCCGCCGGTCAAACGGAATGAGTCGCCGGGCAGAACAAGCGCCTCTACCTGGTTGTCCCGCGGCCTCAGCTCGACAAACACGACGGGCGCCGGAGCGGGCGGCAGGATATTGCGGACTGCGGGATCCGTCGGATCGATCGGCGGAGCGAACACGCGCGGGCCGTACAGGTCGTTCTCGCGGATCAGCGATAGTCCTTGGCGGATCATCACGAGTTGGCCGGTCTGGAAGACAGCAAGCGCGTACTCGACGCTTTCAATCAGCAGCGGCAGATCCGGGTTGATGCCTGTGAGCGGAGCATCGTATAAGAGCCGCGACTCCGGATCGGGATGCATCCAGTAGATTCGGCCCGCGGGTGCGTCGACCAGCGAAATGACACGGTTCGCGACCGCTACGCCATCTTGCCAAGTGCGGATCTGAGTGGCGCGTGAGAATCCGGCAACGGTAGCGACTTGCGCCGAGACAGCATCGAATTTCCTGGGCATGACCAGGCATTGCGCGCGGTTCGTTTCTGTGAACCGGAGGCTGAGATTGTTTCCCCACACGCCAGGGCTCGATGCATCGATTCGCCATACGTCGCGGAAGGAATTGCTCAGGATCGCGGAGGCGCTGGCGCAGCCGCCTAGAGGGTCGCGAGAGGCTACGCGGGTCACCCAGCACCGGCGGCCGCCGTTCTCAAAAAAGCCGCGCACCGCATACGCCAGGTAGCCGATTCCCGTGAAGCCGCCAAACTGAGCTTCAAACTGGCGATAGCTTTCGATTGGAATCGGAAAATCGACGGGACCGCGCTGCGCGAGGCCCACAAAGCCAGTGATGTCCGTGCGGAGCGGATCGATCGCCGGCGCTTGGGCATCCGCCCGCTCGTAGTAGACACCGGGTTGTTGATAGGCCAGAAGCATGGTCAAAACGATTGGAAATCGGATGAACGAGTTCTTAATGCTCTCCTCTGATTACGCGAGCGCGACACCTTCGTGGACCAGTTCCACTGTCTCGATGGCGACCTCGTTGGTGGTGGCGTTGAAGTTGGGACCATCGATCTTCTTAATCCAGGCGTTAGTGAAGTCCCACCGCAGGACGTCCACGTGGGACTCGTTCTGAAGGATGATTGAGCCGTTGCGCGTGTCGGAAATCCCGTTCGCGATGTTGCGATACCAGTCCCACAGCTCGCGGTTTGTGGTGTAGCCGCGCTTCAAAATAATGTTGGGGAACTGGTGAAGACCCGGCCCCTTGCGCGTGGAACGAACCATATCAGAACCATCGCGGTATTCGACTACGGCGGAGTCGCCGGATAACCCTGTTACTTCGCGGAAGGCGCCCACGGTGAGCCCGTCGATCTCTACTCGAAAGTTGAATGAAAGAAACGGCATTGTGGGAGTAGACATGGCATTTCTCCTTTACTCTTCGGCGTGAGCGGTAAAAAGACCGATGCGGATAATAACGAACTCAGCGGGCTTCACCGGCGCAACACCGATGACGACAATAAGGCGCCCGTTATCGATATCCGCCTGGGTCATTGTGGTGCGATCGCAGCGTACGAAGTACGCTTCCTCGGGCTTGGTGCCCTCGAGCGCGCCGCCGCGCCAGACAGTGCTCAAGAAATTCAAGATCGTTCGCCGGACGCGCGCCCAGAGCGGTTCGGCGTTCGGTTCAAACACCACCCATTGCAGCCCGACATCGATCGACTTCTCGATAAAGATCAATAGGCGGCGGACATTGACGTACTTCCAATCGGGATCGCTGGTAATCACGCGGCCGCCCCAGACTCGGATGCCCCGGTTATCCGGACGGAAGTCGCGGATGACATCGATATTTGAGGGAAACGGATTCAGGATTTCCTGTTCGCCTTTGTTGATGATGCGCTGCAGGCCCGTGATGCCGCGCACTACCTCATTGGCGGGCGCTTTGTGAACGCCGCGCTCAATATCGACACGGGCGTAGATTCCGACTACATGACCTGAGGGCGCAATGGGAACGCTGTGGATGTCCTGCAGGTTCGCGGGGAAAGGATCGTCAATCAGCACCCAGGGGTAGTAAAGAGCCGCATACTTGGTGTCGTATTGCTGGCGCTGGTTCTGAACATCGGGAATCGAATCGTCCGGCGGCGCGGGGCCATCCAGCACCGCGAAGCGATAGCGCATGTTCTCGCAGTGACTGATGAGAGCGCCTTGCAGCGCGGCAGAGATCCGGCCCGGTGCGGCGACGATGCTGATGTCATCGACAGTGGTCAGCGAAAAAAGTCCGGTGCGCAGAACGGGATCGATGTTGTCTGCGCCTTCGTAGATGGCGTCCGTGAGTGTTGCCAGGGAATCGTCGCCGCGCACGGTTGCGAGCGGATGCCGCGCGGGGCGAGAGCGACCGCTTGGAAGAACGTCGAGCAGAGTTTCGGGTCCCAGGCGGACCTCTTCCGAGGACGCCGGGTCGTGGATACGGACATAGCGGCTTTCGCCTTCGGGACGCTGGTCGACCAGGCGCAGCGCGCCGTCGATATCGCCGATCACCCGCGGAGCATAGCGGCTGTTGCGCGGATCGAGCGAAAGATAACGGAATATCTCGCTGTCGATGATCAGTTCATTGCGGGAAGGCCGGGCCGGGTCCGGCTGATGCAGCAGATTTACGCTGATGCGAAACTCGCGCGAGCGAACGCCGAGACGTGTGCCCGCGCCTTGCGCCGCAGTCTGAGCGGCCTGTTGCGCGGCGCTGAGCCCGGGCGCGCGAAGCGTGATGGTCGAATTCGCCTGGCGGTCGATCGACTCGATCTTCAGCAGGTCGCCAACAACGGCATCGTCAGCGAGCGGGTTCAGCAATTCGAGGATGGTGCCGGCTTCGACGCCGCTGGCCGAGTCAAGCCGGATGTGCAGCGGATCTACGATAGATGCCAGACGGGTCCGTGGAACCGTGCCCGGCCGCTCGTCTTCCACCGATATTCGGATGCGATTACCCCACGCTCCGGCATCGAGCGCCTGTACGTCAAGCAGCGGGCTGCGCTCGACCATCAGCGAGCCTTCGGGATGAGCTCGATCAAGCGGACGATCGAGCTGCACTTCGGCGGCGTTGGCGGCCGTCACCGAGTTCGAAGCGAGGCGGTGAAAGTAGGAGTCGCCGCTTGCCGCAGTGACGCGGACAATCGCGTTCATCGCGAAACCTGTGCCATCGGACACCAGCAGCGAGGTGCTGCCAAGAGGCGCCGTGAGGACGAGCGCTGTCGGCTGAACCGCAGCCGTGGCAACGGCGTTTTGGCGCCGTACATTCGTACCGGGCGGATGCGCGCGGACAAGCGGACTTGAAAGCACCACATTGCCCGGGTCGGGCCCTGCGGATCCGCGATTGGAGATCCCGGCGATCGAGACGTACTCATCGTCGGGCGCGTCCCCGATACGGAGCACATCGCCGGCAGCCAGGCTGACGCGATTCGTGAAGCTGACGACAATGGCCCCGACCGCGGCCGCCGCGCTGAGCGTTTTTGCGCTGAACGCGGGTACGACGGGGTCGCCAATCGCGTGAGCGTTGAGCAACGCGCTCGCCAGACTCACCGTGTTGGGGCCGGCGACCGATAGCACTGTGACCGTCTCCTGCGTAGCTCCCGTTCCGACGCGGAGTTGCACGCCTGAATCGATCTGCTGGATGGCATTGTTCTGAAGCGTGAAGCTTGTATCGAGTGCGGCGGTCGCTGCAGCCAGCCGCCGGTCGTCGTCACCGAGTATTACGGCTTCGATGATGGAACCGGCCGCGTATTCCTGGTACGCACCTGTGGTGAGCGAAAGCGTCGCGAGCAGACCGATGCGGCGTACCTCGCGCAGAGACGGATCAGAGTTCGTCCGATCGATGACAACTAGGTTGCCCTGCGTGTCGAGGTTGCCGCCGCGGTTATCGACATAGATGAGCCGATCGCCGGAATTGGCAGCGGGTGTGAGGCTCGATGCCTGAAGGGGCGGGGCTGCCAGCGAAAGCACCCTCGCTGTTGATGTCGAATCGCGGCGAACGACGAGTCCGCCTCCACGTAGCCCGATGCGAGCAGTAGTTGGCGTATGCACAGTTACCATCCCTGAGTAACGATGCTCGCCGAAAGCCGCCCCTCCGATTTCGAGCAGTACGGAAGCTGCGCCGGCAATCGTCGTGATGTCTGCGGCGGCGCCGGTCACTTCAATGGCGGTGTCACCGATCTCCGCTGGTATGACCATCGTGAACGGTGCGGTATATGCGGCATCCGCCGCAACGGCGAACTCTTCGACGCTGATGGCAACCCCGTGCGACGCCGACAGTGGAAATGAGAGCGGCACATGCTTGTTGGCGGTGGCGGCTCCGATCGCTGCTACCTTACGGTACTCGGAGCGGCTGCCATCACCGATGCGTATCCAGTCGCCGGCATTCAGAGCCGAAATATCCAGTGCATAGGCTTGCGGACCCGGCGCCAGCGTGCCGCTGAGTTCGCCGGCCGAGCGCAGGATCACCGTGTCGGCTCCAGTTGCTGAGCCGCGATCAAACAGCTCGCCCGCGGCGGCGGAGGCGCCCTCTGTGTCCAGGATGCGCGTCAAGTACAGGCGTTTCCCGCCGTTGGTAAAGAAGCCCTCCACGGCAAGCGGCGTATAGCAATGGCCTGGAAAGTCGGTGAACGAGAGCCGCTCGCCGAACCATCGCGTGTAGTCGCCAAGGCTGGTGAGAAGAATGGGAATGTTGACAGGCCCGCGCTCGGTCACACCGATCATGCCCGCGGTGCTGGTGCTGACTCCTTCGATCGGTTTACTGCCGGTGTCGATCTCTTCGACGTAAACGCCAGGGGCAAGATATTCGGGCATAACGATTCAATCTCCTCAGGTCAGGGCAATGTCCGCGATGTTTTGGGCCGATTCGTAGTTGGGAACCATGATGTTGTGAACCGCGGGATTGACGCCATCATCGGCCGTCAACTCCAGTTGGCCCACGCGATTGAGAGCAGGCAGACGGTAATAGCCGCCGGCATCGGTCGTAACCGAAAACAGGGAAACGATGTGATATTCGGGATCGGGTCCGCCGTCGCCGATCTCCACTGTCATCGCGCCCGCGATACCGGCGAGTCCCGCCGTCAGAACAACCGCGTCTCCGGACATGGCGTCAGAAACCAAGGCGTTGTTCGCGCCGAGCGCGCCCGCTGTCATGCGCTCAACGCGGGCACCCGGACGATGGTCGACGCGGCCGGGATAGCGGAGCACGATCTCAGCCGGTTGACCAGCCACCGAGCTTCCGCTAACCGAGAGCACGGTGAGATATTCCGTAAGCTCCGGATCGTCGGCGTCAATGCGACAAATCTCTCCTGGCGCCATGCCGAGCCGGTTCGACAAGCGCCATCGCGCCGTTCCCGCAGGTGCGTCGTCAAGAAGTTCACTGATATCCGGTGTGATGGCGAAGTCTCGCCGCCGGACCCGCGCTGTGGCGCTTGAACGATTGAGATAGATGCCCGGACGCAGCGACACGAGGTCGGGTGCAGCGGGTGGAGGCGCCGCGATGGGCGTCGGAATGCGAAGCCAATACCCGGTGATGCTTACTGTGGCGCCGGAAACAGGAGCAGTGCCGGCCGCAGAAACGCGAACCACACGGCCTAGCAACTCCACGTTCTCGCGATGAAGTTCGATCATGCCAAGATCGCGACGGGTAAAGGTACCCGGGAAAGTCGGCTGATTCACGAAGTGGGCATCCGTCGCGAAGGGAATATAGCGGCGCGCAGCGACACTGAAGTCCACATCGTACGGATCGGTCCGCAAAAACGGCAGAGCGCGTTCCGGAACGCCGGTAAGGCCGGCGAATCCGTCAACCGTCGACCGGGGCGCGAGCTTTGGAAACGTCGTGCGTGCCACGAGTTCTACCGCCGGAGCCTGCCCGGTGTGCTCGTCGCGGAATTCTGCGGATACGATGCTTTGAATAATGCGGCCCGGTCGCAGTCGCGCGTCGGGCGAGATGATGTAGAAGCGGTCGTCGGTCGTCCAGGTTTGGCGTGACGTCAAAGTGCGCCTCCGCCGACGATGACTGCGCTCACGGGCTCGGCCGATTGCACCGGCGCGACAGATTCAATCAGTTCAGAATCGATGTTGACCACGGCAGCCTCATAAGACACCGAAAGCTGGTAAGGCTGGTTGAGCGCATTCCAAACCCGCGCGATGTCTTCGAGCGGCAAGCTTTCGAGCGAGACCTGAAACTCCTGGCCGGAGCCGCTGAGGTCGCCCTCGAGGTCGCCGCCGCGAAAGCGGGGGTGGTCATGAAAAGTCTGCATCACCTTGCCTAGAATGCGCTGCTCGAGTTCGGCGGAGTTCGGGGAACCCGCACGAACAAACGGCGTAACAAGGTAGTGCAGCCGAAGCGGCAGCGAAGGGAACCGCGACTCGCGGCCGTTCAGGCGTGTGTTGGGCTGGTTGAGACGGTCGGCATCGCGAATGAGGCGATACATCCAGAGGGAGACGCCTTCCTGGTGCGCCTCGGACATCTCCTGCGGATTGTTGATCGAGACAATAAGAGTGCCGCCGCTCGCCGGATCAAAGAAAGCCGAAAGGACGGGATCGCTCTCCAGCCTGTGACGCACGAACGCTGCTACCGTGAGGCTCGCCGATTGGAGGGCCGGGTACATCAGTTTCCCGGCGCCTCAGCGCCGCTTCCCATGTTGACGTTGGTTGCTTCAAGCATCGTGATAAGCGTCGAGAGGTAAGCGCGGCAGATGACGATGCGGACATACATCAGCGTTTCCTCCCCGCCGAGGTGTTGTCCAAAATCGATAACGACTTCCTGGTCGTTAAAGCCGACTTTGAAGTAATTCGCATAATGGCCTTCCATGTTGCCGCCGTCGCTGCCAGGTTCGAACGGTTTATATGGCACGCCAGACACCAGACGGGGTTCTCGACACCTGCTGCTCGTCTCGGGAACGGGCAACTGCAAGCAGCTGCTCAGGTTATAGTTCGCAATTCAGTCGGAGCTCGATGCCGAAAGCTGCTTCCGTTGAGCGATCTCTGTAACCACCATTGGTACAGTGGTGCGGCGAAGATTCGGAATAAGTTGTTGAGCGGTTAGACGCTGAAGTGTAAACCGGACTGTAAACCGGGTGTTACGAACGGGCAACGGCGAGCGCCATTGCGATCAGTCATCCTCCTGCAGATCGGCAATGCGGTACTTCGCGAGCTTCCGATAAAGCGTCACCCGTGACCAGTGCAACTGCTCGGCGGCCTTGCTCTTGTTCCATTGCGTTGCGTTCAATGCATTCAACAGGCGGCGCCGCTCCGACATCGAGGCCGGTGCTTCTTTGAGCGCCGTCATACGGCGCTGGTAGTGGTCCGGAAGATGTTCAAAGCGGATGGTCGGCCCCGGCATCCCCACGCACGCTGCCTCCAGCAGATTGCGAAGCTCACGGACGTTGCCGGGCCAGTGATACTTCGAAAAGCTCTCCTGAACGGGCGCATCAATCGTCTCGACGGTTTGGTTGAAACGACAGTTCAGTTCGCGGATGCAGTGCGATGCGAGCAGCGGGAGATCATCGATGCGCTCGCGCAGCGGCGCCATATGAATTTGAACGACATTCAGGCGGTAGTATAGATCTTCGCGAAATCGTCCATCGGCAACTAACTCGTCGAGGCGGCGATTCGTCGCGGCGACCACCCGCACATTTACCGCCGACGTTTTGCGCGAGCCGAGGCGTTGGAACTCCTTCACCTCGATCGTGCGCAGGAGCTTCGCCTGACCTGCAGCACTCAGCTCGCCGATCTCGTCGAGGAACAGAGTGCCACCATCTGCTTCCGCTAGCTTTCCGGCCTCGAACCGGTAAGCGCCCGTGAACGCACCTCGTTCGTAGCCGAAGAGTTCGCTCTCGAGCAGCGAGTCGGGAATCGCGGCGCAGTTTAGAGTCACTAATCGACCCGGTCGTTCACTCAGTTCGTGAAGTGTGCGCGCGGTGAGTTCCTTTCCTGTGCCGCTCTCGCCCGTAATCAGCACCGTGCTGTCAACGCGGGCTGCCATCCGAATCTGGCGGCGAACTCGCTCGATCGATTCGCTTTCGCCCACAAGCGCAAAATTCGGTTTCTGTTCGATAGGCCTCGCCTGGAGCAAGGGCTTGATCGCGCCCGCAAGCGACTCCGGACCTAAAGGCTCACGCAGATAGGCGCGAACACCGAGTTGCAATGCCTGGATCGCATAGTCCTCGGAGCTGTCGCCATCTGATACGACCACGACGACCCGGCGTTCCGGTCGCCAATATTTTCGCAGCAATGCGAGCGCCGCGCGGGTACCTCCACCGGGATCGCCTAAAACGAGGATCTCCAGGTTGGCCGAAATATCACCCGTCCAAGCGCCACATTCCAGCACGTCCGCGGCAAGGTGGCGGAGTGCCGCCCGCCAGCGCCGCCGGACTCCTGCATCCCCGTGCACGATCCGAATCGTTCCAGTGCTCACCGAATCCCCCTCCGCAGAAAATCATGGCGATAAGGCGCGGGTACTCTCGCCCGCGCCCGGGACGATGTCCGAATAATACACGAATTTTTACCAGATCGTCCAACGAATGAATGGAGAGTTTTGCTAAAGCGGCTCGTTCGTGGACGATTTGGTTCAAGTAGCACCTCCGAGATAAGCAATCGGAAGATTGGCAACTACGCTGGAGGAAGGCCAGAGTGTTACCCAGCTATGTCGCGCTTTCATAAGACGTTCTGCTGATTGTTATGCACAAGCTGAATGTTTCCCCTGTGGTCGGCTTCCAGACCTGGCGCAAGCTCCACTGGGAACGGACCAGAGGGCATGCCGATCTTCAGCCCTCGGGGTTGCGGCTAGGAAAAACTTCTATTCTGGTAACCGCGCCGGGGAAACCGAACGAAATGGATTGCTCAAGACCGAGCCTCACTGAGGGCTGCTCCAATTCACGATCACTATGGAGTATGTCTTCACTTCCGGAATCCTGACGGGAATTCCGGATCGGTCAATTTGCATGGAGAGGCCGGCTTTTCAGGCGCACGTGAAGACAAGGTTACGATCACTTTCGGATGGAGGGCGCATGCGCAGCATTGAATGGAGGCGCCGGCTTGCGTCCGGATGAGCGCTACTTTACAAGGTCGAGGACGCCGAAAGCTTCGGGCGCGTGGAACGTCGCTTTGTGCGTCGGCTGCCATGCGATGGCCGCGTGTTGCGCCTTCGGACCTTGTGACCGGTAGAGATTGATTCGCAGTTTGTTGCCCGGCTCGGCTTTCCGGGTATCAATTGATTTGTACGGAATACGCATGCATGCGTACCATATTTTCTTTTCCGGATCGATCCGTGCTGAAACGACGAAACCCGAGTTCCAGGTCCAGCCGCCTTCGTGATGGGGTTTGTCCAGGTCGATATCGAGATCAACCCATTCGCCCTGCGGGGAAACTTCAAACTCCTTGTACTGGCGGATATTCTGAAAATCCGAGCCGATAAACGCTTCCGCCACATCCCAGTTCCATAATCTGTTGGTTTCGGTATCGGTGCTCGGATCTGGCTTCAGGTTGAGCTGTTGGTAAGGGCAGAGGAAAAGGAGATAAAGATTATCTGTTGTCCAGCGTGAGCGCACTTCGGTTCGATGGCCCGGGACGAGATTGCCAAATGAATCGCGATCAGCGAATACGGCAGGGGCAGTGCGCCAGAATGCGGAGTTCGGATCGGATTCGGGCGCTACGTCAGAGGCGGCGCGCTTGCTTTGCATGATGTGAGGTGGCGGTTGGCAGAACGCCGCAGCAAGAAAGATGGCACACACTGAACTGATTCGAAGCAGCATGGCTACTTTCCCGGCTCCAGTTCCGGCGTCGCGATGTCGACTATCGCGGGCTTCCCGTTCACGCTGCCGTGCCACACGCTGCCGCCGAATGTCGTGACATAGATCTTGTCCGGGTCTTTCGGATCGAGGATCACTCGATGTCCCCATTTGAAGTTGAACCCGGGGATGCGGGTCCAATGCTCTCCGCGATCCGAAGAACGCCAGGCGGAGGATTCAAATCCAGCGGCGTACATGATGGTTGGGTTTCGGTTATCGATGGTGACGTCGTACACATGCTGGTCCCGATCGAGCACTTGACGCCAGGCGCGCCCGCCGTTATCGGAAATGTAGATTCCGCCTCCTTCTCCGTGCAGCGATGCCGTAGCGCGGGCCCAGGCTGCCAGATAGAGGCGCTGCGGTGACTTGGGATCGACGGCCAAACCGTTCGGGCCATTGACGCCGGACGGAAGCGCGACGGGTTTCCAATGTTCCGCGCCATCTGTCGACTTATAGAGCGCGCCATCGCCGGCATTCCCGATACTACCGTCCTCCGAACGGCGCGCCACGATGAGGAACAGCGTTCCGTCGGGGCTGCGCACAACACGCCAGGCAAACGGCTCCGTTTGGGTGATGCCGTTGTTCTTCTGTGTCCAGGTATGGCCGTCATCCGTGCTTTTGTAAACACCTCGACCGAATGCCGCGGCATAGAGAACCCGATGGTCCTTGGGACTGGCAGGATCCAACAGCACATGAGTAACTGCCGTCTCCAGCATACCCGCGTTCGATTTCACCCAGGTACGGCCGCCATCATCGCTCCGGCAGATGCCGCCCATGTAGTTCTGGATGGAGTTATGCCGCCACATCTTCGGCCTTGGCAGGTCATGCGTGTAGCTGTTCGCACTCCACATGCGGCCCTTCACGTCGGGATCAAATGCAACCCAGTAGGTCGTGTTCAACCATTTCCGCGGCACACCGTTCGTGGAACTGGCCCATGATTTGCCGCCGTCTTCGCTTCGAAATAGACCGATATCGGTGTACGTAACAAACTGGCGATTCCGATCGAAGGGATCGAAATGGATGCCGTAATTGGTGGTTACATCAAGGCCAGTGGTGGTCCACGCTCCCGGTGAAACTGCGCGCGAATACACTGCGGTCCAGTGCGCGCCGCCGTCCACCGTCCGCATGGTGCGCCCAAAATCGGTGCCGTAGCAAAGATTTGGATTCTGATCGGCGGCGCCCAGCATGAGAGGATTTTCTGCCCACCCCGGACCGAAGCGCGCTGTAATCCAGGCATCGCGGATGTTGGGAGCAGCGGCGTCGTTCTCCTTCCACACAAGATTCCAGGTGCGCCCCGCATCGGCTGTTTTCGCCACGCCGAACCAGGTTTTGCCATCCAGATTCAAATGATGATAGGAGAGATAGGCTGTCTCAGGATGTTGCAAACTTGTTGCAATAGCGCGCACGGCCGCGGAGTCTCCCGGCAAACGGCATCGCTGCCAGGTTTTACCCTCATCGCTGGAGACGAAGGGTGTTTCGTTGGAGATGACGTAGATGAGCGGCGCGCCCTCTGAACTGAAACCCGCCGTTGCATTCGTGATTCGTTCCGTGCCGGGCGCGGGGAAATTGCGAATGCCCTTCGAATCCTTCACGCTGATCGCGTGAGGTCCGGCAAGATACAACGTTCGTGAATGTGGGTCCATCCACATGCGAAGCGGGGCCTCCGGCAAGGCCGATTCGCGCTGCCAGCTTGCGCCATAATCGCGCGAAATATACAGGGAGGCGCTCTTATTCCGGACGCCCGCCGCGTACAGGATTTTGGAATCTGTGGGATCGATTGCGAATGCGGCGATCCGGCCCAGCGGATCGGGGTCGGCAACGATCGATTCATCGGCGTGATCCGAGTTCATGCGGATGCCGCGAACCGCCGACGGTTTCGGATAGACAAGGTTCCAGGTTTCGCCATCATCCGTACTTCGCCAGAGACCGGTTACATAGGAATACAGCGTTTTGGGATTAACCGGATCGAACGCGAAGAAGCGAACTGTGCCGCGCAGATTGAACATGCGCCATGATCGGCCTCCATCGTGAGTGATGTATGCGCCGGTCATATCGCAGGACACCAGAACGGTATTCTCATCGTGGGGGCTGACGGTCGGG
>JAICXK010000191.1 GCA_025980435.1 Bryobacteraceae bacterium
GGCCTGCCAGGCATGTTGGGCGGCGCTCAGTTCCGGGTTGTTTCGCTCCGCTTCAGTAAGTAACTGCCGCAGCGGTGTGGGACTCTGGGCGCACAAAGCCGCGGCCAGCAGGAGGCCGGACGCGGCGAAAGAAATCGATCGCATCAAAATACACTCCTTACATTGGAATCAACTCGCGTACAGCCGCGAGCAGCTACCGGTGGGAGGCGATATTCAGATGCGGAGAATGGAAAAGCTAAAGCCGAAGGGCGGCGGCGAATCGTCCGGCTCAGCGGCGGGCATGAACGCGTCCATCGAAGTTACCGGCGCCGCGTTAGGAAGCGGAGCCACTGACACATTTGGCGCGGCGTGTGAAGGAACGATCTGCGCGGGCGCAAAATCGACGTGAACCGGGCCGATGCTCTTGTGACAGCAGCTATGCGAGGCAGGCATGTGCATAGCGCCGCATTGGCCCTGCATGCGCTGGCAGCACTCGTGCTCAGACGCGGTCAAATGCGCACCAGGCAGCGCGCAAGCCATGGCCGGAGCGCAGAGCGAGAGCAGAACGCTAAACGCGATTGCCGCTCGACAGAACAGAACCACCTTATGCACCAGATTACTGCAACGCGCGGTGAAAGCGTAGAGCGCGTGAGAAAATACTAGTTTGCGTATTATCCGTGACGGCATTTACTACGCGTGCGGTTTGGCCCTGGTCGGAATTATTCTTTCGTATTTCCTGACGCCGTGGGCGGGCGTCCCCTTCTATATCGTTGCTGTGTTCTGCCTGTATTTTTTTAGGGATCCGGAGCGGGCGGCCCCGGTGGGCGATGTGATGGTTGCGCCAGCCGACGGCAAGGTAGTTTCCATCCGGGAGCTTGGCCCTGGAGAGACGCGGATCAGCATTTTTTTGAACATCTTCGATGTACACGTAAACCGCACGCCCATTCCAGGCCAGATTACCGGCGTGGTGTACCAGAAAGGCAAATTCCTGGTGGCGAGCCATGAAGCCGCCTCCGCGGAAAACGAACAGAATACGTTGATCGTGGAAGGCGATAATACGCGCGTTGTATGCCGGCAGATTGCCGGCCTGATTGCCCGGCGAATTGTTTGCTATAAGAAGGCCGGGGATACCGTTGCGGCAGCGGAGCGCATCGGCTATATCAAGTTCGGTTCGCGTGTGGATGTATTATTCGGTCCGGAATGGAGCGCGGCGGTGAAAGTAGGCGACAGGGTTTCGGCAGGGGCAAGCGTGCTGGCGAAGCGCGCGCCATCCCGGAGGCCTTCTGACGGTTAGAGAGCGTCTGATGGGTCCGCGAGAAGTAACCAAGCGGCCACGCCGCGCCGCTTACGTTTTACCCAGCCTCTTTACCAGCGGAAACATCTTTCTCGGGTTCGTTGCTATCGTGCAGGCATTCGAAGGAGCCATGGCCGCCGGAGGCGGGAACCTAGGCCAGAATTCTCATTTTGCGCTGGCCGCGAAGGCGCTGGGGTGGTCCGTTTTTCTGGACGGCCTCGACGGGCGCATTGCCCGCATGACAAATACGACCAGCGATTTCGGCCGCGAACTCGATTCCCTGGCGGACGTAATTACATTCGGCATCGCTCCTGCGGTGCTGGCATTCGTGTGGGGCGTGCATTTCGTGCTGGCTCCCGCGGAAGGGAATCTGCAAGTTCACCTGAGGCGCGCCGGTTACCTGGTGGCCTTTTTTTATCTGCTGTGCGGAGCGGTGCGGCTGGCCCGCTTCAACGTGCAGACGAATCCGGTGCCGAAAAATCCGGGCCGCCCCGATCACAAGTATTTCGTTGGCATGCCGATTCCGGCGGGTGCGGGATTTATCGCCGCCGTGGTGTTTATGGATACATCGCCGGTGCGTTCGTTCGCATTTTCCATCGTGTGGCTGGCGATTGTTGCCATGGTCGGGCTGCTGATGGTGAGTACGTGGCGTTATCCCAGCGCGAAACAAATCAACATTTCCAAGCCGCGCACACCGCTGATTGTTTTGATCGTCGGTGGAATCGCATTTCTGATCTGGGAATGGGCACAGCCGTTTCTGCTGGCGGCGGCATGCGCCTACGTGGGCAGCGGAATCGCCATTCGATTTGGCGGTTTGATTCGCAGATGGAGGCGTTCGCGCTCCGCCGCTCATTTACCGGAGCGCAGGGTTGGTTAGGGCCAATTTTAATGAAAATCGCATTGATCGGAGCCGAGACGCTGCTTGGGCGTGAAATAGAGGAGGTTTTGCAGAATCGCAAGCCGGGCGTGGAACTCATCCCGTACGCAGCAACCGGAGAGGGCAACTTCGCGGAGGCGAGTTCCGCCGGCGAGGAGAGCGAAGCCGTGTACGTTCAGCCGTTGACGGCCGAAGCCGTTCGGGATTACACCGCAATCCTGACTGCGGGGACGCAAGCCGGGACGCTGAGGGCGTATGAATTAGCGAAAGATGCGGGTGGCCGCCCGTTGATAGTAGATTGTACGGGCGAGTTGGAGAGCCAGCCGGAGGCTCGGATCATTGCGCCTTTGTTGGGAGATGCGGGAGCAGATGCAAGCTGGCTGCGAGTGATCGCGCATCCGGCCGCAAGCGCCCTGGCGCTGGTCTTGGCCCGGCTGGCAAAGTACCGGCCGATCCGGCAGGCAACGGCGCATATCTTCGAACCGGCCAGCGAACTCGGCAAACGCGGAATTTCCGAACTCCACCAGCAGACCGCCAGCCTGCTTTCGTTCAAGCCGCTGAACAAGGAAATCTTCGATTCGCAATTGAGTTTCAATCTGCTTCCCGCGTACGGCGAGGAAGCAGCTCGAAAGCTTGCGACCGTCGAACTGCGGATCGAACGGGACCTGGCGACGATAATCGGAAACAAGAAATTGCGTGCGAACACGCCCATGCCTTCGCTGCGGCTGCTGCAAGCGCCGGTGTTTCACGGTTATAGCCTCTCGATCTGGATAGAATTTGAGGGCGATATTAATGCCCAGGCGCTCGGGGAGGCGCTGGCATCGGCCCAAATCGAAGTTCGGAGCCAATCGGAAGAACCGCCCAACTCGGCCGGCGTGGCGGGCCAAAGCGGTTTGATTGCAGGCGACATTCGCATCGACAGAAACAACGGGCGGGCGGCCTGGTTCTGGGTAGTGGGAGATAATCTGCGGCTAATGGCGGATGCGGCTGCCGACGTGATCAGCGAGCTGAAGGGCACCCAGAGATGAGTTGGCGGGCGCTGGCGGTTGTGCTCGGGGCGGCGTCGCTGGCCTCGTGCGGCTATCACGTTGGGGGGAAAGCCGACCTGATGCCGAAGAGCGTCCAAACGATTGCGATTCCGGCGTTTTCTTCGCTTTCGATGCGATACAAACTGGTGGACGTTCTTCCGCAGGAGATCGGACGCGAATTCACAGAACGCACCCGCTTTCGGATTGTCGCGAATCCGGGCATGGCAGATGCGGTTTTGAACGGAACGATCAACACGATACAGGTCGGTCCGACCATTTTCGACCCGACCTCCGGTAAAGCCAGCGTGATACAAGCCACCGTCGTCATGACAGTGAATCTGGTGGAGCGCTCCACGGGTCGCGTCCTGTATTCACGGCCAGGCTTCACCGTGCGGGAGAGCTATCAGGTGGCGATTGATCCGCACCAGTTTTTCGATGAAAGCGACCCGGCATTCGACCGGCTGGGCCGCGATGTCGCACGGGATGTGGTGAGCTCGATTGTCGAGAACTTTTAGATGATGCCGCTCCTTCACAGTCGCGGTTCCGTGCTGGACGGCTACTGCCTATGACTCCGGAACAGTTTCTCGCCCGCCTTGGAAAGGACCGTCCCGCGCCTGCGTATCTCTTTCTGGGACAAGAAGGCTATCAGCGAAAGATCTGCAAAGAGGCGTTGATCCGGCGCGTATTGCCGGACGGAACCGGCGATGGACTCACCCAAACGGACCTGGAGAACTCCAGCCTTTCGGAAGTACTCGACGATGCGCGATCGCTTTCGCTGTTCTCATCGGACCGGCTGATCTGGGTCTGCAGCGCGGAAATGGCTCTGCCGCGTAGAATGGCTGCCGCGGGCGAAGAGGAAGAATCGGGGAAGCCGGGCGAATCCGGCCTTGCGGACTATTTGAAGCACGCCACGCCCGGGACGGTGCTGGTGTTCGAATGCAGCCGGTATGACTTCGCGGGCGACGATCGCACAAAGCTCGAACGGGTGGAGAAATACTATTCGGCCGTGCCGGTAGTGGTTGAGTTCCGGCATTTCACTCCCGAATCGAGCCGCTTTCTTGCGCAGCAGCTCGCAAAACAGCACGGGCTGAAGCTGGCGGGAGCGGAATTGGCGGCGCTGCTGGACGCGGTGGCGGGCGATGCGAACCGGTTAGCATCGGAGATCGAAAAGCTGGCGCTGTTCGTCGGAAGCGAGAGGCCCGTGACACTGGACGATCTGCGGACGCTAGTGCCCAACGCCGCGCAGAGCACGATTTTTGCGCTGGTAAATGCGCTGGGCAAGCGGGACCGGGCGGGCGCATTGAAGTCACTCGACATTCTGGTGCGCGAAGGCGAATACCTGCCGCTTGCGCTGACCTTCTTGAGCACGCAGTTTCGGCTGGCGCTGGCGGCCAAGGAGGCCAAAGTGAGTTCGCCGCAACAGGCCCAGGCGTTCTTCACGAAGATGGGCGTGCGGATATGGCGGGATCGGGCGGAACAGGTGACCAGCACAGCCGGGATGTTCACGCGGGAACACCTGGCAACAGCGGTGGCGCTGATCTACGAGACAGACAAGAAGTTCCGCGACGGTTACAAAGAGGAACGGGTAATCATGGAGACGCTGGTGCTGGCGTTAACAGCCTGAGCTACTTCTCTTGCCTCCTCCGCCATTCGAACAGCACCACGCCCGCCGCGACCGAAACGTTGAGCGATGAAACGGCTCCGGCCATAGGAATGCGAACGAGGATGTCGCAGTGCTTTTGAACGTTTTGATGCAGGCCCTTCCCTTCCCCGCCGAGGACGATTGCGGTTGGCGAGGCGTACTCGACCTGGTCGTAGAGTTCTGAGCCGCGCTCGTCGAGGCCGTAGATCCAGAAACCGCTGTGCTTCAGACGCTCCAGCGACTGGCTCACGTTCGTGATACGCGCGACGGGGAGGTACTCGAGCGCTCCGGCGGCGGCGCGATCGACTGTTTCGGTCAGAGGAGCGGCGCGGCGCTCGGGAATCACGATTGCGTTTGCGCCGGCGGCATGCGCGGTGCGGATGATTGCGCCGAGATTGTGCGGATCCTCGACGCCGTCGAGGACAACCAGCAAACGGGCGCCTTCGATCACCTCACTCAATTCGACGAAGGCGTGAACCGCCCCGAATGCCATGACACCCTGGTGCGGAACACCTTTGGCGGCGCGGTCAAGCAACTCGCGGGGTTCAAAACGTACCGGGACAGACTGCCGGCGGCACAGATCGACGATCTCCTGGATGCGCGGCCCGGAAGCGCCCCGGGCTATCAGGACTTTATCGAGCGGACGATGCGCGCGGAGGGCTTCACGGACGGGATGAATGCCGAGAGTCTGGGCCACTATTCATTTCGATGCTAGCGAGAAGGCGACGACATAGTCGCCCAACGGCGAGAGATCGGGGATGCCAAAACCGCCAGCGCTCACGACAACGTACTGCTTCCCGTCGGGACCTTGATAGGTCATGGGGGTGGCATGCGCGCTGCTCGGCAAGTCGCCTTTCCAGAGCTGCTTTCCGGTTTCGACATCGAACGCGTAGAGCGCGGGAACCAATGTGCCTCCAACGAACACAAGGCCGCCGGCCGTCGCGATGGGTCCGCCGAGCGAAATGGAACCCCACGCGGCGGGAAGCTTGGGGCTGAATTGGCCGAGCGGAACCTCCCACTTCTTTTCGCCGGTACTGGCGGTGATCGCAAGGAGCGTGCCCCAGGGCGGCGGAGTGCAGGGGAGGCGCTTCGGACTCAGCAGGAAGCGGCGCATCATTCCATACGGAGTTCCGCGCTGCGGAGCGAACTCCCAATCGCCATCGATTTTCCGACCGCGCTGACTGCGCAGTCCTTCGTAATCGGCGCGCGGGATCAGGCGGACTTCCGCGGCGATGTGATTGCTGGGCAGGACCAGCAGATCGTGCACGGGGTCGTAAGCGAAGCCGCCCCAGTTCTGCCCGCCGATATTGCCCGGGACCTGAAGTGTTCCCTGGAGAGAAGGCGGTGTAAAGAGAGGGCCGGTGCGGAGCTTGTCGATCTCAGCGCGGCACCACTTGCGATCCGCATCGTCAATGCCCCAGGCATCCGCGGCGCTCATGGTTTGCGAGGTAGTTGGAGCCGGCTTCACGGGGAAAGGCTGCGTAGGCGCGGCCGTCTCGCCGAAGACATCGCTCTTCGGAACCGGACGCTCCTCGACCCCGAATATGGGCTCGCCGGTTTCGCGATTCAGGATGAAAATGTTGCCGGTCTTGGAGCCGATGGCAATGGCCGGAATCGTCTTGCCGCTGCGATGAAGGTCAAAGAGCAGCGGCGGAGCGGCGACATCGTAATCCCATAGGTTGTGATGAACGGTCTGGAAGTGCCAGACAATTTTCCCGGTATCGGCGCGCAGCGCGGTAACGGAATCGGCGAAGGGATTGTTGCCGAGCCGTTCACCGCCAAAGTAATCCGGGCTGGCGCTGCCGGTGGGGACAAAGACCAGGTTGCGGGCGGGATCGGCGGCGATGACTGACCACGCATTGGCGGCTCCGGTGCGCTTCGCGTTGTCATCCTTCCACTCGCTCGCGCCGGGCGAGTGCGGATCTTGCGGAATAGGATTCCAGGTCCATTTTAACTTTCCGGTGACCGCGTCGAAGGCGCGAACTTCCCCGCTGGCCTGGCCGACCGAGCCGTTGTCGGCAACCGCGGAACCAACTACGAGCGTGTTGCCGATAACAGCAGGAGGCGAGGTCTCTTCGTAATCGGAATAGTAGTGCGGCGCGATGCGCAGGCCGTGCCGCAGATCGATGATTCCGTTGTCGCCGAAATCCATACATGGCTTGCCGGTGGCGGCATCCAAGGCGATCAGGCGGGCGTCAATGGTGGCCATGTAGATACGGCGCTGTCCAGCCGGAGACTTCCAGGTAGACACGCCTCGATTCGCGTAATCGCCATAGCCTTTATCTTTGTCGATGTGCGGGTCATAGGCCCAGCGCTGTTTCCCGGTCACAGGATCGAGCGCGATCACTCGGCCCAGCGGCGTACCGATGTAGAGCGTCCCATCCACATAGAGCGGCGTGTCTTCAAACTGGGTCGCCTTCGATCCATCTTTTGGCGCGTAGGCATCACCCGTGCGGTAGGTCCAGGCAAGCTTGAGTTGGCCGACATTGGAGCGGTTGATGGCAGTCAGAGGCGAAAATCGCTGACCGCCGGGATCGTTGCCGTAGTTGGGCCAGTCACCTGTCTTGGCAGCGAAGGCGAGGGAGGCTGCGGAGAAGAGGAGGATGCAGGATAAACGCAACGGCATGGCGTCAGGGTATAGGAATGCCATTCTCGTGAAGCGCGCCCTGGACCTCTTTCGCCGAAAGACGGGAGAAATCGTATTCGACAAACAGCTCGTCGCCTGGTGGCTGGATGCGCAGGGCGAGAAAGCCGTAGACCGAATGCATGCGCGCGATATTCTGCAGGTCATCGCCTGTAAGAGGACGCGAAAGCCTGTAGGTGGTTTGCACTTTCGTCATCGCGAATCAGAATAGCATTCTGACGGCGGTCAGCCGTCAGCGGTCAGCGGGGATTGCGTAGCTGCTTCCATGGATTACGGGCGCGGATGCTTCCTGCCTGCGGTTCAGATGAGCCGCTAAGCCGCTTTTTGAGCGGCGATGATGCGTTCCGGCCCGACCGAAACCGGATGTTCGGGCGTCTGGAGATTCAGATTCAGCAAAACGCGGTGGTCCACTTCGGCTTCGGCACGCAAAACCTTCCATTTATGCAGCTCCTGCTTGCGGGCTTCCGCGGCCGCTTGCTGGCGCGCGCGGCTCTGTTTCAGTTGCTGCGAAACAAAGCCAATTTCAGCCTTTCTCTTTTCGGCTCTGAGCCTTAGGATCTCGTTCAGGGCTTTATGGAAGGCGCGCTCGTTAGTGGTCTGGTAGCGGAGATAGAGCGCGAGCTGTTTTTCATCGACGGAACTACCCGTAAAGCAGTCGTTTTGGAGCGTCAAGGCGCGAGTACGCAGCCACCAGGCCTGCGCCATTTGGGTGACCAGCAGGGTTTCGGTCGGTGTGGCGGGCTTGTGCTCTTCAGCGAGGTCACGCGAAAGCTGGTTGAATTCGTCCGCACTTTCCCAACCGAGCACGCAGAATGCGCCGGTGAAGCCATGGCGGAAATTGTTCCGGGAGGAAGCGGTCTTTCCTGCTTCGGACTTGGGACCGGTAGATTGCTGCGCATTGGCGCGATTGGCTTTGATTTGAGCTTCAGTGGACATACGTTGATACGCCCCCAAGAATAAAAGGCCGGCTTCGCGGTTGGAGAGATTTTGCCGGTAATGTGCTGAGGCGGAGCGGAATATATTTTTCAGGCGAGCTGTGATGGGAATTCTACGCCGGCCCAGGTCATTCTGCCAGGCCGGCTAAGTCTTAGCCGAACGCTTCTGTTTAGACTCCTCGATTCTTGCCAAATGCGTATTCGCATGATCTCGAACGGTCTGGAATTCCTTTTGCAGTGTTTCTAAATCTTCATCCGTCAACTCTTCCATCTGGACGAGAGCGGTGCGCGCCGGATGCACGGCTCGAATGAGTTCGTCCAACTTAAGCTGGATGACCTTTGTATCGCGATTTTGGGTGTTCTGAATCAGAAATACGACTAGAAAGGTGCATACCGAAGTCCCGGTGTTGATCACGAGCTGCCATGTATCGGAGTAGTGAAAGCGAGATCCGGTGGCAGCCCACAAGATGGTTACAAGCAGCGCCGCGATAAATGCCGCGGGTGATCCTACGGCCAAGGCTGACTGATGCGCAAACTTCCGAAAGAGATCTCTCATGTGAGAACAGGTTATCGCTTCGGGCGCGGACCGACCAAGCAAGCGGCTTGTTCAGACATGCTAACGAACTCACTGCGACAGGCCGCTGGTCGCAGGGGTTGTGCAGTACACCGATTAGAGATCTCACACGCTCTGTGGGAGTGGAAGTTCCCGCTCAAGCGCAGTAGCAGCCGCATATCTGAGGCTCTCGCGTATATCTTCCTCCTGAAGATCCGGGTATTCCTGGAGGATCTGCTGCGCCGAAAGTCCAGCAGCGAGCATGCGTAGCACGGTGGCCACAGGAATGCGGAGGCCACGAACGCAAGGCACTCCTCCCATCTGTGCTGGATCTACGGTAATGCAAGGGAAATTCAGCATAACCTGATACCTCAATTATCGCTGGGTTCACGAACATTGGCAGACAGTCGTCGGACCAGGTTTCATCCAGGGCCTGCGTGGAGTGCGACAGCCAAGACTTTTTGCGCTACGAACCACGCCCGCAGTTTCAATCCACGCGCCCCGCGTGGGGCGCGACAAACGCAA
>JAICXK010000314.1 GCA_025980435.1 Bryobacteraceae bacterium
TGATTGCTCCCAGCAGAAGAATCGCGAGCAGGTTCCGCACGGTCTTATTGTACGTGCCCGGCGCGACGGTTCTCAAGGGGTTTCGCTATACTCCGATTTGCCTTTAATGCGAACCCGTTTTCGTTGCGCCATCGCTCTTCTTTGTGCGTGTCTTCCGCTAAGCTCTGCAACGGCGCCGGACCCAATCCCGGCCGGCCTCCGCGCGGTTCTCAACTCCATTACTTCGGCCAATCTGAAAGGAGACTTATCGTTTCTCGCTTCGGACGCACTTCAAGGAAGATACACGCCTTCTCCCGAGCTCGACATCGCGGCCGAGTTCATTGCATCGCAATTTCGCGCGGCCGGCCTGGAACCGGGTGGAGACAAGGAATACTTTCAGACGGCGGCGATGGTAGAGCGGCACATGCCTCGACCGTCAACGGATCTGGTCCTGCATGATGGTCCGAAAACGTTCGCTGTGAAGCCGGAATCCTATGTTTGTTCCAATTCCGGCAAAGCGGAAAGCCTGCGGGATGTGCCTGCCGTGATCTTCCCCAACAGGGACATCGAAACCTTCAAGCGAAGCGACGTTAAAGGTAAGGCGATTATGGTTCGCCAGCCGGATTTTCGCAGCATGGAGGGCGAGGAAGCGGAGCGGGCATACGCAAACATGATCGCGTTCGATCGTCTGGCCGGCGCCTCGGGCGCTGCCGTCGAGATTGTGGTAACAAAGCGCAATCCCTCCGCTGTTTCATCGCGCCCATTTTCAACCGATGAGCTCTCCCAGCATACCCTGCCGGTCGTGCTTGCCTCACATAGCGAATTGGAAGAGTGGTTCCAGGATCCAAATGGTACGCAGCCCAAAACCATAACTGTAGACATTCCCGCCCCTGGGGATCATAAAGCGGTTGTGAAAAACGTAATCGGAATTTTGCGCGGCTCTGATCCGACCTTGAAAAATACATGCGTCCTACTTACCGCGCACTACGATCACATTGGAACCGCCGAGACAGCCGGCCGGATGGCGATGGCGAAGCCGCACGATGCCGATCAGATTTACAACGGGGCAAATGACGACGGCAGCGGAACGGTATCCGTCATTGAAATTGCAAGAGCGCTGGCGAAGCTGAAGTACCATCCGCGGCGCTCTCTCGTCTTTATGACCTTTTTCGGGGAAGAGCGCGGCGAACTCGGTTCGAAGTACTACGGTGCGCATCCTGTTTTCCCTATCTCAAAGACGGCGGCGGATATCAATCTGGAGCAGGTCGGCCGCACTGATTCAACGGAAGGAAAACAAGTGAACACGGCGAGTCTCACAGGCTTCGACTATTCCGGAGTCACGCAATACCTCCAGGAAGCAGGCCGGGAGCTTGGCATTCGAGTTTATAAAGATAAGCAAGCGAGTGATGCCTACTTTACCCGCAGTGATAACGATGCTCTTGCGCAGCTTGGCGTTCCCGCCCATACCCTTACGGTTGCGTTCGATTTCCCCGACTATCATGCCGTGGGCGACGAGTGGCGAAAGATCGATTATGACAATATGGCGCGCGTCGATCGGATGGTTGCGCTCGGTCTTCTACACATTGCCAACAGCCGGAAGGAACCCCAGTGGAATGCGCAGAACCCGAAAGCCGCACCCTTTCGGGCAACCCGACAAAGATCTGCGGGTAAGTAGGGCCACGGAACTTTTTACGTACTTCGCGCGTATTGCAGAAAGAGTACGCGTATGCTCACATTCCTTCTCTGGTGCCTTCTATTGGTCATTTCATGGCCGCTCGCCCTTGCCGCGCTTGTGCTCTACCCGATTGTCTGGCTGATTTTGCTGCCGTTCCGGCTGCTTGGAATTGCGGTCCATGGTGTGCTCGCACTAGTCGCGGCTGTGATCCTTTTGCCGGTTCGGGCCATACGCGCGATTGCGTAGGTTTCGGGTGACAGATCGAAACCTGTACTCTGGAAGAAGAACGGGCTTATGAGAATTGAAGTTCCTGACGATGTTGGAGAGGCGCTGCGGGCGAGGGCGGCAGCGCAAGGCTTAAGCCTTGAGAAGTGGTTTCAGAAGTTGGCGGAGCAGAAGCCATCCAAGCCGAGCTACACGCTTTCAGAGTTGATACAGCAGTGCGAGACTCAAGCTCCGCTATCCGATGAAGACCGCGCATGGATGGATACGCCTCCCGTAGGCCGCGAGGCGCTCTAACTTGGAGCGCGGCGATATTTACCACGTTGACCTGAACCCCATTCAAGGACGCGAACAGGCAGGGGCGCGGTATGTCCTGATCATTTCTCCGAAAGCGTTCAATGCACTTGGAACGCCGCTGGTCTGTCCAATTACTCAAGGCGGCAATTTTGCCCGCAATGCCGGGTTTGCAGTTTCATTGAGCGGAGCGGGAACGGTAACGCAGGGCGTTGTTTTGTGCAATCAGCCGCGTGTGCTCGATCTCCAGACCCGCAAAGCGCGCTATGTCGAGAGGGTTCCCGGTTTCATCACAGACGAAGTCCTTGCCAGAGTTCAGAGCTTGCTCGAATAGACCGATGACGGTAGACGCCCCGATTATTGTTGCAATTATCTCCGCGGCTGCTGCAATTTTTGTTCCGGCAGTTAGTTTCTATTTCACTAAAAGCAAGGAAAGGCAGGCTCATTGGCAGCGCTACAAATTTGAGCTCTATAAGGAACTTGTAGATTCTATCAGTGGAATCGTGGGTACCGATTCAACGCCTGAAGGAAACAGGCGTTTCGCGTTAGCCTGCAACACGCTTCACCTGATCGCGCCAAGAGGTGTCCTCGATTCGCTTCATGTTTTTCAGGATGAGATCAGGGTATCCAACGCCAACAGATCCGTCGATAAGCACGATGAGCTGCTTTCGCGGTTGCTTTGGGAAATGAGGGAAGATCTGCGAATTCCTCAAAACCAGCGCATTACTGAATTCAATGCTCGCTTGTTGTGTTCGGGGAGCAAGGTTGAAAGTCCGTTTACGCCTCGTCGTATCGGCTGATGGCGCAAGCTTCTTCAAATACGGCGAGTTTGGCGTCGCTATTTTGAGCAGCACTGTTCTCCCGCCTAGGCCTGAATCGTCCGCTTCTCTCCACGCATCGCCTCCAGGGTTAACCGGATGCCGTCCTCATAGGGAGTTTTCTTCAACTCCGGCAAGAGCTGGCGGAGCCGGCTGTCGTCCAGTTTGACCGGCGTCGTCCACAGATAATGCATTTCGGCGATTTCCCGCATCATTGGTTTGAAAACCCCCAGCAGGTTCAACATCCATTTGCCGGCAATGCGAAGGCGCATCTTCTGTCCGGCTGCCGCGAAAATCATTTCGGCAAAGCGCCGTGTCGTAATCGGGCCCGGTCCGGCCAAATTCCAGGCCTTGCCGTAGGCACCGTCGCAATTCGAGAGTGCAAGGAGCGTTTTCGCAACGTCCGGAACAAACACGAATTCGTGGGGCGTATCGATCGGACCAATTACGTTAGCCGCTCGTCCCTCCAGGGCAGCTTTGAACATGTCCGCTGCATAGCTCAACTCCGAATCCGGGCCGTAAAAATCGGGCGGACGCAAGATCGTCGTGCGCAGCCCGTTCCGGCCATCGGCGCCCAACACGAGGTCTTCCTGTTCCTTTCGCATCCGGCCCTTAAATGTTTGCGGATCACGCGGATGAGATTCGTCCACGAAGTCCGTCCGCGGAATCCCGTATGGGTAAACGGTACCGACAAGCACGAATCTTTTCACGCCGGAAGCCACAGCCGCGTCCAGCGCGCTTCGAACAAGCTTCGGATGAAGAGCGAAATTCGTGTAGGGGACGCCGACAGTGTAGAAGACCAGGTCGATGTCCTTAGTGGCTGCCGCGGCGCCTTGCGGATCTTCCAAATCAGCCGCGCGGTACTCCACGAGATCACCGTACCGGCCGAAGGCATAGCGCAACTTCTCCTCTGAGCGGGCGACGACGCGGAACGGTGTTCCGGTTCTTCCAAGTTCAGCAGCCAATGCCTTCCCAACCGCGCCAGTGGCGCCTAAAATCGCGATCATCATTGCCCCACTTGCCCCGGTCTAACCTCGTACTTTCGGCAGAACCTGCTCCACGGCCCGCTTTGCCTCCAGAATGGACATGCGGTGATCCATGATACCCGAAAGATCGGAGTTGGCGAATGCAATCCTGCCGTAAGGATGATTGCGAATTGTCTCGCCGGGACCGCGTTTGCCGTCCTTACCGAAAAAGAAACCGGGTTGCGGGCTCAAGTAGGCGTGTCCCCAGCGATTCAGAACGATGCCTGCAATATCGCGGCTCGATTTGAATCCCGAGCGCGTGAACATTGCCGAGAACTGTTCGCGAATCCGGCGCTCGTACACACGGAAGGGCGTGCTCAAGAGTTCCGTCCGGCCTCGAACTGTTTGTTCCTGGAGCGGGAGCCCGGGTCGAGAAAACAGAATTTTCAGGTTAATCACCGTGGGCGTATCAGGATTGATGGTTTGAGGATCCGTCCCGAGCGTCGCGACCTTGCGCATCGTAATGTAATTGCCGATACCTTCGAACCATTGGCATTCGGTCAGGCCGAGATCGTAGAGAAAGCGCCAGTTCCGCACCGCCACATTCGCCATCAGGCAGGGCGCACGATGGAACTGCGCATAAGCGTCGCGGCAGACCATGGGCAGATCGCGTACGACGTGCTTCGTTGTCCAACTGCCGCCCGCCATGATGACGGACTTTGCTTTCAGTCTATAGAGCTGGCCGCCTTTCGTGTAGAGCACGCTCACTGCGGCGGCGCGTTTGGGATCGCCTTCGTGCTGTACAGAGATGACGGTTGCACCGTCGCGCACACGAACGGATTGGCCCTTCCAATCGAGGGCGCGAAAGTTGACCCGGCCGCGGCAGATGGAGGCCATGTCCGGCGGTCCGGAAATCGCATCGGGAATGAGCTGCTTTAGTATCTGACGTGCCACGCCTGCGTTGCCGCCCGGGAACATCTGCGCGCCCTTATCGTATTGCCAGGGCAAAAGAACGTCGGCAGCGTATTCGCAGTATGCCGATAGAACGTCGGGTCCCAGGCCCGACCCGCCTCCTTGGATGGGAGAGAGGAAGGCCCGGATCGTATCGGCGCTCAGCCCGTAAGCTTCCTTAAGATGCTCTTCGAGGGTGATACTGTCCAAGTGCCGCGATGCCGGATCACCATGGGTTTTGGGCTGGTAGCGGTGTTCCGAGAACGGCTGGCGGTCAGCGTTCTTCATGTGCAGCAATTGCTTCCGGGTCTGCTCCGAGATCGGAGCGCCGTGCAATTGTTTCCCCCAGGGGTCGATCAACCACAAACCTTCCGGGTGACCGAACTTTGCGCCGAAGAAGAAACCCGAAGTAGCTCCGCCGGTGGGATAGGGCGCTGTTTCCAACGCCATGGCGGGTTTTGAACCGCTCCAGCTCTGATAATGAAACTCGCTCCAGCGGATTCCAA
>JAICXK010000363.1 GCA_025980435.1 Bryobacteraceae bacterium
CGCGTACACCGAAGTGCATTTTGATATTCCGTCCAATGGCTCTACGCTGATTATTCCGTCTGCATCTCTTGTCTTCCGGTCTCAAGGACTGCGCGTTCCAGTCGTTAAGGACAATCGCGTTTCGCTGCTGCCGGTTATCGTGGGCCGCGATTTCGGAACGACAATTGAAGTCCTCTCCGGATTGAGCCAAGAGGCATCCGTGATCCTTAATCCGCCTGATTCTCTGGTCGAAGGCGAAGCTGTTCGCGTCGTTCAACCGAAGCAGACTAAAGAGGTGGAGGAGTAGACACTATGGCCGCCAACGAAGAAGTCGAAGAACATGTGCATCACGCCCAGAACCCTTACGACCGGATCGTCGCCGGGACGATGGCGATTATCGCCGCGCTCCTGGCTGTCGTTTCCGTTCTGGGCCAACACTTCAATACCGAAACACTGCTCAACCAGCAGCTCGCCTCCGATCAGTGGGCTTACTACCAGGCAAAGGACATCCGGCGCTATGTGGCGCAGGTCACCGAGGACGACCTCATCCAACTGAGAGCGCCGCCCGCGGCTCTCCAGAAATACGCCTTGGATGCGAACAAGTACAAATCGCAGAGCGCTGCGATTCAGGACAAGGCGCGCGATTACCTGAAAGAACGTGATAAGGCCGGCGCTCAGGCCGGCCGCTTCCATTTCGGGGAAGTATTTCTGGAAGTTGCTATTGTTCTCTCTTCGCTCGCGATTCTCGCCAAGCGTAAAGGCTTCTTCGCCGCGGGAGTGGCTTCCGCCCTCATCGGTGTCGTCATCTCCATCACGGCGTACTGGGCCTGACAACTGCGTTTCGCCGCCTGATCAGCCCGTACGCTGCGCCGATGCAAAGCCACGTAAATCCCAGCAGCTTGGCCTGCCATCGCAAGCTGAACCAGATATAGAGACACACCACGCACCCCGCCAGCGGAAGAACGAAATAGGACCAATGGCGATTCTTTTTGCGGACAAAGTAGTGCATGAAGGTAGAAAGGTTCACTCCGGTGAAGGCCAGGAACGCTCCAAAGTTCAGCAATTCCGCGCCGAGCTGATAGCTGATGGCAAGCGCGCCGATCAACGCGACGGCGCCGCTAAACATGACGTTGTAGCTCGGAATATTTTTCTTGCGATCCAAATGACCGAAGAAACGGGAAGGAATCGCGTTATCGCGTCCCATGCCGTACAACAAACGGGCCGCTCCCAACTGCGACCCCATGCCGGAACCGATCGTCGCCACCAGCAGCGTGCCGTTTACCAGGTGAAACAGGATTTGTCCGCCCGCGCGCCCCGCCACAAAGCTGTAAGCCGTGTCGAGATCCGGATAGTGAGTGAAATCGGCCCAGACGAGTTGGCCGGTATAAACCTCGATCGCCGAGAACAACCCGGTCGCAAGGCATGTCAGCACCGTGGCTCGTAAGATGTTTTTCTGCGGATTGACAACCTCTTCCGAAAGGGTAGAGATGCTGTCGAAGCCAATGTAAGTGAGTGCGGCGATTGAGGTCCCCGTGAAGACCGCGGAAACCGAAAAAGTGGCCGGATTGTAGAACGGCTTCGTAAAGAAATCGGGACCGGTCGGACCCGTTCCAAATAAATAGCGCACCATGCAGATCAGCATGTAAATCACGACCGCCGACATGGCGATCGCAAGCCAGCGATTGATCTTCGCTGAGGTCTCGATTCCGCGCAGGTTTAGCGTCGTGAAGAGCAAAGCGAAAAACACGGCCCAAATCACGTATGGAATGGGAAGGATGTTCGAAGCCGCTTTACTGCACCAGATAGTGCAAATCAGCGGGTTCAACAGATAGTCCATCACGATGCCCCAGCCGGTAAGATAGCCGGCGAAGTTGCCGAATTCCGCACGCACGTAGGCATAGGCGGAACCTGCGCTCGGGTATACGCGCGCCATCCGGCCGTAGCTTACGGCTGTGAGCAGCATCGCGACCATCGCGATCAGAATCGTGGTGACGACATGGCCGCGCGCAACTTTGGAGACCACTCCAAAAATCGGCATAGGCGCCGTAGGCTGAATAACGATAAGCCCGTAGAAAACGAGATCCCAGACTGTCAGGGATCGCCTGAGCCTTGATCCTGTTGTTTCGCCGATGTTCGTGGTACTCATGGTTCCGCCAAGGAGGCCACATTGGACCAGGCGGACGCGCCTGCGCTGTTCTCCGCCCGCACTCGATACGATGCGTTTCCGCTTTGACCGCTGTCCGAATAGGAACCGGCATTGGCGGGCAGCCTGGAAATCCGCTGCCAAGCGCCGTTGCGGCCGACTCGCCGCTCTACGGAAACAAACGCCGGATCGCCGCCGTGTAGCTTCCAGGTAAGCTGCGCTCCGGACGTTGCGCGGTTCGCGTTCAGATCGCTGGGACTCTCCGGCAGTTCCGGCCAGTCAAAATAGCTCCGGTCCGCAATCGCCAGGACGCTGTCGCGCAGCGGCAATTGTCCCAGCGTCCCCTGCGCTTTATCCTTCCAGGAGAGTGCCGTCAAGTGGCCAGAGGTCACATCAATCAAAACGGGATCCTGTATTCCGGAACCGGAGATCCGGAGCGTTACCTTTTGATTTGTGTATTCAACCCCGGGCTTGCTCAGCACCGGCAGCCAGTAGGCCACGATCGCCTCGCCCTTTGTCGAGCGAAACGCATACATGACCGGCGCGCCCGAGGAAGCACCCGCTTCAGCTTGCACCTTGATCGTCGTGTCCGGCTGCGTATCGGAGAACAAAGTATTTGTGTTCTGTAGAGCCGAGAACGCCGGGCGCGCGGTGAAGTCGTCCGGCCGGTACATAAGGCCGTGCAGCATCCCGAAATCATCCATTTCGTTTCCGTCCGTTGCACCCACAATCAGCCAGACAAACGTTCGGACTCCGGAAGCCCGATCTGTTATCAAGCCTCTGGGAATGTACTTTGCCTGAACGGTCTCATCCGAACCTTTCCAGGAAGGAATTCCATCGTTGAATTCGTCATCCCAGAACACCAGGTCTTTTCGAATCCCGGGGAAACTCCGCACCATGTCGCGCAAGGGCTTCGACGTGGCATTGGTGTCCTGATCCGCACGAACAGCCTCCGGATTCAGATTGTGGCCGTAGCCGGGGTAATTGTGATAGGCGAAGACATCAATCTCACTTGCGCAGCCGCAGGCATTCAGCGCTCGCTTCGCAAAATCTGTTTCCGCCCCCGCCAGGCCGCCGAAAACGATCTTCGCGTTTGGATCAGTGCTGTGAACCACCGGCGCCGAAGCTTTGAACAGCCTGCCGTAGTCTTCCGGATTCGAAACTGGATTCCAGTAATCGATGTTCGGCTCATTCCAGATCTCGTAGTATTGAACGCGCCCTCGAAAGTGGTTCACCATCCAGGCGACGTACTTCGTGAAAGCGTTAATCTGTTCCTCTGTTTTCGGCGGCCAGTACACCGAGTACAGGCTTCGGTCGGGATTGTGGAAGCCGCCCGGTTCGGGCTCGATTCGATCAGGCTGACGTCCTGCCGGAGAAGTGTAGAGCGGGTTTCCATAGAGCAACTGAATCTCAATATGGACGCCATTCTCAACCAGCGAATTGATGTAATCGTCCAGCTCCGGAACCACCGAGTACTCGCCGCGTTTTCGTTCAACCCAATCCCAGCTTGTATAGTCCGAGCTGTTCTCGTACTGCCCGATACGGATGAAGTTCACGCCGGCATCGAACATCCGCGTCCACCACCACCGGTTCCACGGAATGAACGGATCGCGAGGGAGATCCGAATTGATTCCGAACCCGTCGTGTATCTGGCTTGAGCGCCGGGGAATTATATGATCCGGGAGCGGCTTGTCGGCGGCCCAGAGCGCGGCAGACGGAAATAGAAGTGACGCCGCAAGCAGGGCGTGGGAGCAATTCATCTTGCCTCCTGGAGGTTCTCTCCTGTATACCGCTTCACCGCATCGAAATCGAGCGATATCCCCAGGCCCGGCCCGTCCGGTATAACAAGGTTCCCATTTGGGTCAAGACTCCATTTCGTTTCCACAATGCCGTCAATGAAGGGAGAGCCTGTCAAGTATTCCACCAGATCGGTGTTTTTGTTCGCTGACGCAAGCTGCAGATCGGCAGCTAATCCCAG
>JAICXK010000347.1 GCA_025980435.1 Bryobacteraceae bacterium
TGCCCGTTCGATGCCTGCAAGCCGCTCGAGATCTATGATTACCCGGGCGAATATGCCAGCCGCTTTAACGATAAACAGCGCGACGGCGAGGTCCAACCCGAGGCCGAGAAATTCGTAAGGTTGCGCATCGAGGAACAGGAAGCCATGATTTCGGAGATCTCGGGCACTTCTCTGTGCAGAGCGTTCGTTGCGGGACAGAAATTCGAGTTGGAGAACGGATCAAAGAGCGGCAACAAGTATGTCATAACGGCGGTTCGTCACAGCGGCGTTCAAATTCCCTGGTATGTAGCCGACGAAGACCACTTTTCCTCGGAAGATCCGTATCAAAACAGCTTTTCCTGCATCCCGCAGGAAGTTGCTTTTCGCCCCAGGCGGCAAACTCCGAAACCAGCGGTTTCCGGCCCGCAAACTGCGATTGTCGTCGGAAAGGCCGGCGAAGAGATCTGGACCGATGAGTTCGGCCGTGTCAAAGTGCAGTTCCATTGGGACCGGGAAGGCAAAAAGGACGAAAACAGCTCCTGTTGGGTGCGCGTTTCGCAGCCGTGGGCCGGCAAAAATTGGGGCACGGTTTCCATTCCGCGAATCGGTCAGGAAGTGGTCATCGATTTCCTGGAAGGCGACCCGGATCAACCGATCATCACGGGCCGCTTCTACAATGCGGAGCAGACTCCGCCCTACAAGTTGCCGGGCGGCGCGGTCGTCAGCGGCATCAAAAGCAACAGCACCAAGGGCGGCGGCGGCTACAACGAGATGTCGATGGATGACACGAAGGGAAAGGAGAAAGTTACTATCCATTCCCAATACGACATGTCGACAACCGTGGAGCACGATGACGCGCAGACTGTACACAACAATCGAGTCATAACGGTCGATGGTACCCACACCGAAACGATCAAGAAAGATACCGTTATCACCGTGACAACCGGGAAAGAGGTAAACACGGTCAAGCAGCAGATTGAAGTCACTTCGCAGACCCAATACATTTACCTCACCGCGGCGACCGAAATAAAGCTCGAAGTAGGCCAGAGCAAGCTGCATATGTTTGCCGACGGTCGTATTCAAATCACAGGCCAGAACATCGCCATCGATGGCGCGCAAAAGGTCAGGACCCACGGCGCTGAAGTCACCTCCGAAGCGGATATGCAGCACCAAACGAAGGGCGCAATTGTCGTCTCCGAAGGTTCCGCCACGAACACCGTCAAGGGCGCTATGGTGATGCTGAATCCATAAAGCTATGGCTGCGTTCGCAACAGCTCCGGGGAAACGTGTCGAAAGCTATCGCGTCGTCGCCTCGAAAGACGACCGCAGGCAGGATGTCTTCTGCGTTCTGCTGAAGCGCACGTATTGCATTCGTTCCGGCCACGCTGTCCGCGCCGAAAAAGATCGTCCGCTCCACTTAATCGACGTGTATTACGATTCCGGTGATCCGGAAACCAGCAGCGTGCAATATGAGAACGATCTCTCGCCGTTCAAGATCGCGAGCGACGTAATCGTGGTTGGAACGGCGTACCCGCCCGGCAACACGCCGGCGCAAGTTATGGATGCTTCCATCAAGGTGGCCGGATACAGCAAGACGGTCCGTGTTTTCGGAGATCGTCAATGCTTTTACAACGCGGATGCTCCGCCCTCTGTCGCCGATCCACTTCCCTTCACTCGTATGCCCATGCGCTACGAGCGCGCCTACGGCGGCACGGATACGACCAGCATTCCCGATTTTCCTTTCCCGTATCCTCGCAATCATCTGGGCTGCGGCTTCGTGCTGAAGAATTCCGTCGAGTCGGTACATGGACTGAAGCTGCCGAATTTTGAAGATCCGCTCGATCTGCTCACGCCGGAGCGAATCGTCGTCGGCGAGCCGGAAGGCTGGTGGCAGCAGCCTTTGCCGCAAGGCTTCGGCTGGTTTCAACGCACTTGGTATCCGCGCTGTTCGTTCGTCGGCTCCGTGCCCGGCTTTGTCGATCCCGATGCCGTAGTGCGCGAAGAGCAGCTTGGCCTGGTGCCCTCGCGGCAGTTTGCCCTGGCTCGTAGGTTCAAATTGCCCAGCTTCGATATTCGCTTCAACAACGGAGCCTCACCGGGTCTGGCCGTCCCGTTTCTCGAAGGTGGCGAGTCTGTGCGCCTGACTCATTTGACTCCTGAGGGGCTGCTCACGTTTGAGGTTCCACGCGATACGCCGCGGATGGCGATGGATATCGGACTCGGCGAACGCGAACTGGAACCGGTACTTCATACCTTGCTGATCCGGCCGGACGATGGCCAGTTCGATCTGGTGTGGCGAGGCGCGCACGAATTCCCGGGCCTTGACTGGCTCCCTGAAATGTCGCGGCTTCACGTGGAGATCGCCTGATGTCTGCCGGCGCCGGATCCACGCCATCCAAGGTTCAGAAAATCGTTCTGCCCGGACAGACTCCCGATGGACAGTATGTGTTGAGCGCGCTCGTGAAGCGAACCTACGATATCGTTCCGGGCGCTTCCTGCTTCCGCGCCGCCGCCGACGCGAAGATTGTACCGGGCGATAAGCATTGGGACGATCCCATGAACTCATCCGTGAGGTTCGAATCCGATTTCGTCCCCTGGAAGATCGCCACCGATGTTGTGCTGAACGGTAAAGCGTATGCTCCCCATGGCCGTCCGGCCGAGGCGGTAACGGCGGCGATCCAAATCGGCCCGGCCTTGAAGCAGATTCTGGTAATCGGCGATCGGCTGGCCCGGTTTACGGGCGGGCTTCCTTCGTTCACAGATCCGGGGCGCTTTCTGGAAATGGATCTCCGCTATGAACGTGCGTACGGCGGAGCGGACATTTACTCGGACCGCAAGCTGCCCTGCTTGTACGCGCGAAATCCGGTCGGGAAAGGTTTTGCCATCCGAAACGTGCGTGAGGCCGTCGATGAGCTGGAACTTCCAAATCTGGAGGACCCCGGCGACCTGCTCACTCCCGCCCGTCTGTGCTGCGGGCATTTCATGCACTGGGAGGAGCAGCCGCTGCCGCAATCATTTGGTTGGTTCGGCAAACCTTGGCAGCCGCGCGCGTCACTCGCAGGCGTGCTGCCCGCTGACCGCAAAACCGAACAGGAACTCAGGGCGCTGTATGCTCAGGTGATTCCCCCTGCCCAGCGCGCCCTCTACACACAAACGACGCTTCCGGACATGAACTTCGTTTTTTTTAACGGCGCATCGCAGGGGCTGGCCCTTCCGTTCCTTCAAGGCGACGAGCTTATCAAGACATTCAATTTGACGCCGGACGGCAGGCTTGATTTTTCGCTTCCAGGCGACCGCCCCCGCATCGGCTTGGATATCGGAGAGGGCGTCCAGGAGCCGGATGTGTTTCTACAGACCGTTATGATTCGCCTGGAGGAAAAGCAAGTGGATCTGGTGTGGCGCGGCGCCGTGCCATACCGCGGCCCGGACTGGCTTCCGGAAATGCGCAAACTGGAGGTTCTCATCCAATGAGCGGAACTGGAAATTGGATGCCGCTGGCAGGCGGTCTCATTCTGATTGCAGTTCTTGGATATTACGGCTTCCAGAGTGCCGATGCGCTGGGTCTTGCCCAAAGAACCGGCACGGCGATCGTTACCGGCAAAGAACACGCACCGCCCAAAAAGATTTATCGCACCGATTACGTGGCGGGGCGGCCGCGCGTCATTCCGCAGATCGCGCCGGAAATGTACATTATGAAATTGCGCATGCCCGAAGGCGAGACTAGCGCCGCGGTCGATCGTGCCGTGTTCGATGCCGCAAATCCCGGAGACCAGGTCGCCATTACCTACCGGCAGACGCGCCTGACCGGAAAACTGCAGATCACCAGTGTGCGGCCGGGGGACCGCTGATCGTGCCGCTGTGGCCCGCCGCGAAGTTCATGGACAATGTGATCGGGGTCGACGTGCATGCCGTCGCGCCGATTCCTGGCATTCCGATCCATCCCTATTTCGGGCTCATCTATCTGTGGAGCGATCCAACCTTTCCCAGCGCCAACGTGTTTATCAACGGCATGCCGGCCTGTTCGGTTGGGGCAATGGGCTATTCGGTACACATCCCGCAGGGCGTGCCCGTACCGCCAACTCCCACGAACTGCCCCTATTGGAAGCGCTATCTGACAAATATTCCGATGGCGCTGACGCTGATGACGCTCACGATTCTGGCGAACATCGCGATCGCCGGAATTGCCTCGCTCATTCCCAAGCCCAACGGCGCGGAAGGGTTCTTGAAAGACGTAACCGGCATCGATACATCGAGCAAGCAATCCACCTGGGAAAGCATCAAGGGCTCGTTCAGCGCGTTTACGAAATGGCAGACCTGGGTGAAGCTGCTGATGCCGCCCATTCCGTACGTCGGCGCGCAAGGATCGACCGCGGTAGGGAGCCCGAACGTCACCGTGAATGGCGGGCCGCTGGCGTTTGTAGCGCCGCTGGTTGGAACTTCCTGTAGCGACATTCCAGTCGTCCCGAACGCGATGACTCTTGGATTTACCAACGTCATGGTTGGAGTGAGTTTTGCCGCGATCGCGCGAGGCTTGGCTGTGAATGCTGCGCA
>JAICXK010000253.1 GCA_025980435.1 Bryobacteraceae bacterium
GCCAATCTGATTGTGAACGGAACGGTTCAAGGCGCGGGGGATCGTATTCAGATCATCGCCAGCATGGATGACCTCACCAAGGACACACGCGTCTGGAGCCAGACCTTTACCGGCGTACGCGCCGACCTCTTCACGCTCGAAGATGAGGTCTCCACGCAGATTATTGCCGCTCTGAATATCACGCCCACCATGGAAGAGCGCGAGCGCGCTGCTATCCCGCCCACCCAGAACCTGGCCGCCTATGACCTCTATCTGAAAGGACGCGACATCCTGAAGAACCGGGTTGATGCGACCGGCGCAACCGAAGCGCTGGTGTTGTTCGATCAGGCCTGCGCGAAAGATCCCGATTTTGCCCTCGCCTGGACCGGAGTGGCTGATTCCAGTTTGTTGCTCTACCGAACGAAGAAGGAGAACTTTTGGGCGGAGAAGGCGCTGGCCGCCGCTCGAGAGGCAAGCCGCCGCAATGATAACCTGCCCGAAGTCTATTTCGCCTTGGGCAGCGTGTACACGGCGACAGGGAAGAATGCGCAGGCGGTAGACGAACTCAAGAAAGCCCTTCAGCTCCAGCCGAACTCAGACGACGGATATCTTCGGCTCGGTAAAGCGTACACCGCCACGGGACAAGTCGAACCGGCCCTGGCCGCCTTCAAGAAAGCAGTCGAGTTGAACCCCTACTACTGGTACAACTACAAACAACTGGGTTGGGCTTATTCCCAATTCGGCCGCACGGAAGAGGCCCTCAAAGCTTTCAAACGGCAGGTTGATCTGAACCCGAAAGACTGGTCCGGATACAACAACATCGGCGCCATGTATTACATGCAGGGGCGCTGGCAGGATTGCATCCCCTTTTTCCAACAGGCAATCGAGTTGCAGCCTCGGCCCGATTCTTATTCCAATCTGGGCACTGCCTACTACGAACTGGCCCGCTACCCGGAGGCCATCCAGATGTACGAAAAGGCGGTGCAACTCAATCCGAACTCGTCCGAAGCGCTGCGCAACCTGGCGCAGGCTTACAGCCGGGCGGGGCAGAAAGATAAGGCTCTCGCGGCGTACAACCGCGCTATCTCCGCCGCGTACAACGAACTGCAGGTCAACCCGCGAAAGGCGGACGCCCTCGGTACTCTCGCCATGTGCTACGCCGCAAAGGGCGAGCTCTCGCGAGCGCGGCAGTTCATTCAAAGCGCCCGCTCCATCGATAGCGCAAACCCGCAGCTCATGTACGTGGAGGCAGTGGTGCTTTCACTCGAAGGGCATCCGCGCGATGCTCTCGATGCCTTGCAGCGCGCACTCGAGAATGGAGAATCGCTGAATGAAGTGGCGAATGATCCCGATCTGAATTCCGTTCGCCGGCTTCCGGAGTTCAAGGCCCTGGCGAAGAAATTCAGTCAGGACGCCGAAACGCGCCGCCGGTAAATCCAGAGGCCAAATCCTAAAATGCCCAGCGCCATGAGTGTCCAGGAAGCCGGTTCGGGCGCGCCGTCGTTGGCCGTGGCATTGAAATCCCTTCCCGCCCCCCAGGATCCGGTTCCATTAGGATCGATGTTCACCACCGCGTCGTCGTTCAGGTTGATCGAAAAAAGTTCGCCGTTTCGGATCCCACCACTCGGATTTGGTCCAAAAATGAGGTCGTAGTCTGCCGGCGATGAGCCTGGCGGCGTGGTCGTGGTCACGGTACACGTCACAAAGGCGATGCTGCCGCATGTGATCGATTGAAACGTGGGCAGCGTGACAAGTATGTCCAGGCGGGTCCAGTCCTGGCCGGTCTCATTCTGGAAGGAAAAATCGCCGCCTCCGGACGCGTTTGCTCCGAAGGCAAAGGAAGTGTTCGTAATAACCGTAATGTCCGGGGGATCCCCGTTGACAATGATGGTCGGCTTCCCGGCCTGAACCGCGAGCGGCGCAATTACAAACAGCAGCGGAAGAATAGCTCGGGCTGCGCGCATGGAAAATCCCTCCTGGAGTGCTTGGATTTTACCGTTACCCCGTCGTGTTGCCAACCTTCAGAGTACTGGTACTACATAGGGTACTGCTTGAATCAATTCTGCCGCCGATAAATTAAGCTCAGCTTTGTGCGGCCTACCAGCCGGTAGTCAGCCAGCCAGGGACGGAGCTCGGGATAGACTCCCGGTGCGAGCTTCGGATTCAGCAGGCCGAGTCCGTCAACAATAAACGTCGGGTGGCTGCGGGCGAGTTGCATCCGGTTCAGGGCGGCCGGTGCACTGTAGATCGGCGTATTCGCCCGCAGGTGACGATCGGCGGGCACACCTGTCAGCGGCTGCGAGTCCCAGAACCGGCTGTCGGAAACCATACGCGTGTACACGTACATGTCCGGGCGGTATCCCCAGACAAACAACGTGTCGCCCGGCCGCGCCATCGAGCGGATTTCTTCGGCCGTGCGCTGGCTGTCGACGTCGAGAACGATATCGGACCATTGCGGCTGCCGCTCTTCGATATCGTCCAGCGCAAGGGTAAAATAGCGCGGGCCGAACCGGATGAAGGGAACCAGTAGTAGAGCAGCTAAAACAAGAGCTGTGGCCCGGCCGCGCCATCGCCATGCCAGGACTACGCCGCGCGCGGCCACGATAGCCAGGGGCGGCAGGATCTGCAGATAGTAGTGCGGCGCGAAGCGTGTGCCGAGGCAAACGGCCACGAATGAGAGCGCCAGCCAAACCCCAAGCTTCCAGCGATCCATACGCGTCATGCGGATGAACGCTAAAATAGCTCCTGCTGCCAAAGCGGCTTGAAATCCGAGCCAGTCGATGGTGCGCTTCAGACCGAGTACCACCGGGTTCGTAACCGGCGACCCCGCTGCATAGATAAAGCCCCAATGCCACACTTGCTCCCAGTAGCCGGCCCAGGCGCCGGTCGCGAATGCCGCCAGTAAACCCGCGATTACCGGAATGGCGAACCCGGCCAGCACCCAACCTGCGTCGGAAACCAGCCATACAAGGCAAACCGCGAGGACAAACACCCCTTTGGTATTGAACAGAAACGCGATTCCGGCCCACAGCCCGGCCCAAATTGCCCGGCCTTTATATGCGCAATAGATGGCTGCCAGATGCGGGGCAATCATCAGCGCGTCTGCGGCAAACGGAATGACGGTGGAGGGCAAATAGAACGTTGTGAAAAACGCCAGAAACAGGGCCGCCGCGCAGCCTTCGGCCTCGCCCCACCAGGCCCGCGCCAGTTTGTACGCCAGCCAGCAGGCAATCGCAACATATGCCGCATCCAGCAGCCGCAGCGGCCAGCCTGGAAACCCGGCATTCAGCAGATAATAAGCCGCGCACAACGGCGGCTTGTCGTACCAGAAATCGCGATACGGAATTCGGGCGTGCAGCATGTTGATTGCGGCAGCAAGATGGTAATCCTCATCAGCCCACAGCAAATTCACATGGCAGAAACGCAGGCAGGCCATGGCAATAACCAGAAGCGGTACCGCGTGGATCCTTCTGCCTACAGATTGAGAGGTGGGGACAGCGGCAGCTTGCATGAGCGGGGCAAAACCTATCATTATGCCGCGGCTGTCGATTTTGCCGCTTCTCGTTCGATCTCTGGATAGAAAACATCAGATCCGGAAAGAATCAAAGGAGAAATGCACAAATGCGATTTATGATGCTGGTCAAATCCGACGAGAGCGCCGGCCCTCCGCCCAAGGAACTCATGGATGCCATTACCGGGCTCGTCGATGAGTCCGTCAAAGCCGGCACTCTGATCGATACCGGCGGGCTGGCTCCCACGGCGGCGAGCACGCGCGTCCGGCTCTCTCAGGGCCAGCTATTACTGCTCGACGGGCCATTCGCCGAGTCGAAGGAAGTTATCGGCGGATACGCGCAGTTTGAGTTTCAATCGAAAGAAGAAGCAGTCGAAGCCGCCGTTCGCTTTTTGGACCTTCATAAGAAATACTGGCCAGGCTGGGAGGGCGAAACCGAAGTGCGCCAGATATTCGGTCCGAAAGATTTCGCGCCCCCGCCTACCAAATGACGTGCAAGCCTTTGTATCCGCGAAACTGCTTGTCACGCGAAATCACTGCAAGATCATCGCTCAGGGCGGTTGAGATAATCAGCCGGTCGAAGGGGTCTTTGTGATGTAGGGGCAGCTCGAATAGCCGATCGGCGTGACGCTGGCGTAGCGGGTAAAGCGTGATTGAAGCATTCGTGCAGATGAGTGCCAACTCGTTTTTCGTTAACTCAAGCTTGCCAATCCGGCTCTTAATTGCCACCTCGATTTGCGATGCCACGCTGAGCAGCAGTTCCACATCCGGATCCTCGAGAATCCGCTGCACCCTCCGTGGCATCGCTTCAAAACCGCCGCTCGTGCCGATCTCAACGGCTACGTGTGTGTCGAGTAAAAATCTTCTCGCCATCAGACGTCGCCGGCAAGCCACGCGTCCATGTCTTCCTGTGGCCGCGCCCAGTCGGGATCTATTACGATTTTTTTCTTGCCGAGAACGCCAAAGATACGCTTCCTCGGCAAATCCTCAACTTTACGAACGATCTCGACTACCGGGATTCCCCGCTTCGTGATCGTCACCCGGGCGCCGGCCTCGGCCTGCTTAATAAGTTCGGGCAGCCTGTTTTTGGCCTCCGCCACGGTGTATGTCATGCCTTTATTATAGCCATTCAGATGGCCACCTGTGAAAGCCCGCTTCTGTTCGCCGCGCGAGCAAGCGGAACTCAACGCAGCCCACCAAGCCATCGGAGCCCCGGTGCCCGGCATGGATGAGCCCGCGCCTTATCAGCGAGGCGAAGATTCAAGTTCGACCCGTATCCCATTTGAAGAGCTGAGCGCCATGTTCCGCATGGCCGTCGATCACGTCAACAAGGATCTCGCGGCAAAACAGGCTGCCTGACCCTGCGTGGGGCGGACTGTTAGTCCCGCAATTCGATCAGCTTCGCGCCTTAAATCGAGCCCGCCCGGCCCTCTGACCGCTGGTCGCTGAAGGCTGATGGCTGACCGCACGGAGTAACTTAGAAGGAGACCCATGGACAACGGCGAATCGTGAGCAGTCATCCACTTTTGCTCCTGTTGGCCGTTGCGCCGCTGGCCTGTGCCGGACCACCCTTCCAGACCGACGATCCCGACCCGGTCCCGTTCGGGCATTATGAGTTCTACACGTTCGGTTCGTCGAACGGCACAACTGTGGGCGGGACGGATTTGCTCGTTCCCGCCATCGAATTCAACTGGGGCGCTGTCCCCAATGTCCAGATTCACGGGGTTCTGCCGATGGACGCCAATTTCGCTCCCGGCCACGGGCCCGTGAATTATGGCCTCACCGATACGGAACTCGGTGTGAAATACCGGTTCGTCAAAGAAGGCAAGCGGCGGCCCGAAGTAGGTACGTTTCCGTTTGTTGAATTTCCGACTGGCAATGCGGCGCGCGCGCTGGGTGTGGGCTCCACCTGGTACCGGATACCGGTGTGGGTCCAGAAGAGTTGGGGTGACTGGACGTCCTATGGAGGTGTGGGCCGCGTGTTCACCACGGAACCAGGCTACAAAGACTACACTTTTGCGGGTGGATTGCTCCAGCGAAAGCTCAATAATCGCTGGACGCTCGGCGCGGAGCTTTTCGGTCATGGCGCGGAGGGGATCGCCAGCACCGTACCTGAATCTGCGACGATGCTGGACATCGGCGGCTACTACTACATCACTCCAAATTTCGAAGTGCTGTTTTGCGGCGGCCGCAGCATCGCCGGACAACCGGAGACGTACACCTATCTCGGCTTGTATTGGACTTGGGGCAGCGATAAACAGAAGCGTGGATCGGCTCACTTCTTCCACCCCGGTGCTTCGGAAGGCCGCAGCTAATCCAGACATGGCCATCCTTTACGTCGCCTCCGAAGCCGCCGAACTGAAGCCGCTTGCTAATCTTCTGACGGCAACACGCAAGCTGAAGTGGCCCATCGATTACGCCTATGAAGGAATTTGGGAAAGCCGCCGGATGATGCTCGCGGCTAACGGGTGCGGCCCCAAACTGGCGGCGCAAGCGGTCGAAATCGCTATCCGCGCGGTAATGGTTGCCGAATTGTCGTCCTCCCGATTGGAAGCGGTGGTCAGTACGGGCTGGTGCGGCGCGCTCGATCCCGAACTGCGGGAATCGCAGATCGTGGTCGCCAGCAAGATTCTCGACGTTTCCACCAATGAGACCTTCGAGTGCGCTGCCATTGGGGCGGACGGCGAATTTGCCTCGGGAGTGGTCGCCTCCCAAAATCGCATCGCAAATGACGCCAAGGAAAAAGAGCGCTTATGCGGGCTCGGCGCAATCGCGGTTGACATGGAAGCTGCCGGCGTTGCGGCGCGCGCCAAACGCGCCGGGCTGCCCTTTTGCTGCATCAAAGTAGTCTCCGATCGGGCCGGTGAATCGTTTCCTTTTGACCTGAATAAGTGCCGCACCTCCGAAGGAAGACTCGCGCGTGGGAAAATTGTAGTTCAAGCCCTTACGCACCCGAATCGGTTGCCCGTCCTGTTTTCCTTGAAGCGGCGGACCGAAAGTGCTGCAGCGGCCCTGGGAGAATTTCTTGTCGGTTGCCGGATCAATACTGAATCAGACAGCACGCAGGCTGAATGAGGTAAATACCCCGCCTCAGAGCATGCGCGCGGCAGTCTATGTCGGCCATGGCCGGGTCGAGGTTCGGCCGGTCGAAACGCCCGTTATCGGGGCTGATGAAATTCTGGTGCGCGTGGAAAGCTGCGGGGTTTGCCACACCGATCTCAAGAAGATCGAACATAACCTCCTGCCGGCGCCTCGTATTTACGGCCATGAGACGGCCGGGGTAGTCGCCGGCGTAGGGAACCGTGTGACAACCTACGTTCCCGGGGATCCTGTCATAGTTTTTCATCACATCCCCTGTGGAACTTGCTTTTATTGTCTACGTCATCTTTATGCGCAGTGCCCCGTTTACAAGAGAGTTGGTATCACAGCAGGCTACGAACCTGCCGGCGGCGGCTTCTCGCAATATGTTCGCGTGATGAACTGGATTGTTGATCGCGGAGTAGAGAAAATCCCGCCAGGTGTATCGTTCGATCAAGCCTGCTGGGTTGAGCCGGTAAACACCTGCCTGAAAGCAGTCCGGCAGCTCAATCCCGTCGAAGAGGACGTTGTGGCAATCCTGGGCCAGGGTCCAATCGGGCTCATCTTTACGATGCTCGTCAAACGAACCGGCGCCAAGGTTCTCGCCAGCGACACGTTCGAGTTTCGGCGCGGCCTGTCGCGCGAATTCGGCGCTTCCGCTTTCGATCCGCGCGAAGCCCAATTTGAACGAGAAATTCAGGATCAAACGTCCGGCCGCGGCGCTGATTCCGTGATTCTTGCTACGAGTGTACCTGGCCTGGTCGAGCAGGCGCTGCGCATTGCACGCCCCGGGGCGAAGGTTCTTCTTTTCGCGCAAACTTCCGCCGCCGATCGCATCGAA
>JAICXK010000319.1 GCA_025980435.1 Bryobacteraceae bacterium
TCAGGAGCATCCATTCCTAACGTCCTTGTAACCCTGAACGGTTCTTACAGCACCCGCACAAACGGCTCCGGCAAATATACATTCGGCGGAAGGCCGGGAGGATATTTTCGCCTGACATTTCAATCGCCGGGATTCCAGACCGGAGTGCTCGATCTGGTTCCTGTGGAACCGGATCACGTGACCAAGGCGGATTTCACCTTACAGGTGGGTTCTGTAACTGAAAGCGTCGACGTGAGGGCAGCGCCGAACACAATTACAACTTCGAGCGCCGAACTGGCCGCTGTCGCCGCCCCCGGAACCGGATCCATTGCCACTCCGCGCGTTCGTGAGTATTTTCCCGAGACGCTGTACTGGAATCCCGATCTCATTACAGACGCTTCAGGTCGCGCGGCGGTGCCGGTCAAACTAGCCGATACGATCACGACGTGGCACATAGCAGTCGTCGCGTCATCGGAGGACGGGCGGATCACCGAGACGTCCGCGGACCTGCGCGCATTTCAACCGTTTCAGGTAGACCTGGACGTCCCGCCGGTGTTGACGGTGGGCGATCAGATTACGCTCCCTGTCCCGGTAAGAAATTATCTCAAGCATATTGAGACGGTGAAAGTTGCCGCGCAACCGGGCGATGGCCTCGCGCTCCAAAAGCCGCTGGAACAGCCTGAATCGATCGCCGCGTCCGGATCAGCGAATGTGTTGCTATCATTGCGCGCCGAAACAGCCCGGGATGATGCTCTGTTGCGAGTGACCGCAACCGGTCTGGCAGGATCCGATGCCATTCAGAAACCCATCGTGGTTCACCCGGATGGCGAGCAGGCGGAACGATCCGTTACCGCGGTTGCCGGCGAAGGGCAAGTCTTGCGGCTTGACGTACCGGGCGGCATCATACCAAGCAGCCTGAAAGCGGAGGTAAAGGTGTACCCGACGCTGATTGCCCGATTGCTGGAGGCGATGCAGGCGCTGCTGCAGCGGCCTTATGGCTGCGGAGAACAGACCATCTCGTCCACATATCCAAATCTCCTTTTTCTGAGGGCGATGAAGCGCGGTGGATTACAAGATCACAAGTTGGAAGCGCGTGCGATGCGGAACCTGAAATCCGGTTATGCCAGGCTGCTGGGATATCAATCCGATCAGGGCGGGTTCCAGTATTGGGCAGCCAGTGAGCCGGACGCCGCATTGACGGCATACGCACTGAATTTCCTGACGGATGCGAAGGAATTTATCGCAGTAGACACGGATCGCATTGATGCGGCGCGAAAATGGCTCAAACTGCAAAACCTGAAGGAAGATTCTTTGCGCGGATTCGCACTGTGGACTCTGATGGAAACCCGCGCGCGACGATGCCGGAAGCATCCGAAAACTTGGCGAACTGGCAAGGAAAGCGGCGGAATTTGACGACCCATATTTCATCGCGGCATTTGGGCTCGCCGCGATGGATGCGGACCGCACGGATCTGGCGGAACCTGCTATTCGACGGCTTTCGGAGTTAGCGAGAGATGAAGAGGGAACAGCATATTGGGCGCTCCGGGCGAACACGCCTTTTCACGGTTGGGGTCGCGCCGGGCAGGTTGAGACAACAGACCTTATTCTTTCCGCCCTCGCGAGATGGCAACGGCTGGGTGCGAACAGTGTGGATCTTAAGCCGTTGATTCAACGCGGCGCGCTCTTTCTGTTGAAGAATACGAATTCCAGCGGAGCCTGGTCGAGCTCGCAAGCAACCGTCCGCGCTTTGCTTGCATTGATTGAAATCACGCCGGCCGTAGCGCAGCACGATCCGCCGGACATCGAAATTCTGCTGAACGGCGCGAGCGCCGGGAGAATCCGACTGGGCCGCCAACACACGATTTCGGGGCCAGTGATTGTGCAGGTCTCACGGTTCGTGCATCCCGGCGCGAACGAGTTGTCCATTCGAAACCAAGGGACGGAGCCAATTCAATTACAATTCAACGCCTCCTGGTACGAGCCATGGACCCGGCCGCACGATGCGAGCGATTTCGCGATGCATACGGAACTGAGCACGACGAAAGCCGCGGTGAATGAGGCGGTGAAGTATCGTGTGCATATAACGAGACCGGCTTTTCGCGGTTACGGAATGATGATTGCGGAGATTGGATTACCGCCCGGAGCGGAAGTGGACCGCGGCACGCTGGCGGCCATTATCGGTGATCCGAAAACCGGCGTGGATTCGTTCGAAGTAGCCCCGGATCACGTGACGTTTTACGTCTGGCCGCGAGCAAGCGATTTGAGCTTTCAATTTATCTTTCGACCCCGATTCACGATGAGGGCGCGAATGGCGCAATCGGTTCTGTATGACTATTACAATCCGGATGAGCGAGCTTTACTTGTGCCGCAGATCTTTGGCGTGAATTAACGATCGTAGGCCTGCATCACGAGAGACGCAGCGTTGAACATTCTTCGGGCGCATCGGTCCGTAGTTCACTTTGCTGCTTCTGCGCTGCCGTTTGCTTACGCGCGCGGTTCAGTGCAGGTTCAGACCAATTCACTGACGGTTGGTCGCCTCGTACGGCACGAGCGTCCATAGGCGGTTCGTCCAAGCCGTGCCCCCGAACGGTTGAATATCTTCGCTGATCCATATAGTGCCGGGAGAGGACACGGCCAAATGGCAAAGAAGAGCACGCACCGTCGCACGTTTTGCATCGAAGGGCCCTACGTACTCTCCGAGATCGCCGAGTATATCCCCGGCAAAACCTGTTTGCGCAGGGTTCAACACAACTTCCACGCGCATCCATAGAGCGGCGTTGGCTAGACCAAGACGCGATCTATTCAATCGGAACTCGGGCACTCTTGTATTCAGCCATTTTGGGCCTGGGGCGTTCTGATCGCGAACAAGGATTACTCCCTCGAAGCACTCAATCGTCTTCGATATCGGCCCCACAATCGCCTTAACGATTGTTAAAACAGTTCCGCTTGGCGCACTGATGCTCGTTTGCTTATCGAGGCTAGACACTGATTCGATTCCAAAGGAAAGCCTGTTCTGCCTCGCGAAGTCGCGTAGAGATGACAGACGACTCTGCTTTGGAGCGTCAAAGCCGTTCACTTCTCGCGTAAGCCTGCACGAATCTCGTGCGGACGCGCTCAGAGGCAAGAAGCTGCTCAGAACAAGCAGAACTTGAATCGCTTTCAATCCGGTCCTCACCCGACACACTCTAGCAGGCTTCGAAGATCCGTACGTTTATTCACGTGCATGGCTCAGTATGGAAGCTTATTCCATCGCCTGGGAAAACAAGGCGGCCGATACGTCACAATGAAAGGATCATCACAGGAGATCCAGCCTTGAATACCTTCGGACGCGTCGGTGCGTGGTTTACTTCGCTGCTTCTTTCTGTCACCATCTTCTGCCTGCTCTGGCCTATCGCTTCGTTCTTGTTTGTCTTTCGGATCACGATGACCTTTGCGTTCCCGGTCTCGCTGTTGTATCTTCCGGCAGTGATCGGAATCAAGAACGCACGCGAGGGGCGGCTCCGCACGCTGCTGGTGAGTGGGATTCTAATTGGACCTGTGTCGCTCTGCGCCTGGGGTTTGATTCTCCAACTGAGAGGTGCGGCTGCTCACTCGGTATGGTGGGGCGACGGCCTCGCCCCGGGTCTCGCAGGCGGATTGGTATTTGCGCTGATCGTTGGCTCATTGACGACCACCTTTTATGTTGCGACGCTGCGATTTATACCCCGCCGCAATGCCGGGTAGGGCGAAAGCGCCCGCCCAACATGAGTCTTACCTTGCTGTTACTTGCGTGACGAGAGCCGGTCCAGCGTATGGACAAAGGGTTCCGCGGGAGCAGGAACTGCGATCTTTTCATTTACGAGGTCCTTGTTGGTGATATCGCGGCCGTAAAGCGCACGATTGGCGTCGTCGTCCTCTGTAACTGCCGCGCCTGCCAGGTCGAGGCCGCCAAAAATTCCTCGTGAGCGCGAATAGGTCAGAATCTGCGCGTGCATCTCGGCATCGGTCATAGCGGAGGCGCTACGTCCGACCGGGCCGGCAGCAGCCGAGGCCTCGCCGCCAAGCTGGAACTTATCGCTCAATAGATGTTCCATCCCGCCCTGGTTCATCACCAGCATGACTACGTCGGTTTCCGCTCCGCCAATCAGCAGACCGAATTTCCCGCCGGTAACTTTAATGCAACCGGGAGCGGTCCAGCCTACGCCATTGGCCTTCCGGCAGGAGAAGAATCCCGCTCCGTACTCTCCTCCGATAATGAAACCGCCCTTCTTGAGGTTTGGGATCACGACTACGCAGCTTGCTTTGTTCAGCAGGTCCGTTGGGATGTCATTGTCCGACGCGTTTGTCATGGCGTGCAGAGTTGCGGTTGCCGCTTTAAGTCGGGCATCGACATCCTTTTGCGCGAATACCGGGACGGCGAGCAGGGTTGCCAGTAAGGCTCCAATCAGAATCTTCATTGCGCTCCTCCTGTTATGAGACGTGTAAAGGTACGAACACTTAACAGGAAGAATTTTACAAGTTCTTCGCGATATGATTTGCCGCATCTTTGGCTAGCCGCACACAATCGGGTATTCCCACGCCGTCGTATGCATTCCCAACCAGATGCATATTTTTCAGTTGAGCAACTCGCCCGCGAATCCTTTCCACCCGATCTAAATGATTCACCAGGTATTGCGGCATCGAATCCGGCAATTTATGGATTGTTGAGAAAAGAGGACTTGCCTCGATGCTCATAATGCGGCGAAATTCCGTCTTGACAACCTCCAGCAGATTCTCTTCGGATTCCGACATGAACTGGCGCGCTTCGCGGCCAACCATAAAGGCTCGTAGTGCCACGAGGGATGCGGGCACTCGCGACGGGAATTTCGTGCTGATCCAGGTGGCCGCCGCGACAATGCGCCGCTCCTTCTCAGGAACGAGAAAGCCGAACCCGTTGAGCGGATGGCGGAGCTCGTGCCGGTCGAACACGAAGGTCACGAGAATCGCCGAAGAATAGGGAATCGCGCTCAAATCGGTGGCGAGTTCCGGCGCTGCACTTCGCAACAATTTCGCGCAAATGTGCGCCGGACACGCTAGTACCAGATGAGATGCAACAGCCGAATGTCCCGCTGCTTCGACACGCCAAGCCCCATTTGTCCTGGAGACCGCAGCGGCCTCCGCCTGAATCACGCGCGCATGAGGCTGAATCGCGCGCTCCAGGGCGTCGGTTAGCTGCTGCATACCATTCCGGAATGACAGAAACAACGCGCGATTGTTTCTTTTTCTGGCTGGATCCGCGCGCACACCCCTGATCAAACTTCCA
>JAICXK010000360.1 GCA_025980435.1 Bryobacteraceae bacterium
TACTCGTCGGCGCGGCAGTATTGGCCGTGGCCGCGCCCGTGGCCTTTGGTGTCGTGAACGCACCCCGCAATCAGGCTCAGCCGTCCGATACGGATGCAACTGCGCCGAAGCCATCGTTTGAAGTCGCATCCATCAAGCCGAGCAAATCTTCTGGTGATTTTATTTCGATGCGAATGGCTCCGGGAGGAAGATTCATGGCGAACAATATTGCGGCGAAGCAACTGATCGAGACGGCATACGACATCCAGGGCTTTCAAATATTGGGAGGCCCGAAGTGGCTGGACTCCACCAGATATGACATCGTTGCGAAGGCGGAGGACTCATCGGATAAAGACCCAAGCCGCATGAGCGAAAGCGAACGCAAACTTTACTCTGATAAAAGCCGGTTGAGACTTCAGTCGTTACTGGCTGCCCGTTTCAACCTGCAATGCCACAGCGCCACCAAGGAAGGAAGCGTGTATGCGCTCGTTGTCGCCAAGAATGGGTCCAAGCTAAAACCATCTCGGGGCGAAGCGCATGGTCCGAATCGCGGAATGCGGATGCGTCCCGGGCAGCTCGATGCCCAAGCTGCGTCGATTTCATTCCTGGCCCGATCTCTATCCGCGCAGCTTGGCCGTACGGTGGTGGATAAGACGGGACTGAGTGGGCTCTATGATTTCACGCTGCAGTGGACCCCAGAGCAGCGTGAAGCTCAGATGTTTAAAGGGCCGGGTTCCGGCCCGGAAGAGCATGGTGATGCGCCGTCAGCGCCGGATGTTTCCGGGCCTTCTGTCTTCACGGCCCTTCAAGAACAGCTTGGGTTGAAGTTGGAATCGCAAAAGGGCCCGGTCGAAATGCTTGTCATCGATCATGTGGAGCCGCCGTCGGAGAATTAGGGTGGGGCAGGCCATCGCTTTAAGTGGCCTGTCCGATGCGGCGCGACGCAGACGACTGAAAGACGATCGTCTGCGCCACCACTCAGGCTTGAGATGGCTGATCGCCGCGTGGCTTAGCCTCTCCCTGCTGCTCGCCTCCGAATACCGAGGGCAGGTCAACTTCGGGGGACTGCCGGTTCCCGGCGCCACTGTGACCGCGACGCATGATGGTAAGAAGTTTTTTGCTGTTACCGACCAGCAGGGCCTCTACAGCTTTTCTAACCTGCCGGACGGAACCTACAGCATCGCAGTCAGCATGTCCGGTTTTTCTCCGCTCCAGCGAGAAGTAGCGGTTACACCGAAGGCGGCCGCCGCGGTGTGGGATTTGCAAATGTTACCGCTCGGAGGCATGAACGCCGCGATCGAGATAAACACGCCTCAAACAGACGAACAGCCCACCCCCGACTCTTCCGAACAGGACCTCGCCGAGCGCGCGGCCGACGGCTTGCTGATCAACGGCAGTATCAACAACGGCGCGGCTTCGCCCTTTGCGCAATCTCCGGTCTTCGGCAATAATCGCAAAGGCTCGAAAGGACTGTATAACGGCGGCATCGGCCTGACCTTCGACAATTCCGCGCTGGATGCCCGGCCGTTCTCCTTGACCGGCCAGAACACACCGAAGGTTGCTTACAACCGCATGACGGGTTTAGCCACACTGGGCGGTCCGTTGAAAATTCCGCAGCTGCTTCCGAACGGACCGAATTTTTTTGTCGGGTATCAGTGGACGCGAAACCGCGATGCCACCACGCAATCGGCGCTGATGCCAACAGAGCGGGAGCGCAGCGGAATCTTCTCAAGAAGAGTCCTTGATCCGCGCACCGGCCTGCCTTTTCCCGGCAATACGATTCCAGAAGATCGCATCAGCGCGCAGGCCCGGGCTCTTTTGCGCTTCTATCCGCTTCCGAATTTTGCGGCCGGCGCGCGCTACAACTATCAGATCCCGATTATCAGCCCCACTCACCAGGACGCTCTCGAATCGCGCCTCAGTAAAACGGTAAATAACAAGAACCAGGTCTATGGAGGTTTCGCGCTTCAGGACACACGCGCGGATAGCCCGAACTTGTTCGGCTTCCTCGATACAACCGATATTCTCGGCATTAACACCCACGTCGATTGGTCGCATCGCGTCGGCCCGCGCCTGTTCCTCAATGCGGGATATCAGTTCAGCCGCCTGGCTACGCGCGTCAGGCCGTTTTTCGAGAATCGGGAAAACGTTTCCGGCCAGGCCGGGATCTCCGGCAACAATCAGGATCCGCTCAACTGGGGACCGCCGGCTCTCGTCTTTTCCAGCGGGATCGCAGGAGTTTCCGATGCGCAAAGCGCTTTCAATCGGAATCTGACCAGCGGAGTGTCTTACTCGATGCTGTGGAATCGCAACGCCCACAACGTAATGTTCGGAGCGGATTTCCGCCGCGAGCAGTTCAACTATCTTTCTCAACAAGATCCGCGCGGCACGTTTACCTTCACGGGCGCAGCCGCCGGGTCCGATTTTGCCGGTTTTCTGCTGGGAGTGCCCGACACCAGCGCGATCGCCTTCGGCAACGCCGATAAGTACTTTCGCGAATCGGTCTACGATGCCTATCTCACCGACGACTGGCGAGTCAGTCCGGAATTCACCCTGAACGCGGGCCTGCGCTGGGAGTACGGCGCGCCGATTACGGAACTCTATGGCCGCCTGGTGAATCTCGACATTGCTCCGGGCTTTTCTGCCGTCGCGCCGGTTGTCGCCACCGATCCGATCGGCGCACTGACCGGCCAGCAATATCCCGATTCGCTCATTCACCCCGATAAGAACGGTTTCGAGCCGCGCATTGGCATCGCGTGGCGACCCGTCTCCGGCTCGTCGCTCGTGGTTCGCGCCGGATATGGCGTCTACTACAACACCTCCGTCTATCAGAACATCGCCATCCAAATGGCGCAGCAATCGCCGCTCTCGAAGAGTTTGAGCGTCCAGAACAGCCCCGCCGATCCGCTCACGCTGGCCGATGGGTTCAAGACCTCCGCTTCGATTACGCCGAATACCTTTGCGATTGACCCGCACTTTCGCGTCGGCTACGCACAGAACTGGCAAATGACGGTACAGCGCGATCTCCCGGGCTCGCTGCAACTGACCGCGGAGTATCTCGGGATCAAGGGAACGCGAGGCATGCAGGAATTTCTGCCGAACACGTTCCCTACCGGCGCGATCAATCCGTGCCCGGCCTGTCCAGCCGGGTACATCTTCATGACTTCGAACGGCAACTCAACTCGTGAAGCCGCTCAAATTCAACTCCGCCGAAGGCTGCACAATGGCCTCGCTGCGACCCTGCAGTACACGTTCTCGAAATCGATTGATGATGTAGCGACGATGGGAGGGCAGGGAGCCGCAGGTGTTTCGCAGACCGCGACGATGCAGAATCCGTTCAGTCCGATCACTGCTGCGCCGGCTCAAAATGCGCCATCCGCTGGAGCGGCGTCAACGGAAACCAGTCAGGCAAGCGCCTCGATTGCCCAGAACTGGCTTGACCTGAAGGCCGAGCGCGCGCTCTCCGATTTCGATCAGCGGCACGACCTTAGCTTTCTGCTGCAATACACCACGGGCATGGGCCTCCGCGGAGGCACGCTACTCACCGGATGGAAAGGCGCGCTGCTAAAGGAATGGACTTTCGCGACGCAAATCACCGCCGCAGGCGGTCTGCCCCTGACTCCTGTCTACCTCGCCGCGGTGCAGGGAACGGGCGTGACCGGATCCATTCGCCCGAACTACACCGGCGCACCGTTATACGCCGCCCCGCGGGGTTTCTTTCTGAATCCGGCGGCCTACACCGCGCCCCTACCGGGCCAGTGGGGCAATGCGGGCCGCAATTCCATCACGGGCCCGGCGCAGTTCGTTTTGAATGCCTCGATGGGGCGTACGTTCCGGTTGAATGACCGTTTCAATCTCGATCTGCGGATCGATTCCACGAACGCGCTCAACCACGTCACGTTTACCGCCTGGAACACCACGGTTACCAGCGCGCAATTCGGGCTGCCCGCCTCGGCTAACGCCATGCGCAGCTTACAAACTACTCTGCGGGTGAGATTTTGAAGCCCCTCTTTTTATTGTTATTTGCGCTCCCCGCGTTCGCACAGCAGATCGGTCAAAATGTTCCGCCCGGCGGCGCCGCAACCCCCACGTTCAGCGCCGGTACGCAGCTTGTCATTGAAACCGTCGCCGTTAAAGATAAAGACGGTCACCCGATCCCGAATCTCACGGCGAAAGACCTCAGCATCACTGA
>JAICXK010000229.1 GCA_025980435.1 Bryobacteraceae bacterium
CGCACCGTGTGATTCGGTTTGGCTACCGTTTGCCGGCGCTGGTGGAGCATCTTCGAACTTATATCGATAAACGGGAGCATCGCCGGTCGCAAGCTGCATATCCAGCCATTTCCAGGTGGAAAATCCGGTAAATTGATCTCCTGCGAGATCCTGTGCCGATCGCTTGGCCTCCTCGTCACTATTGGCCGGATAAACTTTCAGCAGTTCATCCGCTTTGTCGCCGAAGTGGGACTGCGCCCACTTCACGAAGTTCTGGGCCGTCGGCGCTTCGTGCTGAAAGATTGCGTGATAGCTCCCCTCGTCGGCATTCCACCCGGCTAGCAGAGGAACGTGCGCCTGCTTTCCTGCCGCGTAGATGGCCGAAACGGTTTCCGGCAGGAAATACCCATCGATATTCGGCTCGAATCGAAACGCATCGCTTTTCTTTTGCGCTGATTGTACCTGCTTGGCCGGCTTTGCCCGAAGCGCCGCCAGCGAATCGGTGCCGAGCGACTCTCGGGCAAACTTTGCGCCATCTTCCTCCGACTCAGAAAGCGATTTCGCCGCGAGCGTTTTCCCGAAAAATGCCCCGCTTTCGCCGATTGCTTTGTGCAACAGGTCCTTCGAAAGAGGAGATGCCATCAGAGCGCTGACCGAGAAGGATCCCGCCGATTCGCCAAAGATTGTTACGTTTTTCGGATCGCCTCCGAATTCGGCTATGTTCCGCTGAACCCACTGCAGCGCCGCAGCCTGGTCGAGCAAGCCGTAATTTCCCGCTGCGTTGTGACCCGATTCCTTCGCCAGTTCAGGAAGGGCGAAGAAGCCGAAGATGCCAAGGCGGTAATTCATGCTCACCACCACGACACCCTTCTTTGCGAGATTCTCGCCATCCTGGCGCGGCTCCGAAGATGCGCCAGCGACAAAACCACCGCCATAAATCCACACCATCACAGGCAAATGCGCCTCCGCATTCTTCGCAGGTGTCCAAACGTTCAGATACAGGCAGTCTTCGCTGGGACCTTTATCCCGAAACACCATATCGCCAAAGACGTTGGTCTGCATGCAGCGCGGCCCGAATTCGGCCGCTTTTCGAACTCCGCTCCAACTCGCGGCAGGCTGGGGCTCTTTCCAGCGCAGATCGCCGACCGGCGGCGCCGCGTATGGAATGCCTTTGAAGATGCGAACCTTCGAATCGGCGCTGGTTGTGCCTTGGACCACGCCCTTGTCCGTTTTCACAACGTCGGCCGCCATCGCTGAGAGGCCCAGCAGGAGCGCCAATACCGCAGTTTTCGTCACTCAACTGTTATATACGATTGGTTTGGGGGAAAGGCTATTCGCCGGAATCGCTGCCCACTTTGAGCACGGCCAGGAACGCTTCCTGCGGTATCTCTACGCGCCCCACGCGTTTCATGCGCCGCTTGCCTTCTTTTTGTTTTTCAAGCAGCTTGCGCTTGCGTGTAATATCGCCGCCGTAGCATTTCGCCAGAACGTTCTTGCGCATGGCGGATATCGTCTCACGCGCGATAATCTTATTCCCGATGGCCGCCTGCAGGGCGACTTCGAACATCTGGCGCGGAATGAGTTTCCGGAGCCGCTCAATCAGCGCTTTGCCGCGTTCGTATGCGAAGTCGCGGTGAACAATCATCGAAAGCGCGTCGACTGGTTCGCCCGCCACCAGCACATCCAGCTTCACCATGGGTGAAACGCGGTACCCGGATAACTGGTAATCGAGCGAGGCGTATCCGCGTGATGCCGATTTCAGCCGGTCATAGAAGTCGAGCACAATTTCGTTCAGGGGCAGTTCATACTGCAGCAGTACGCGGCCACCGCCGATATGTTCGAACTTCTTCTGAACTCCGCGCTTCTCTTCGAGCAGCTTCAGGATTTCACCCAGGTATTCCTCACGAGTGATCACCGTCGCATCGATGATAGGCTCCTCGGTCTTCTCAATCGACGAAGGTTCGGGAAACTTCTGCGGATTATTTACTTCGACGACATCTCCGGAGGTTGTCGTGACCCGATAGCGCACGCCCGGAGCAGTGGTAATCAGGTCGATCTGAAACTCGCGTTCCAGCCGCTCCTGGACAATTTCAAGGTGGAGCAGTCCCAGGAATCCACAGCGGAAGCCAAAGCCGAGAGCGGTCGAATTCTCCGGCTCGAAATTGAAGGCGCTATCGTTCAACCGAAGTTTTTCAAGCGCATCGCGCAAGAGGCCATGCTCATGTGATTCCACTGGGTACAGCCCGGCGAAGACCATCGGTTTGATCTCCTGAAAGCCGGGCAAGGGTTCCGCGGCCGGCTTGGCATCGTCCGTGATCGTATCGCCCACCTGCGCGTCGGAAACGGTCTTGATATTGGCGAACAAAAACCCGGCTTCGCCCGCCGTCAGTTCATCGCATGGAACCGGTTTCGGCGATTGGAAACCGAGGCCTTCCACTTCGTAGGGTTTCCCGTTGGACCACAACCGGATCTTCTGTCCCTTGCGGATGCTGCCGTCGACAACGCGGGTGAGGATGATCACTCCGCGGTAAGGATCGAACCAGGAATCGAAAATCAGCGCTCGCAGCGGCGCATCCGGATCTCCCTTCGGAGCCGGCACCCGCTGTACGACCGCCTCCAGCGTTTCTTTGATTCCGATACCGTTCTTCGCGCTGGCAAGAATCGCGTCGCTTGCATCGAGTCCGATTACTTGTTCGATCTGCTCACGGATACGCTCCGGCTCCGCCGACGGCAAGTCGATTTTATTAATGACCGGAATGATTTCCAGGTCATGATTGAGCGCCAGATAGGTGTTGGCCAGAGTCTGCGCTTCGACGCCTTGCGAGGCATCGACCACAAGTAATGTTCCTTCGCAGGCCTGCAGGCTGCGCGAGACTTCGTATGTAAAATCGACGTGGCCAGGCGTATCGATCAGGTTCAGCTCGTACGTGTTCCCATCGTCAGCCTTGTAGTTCAGGCGTACGGCGTGCGCCTTTATCGTAATGCCGCGCTCGCGCTCCAGGTCCATTGTGTCGAGGACCTGGGCCATCATTTCGCGCTGCGAAACCGCGCCGGTATACTCCAGAAGCCTGTCCGCCAGCGTGGATTTGCCATGGTCGATGTGCGCAATGATAGAGAAATTGCGGATAAAGCGGGAATCCATGGGTGCGGTAAACTGAAGGATTAAAACCCAATTGTCCCATAGTGGACGCCCGCAGCCTGCGCGGACACCACTCCCCTGAATGCCTTACAAAACGTTCCAAGGATCTCTCGACGCGAGCAGGCTGCGGATCGGTATCGTGGTCAGCCGCTTTAACGAGTTCATCACGGAGCAACTGGAACGCGGCGCTCTGGACGCCCTCGAAAAGCACGGCTGCCCTCATGAAAACGTCAGTTTGGTTAAAGTACCGGGTGCGTGGGAATTGCCGGTTGCGGCCAAACATCTGGCTCCCTTTTGCGATGCGATTATCGCTCTTGGCGCAGTGGTGCGAGGGGACACGCCGCATTTTGAATATGTAGCCGGCGGCGCGGCTGATGGACTCAGCAGAGTCAGCATCGAAACCGGAGTGCCGATCGCTTTTGGCGTCCTAACCACCGATAATTTGCAGCAGGCAATGGATCGGGCAGGCGGCAAGAGCGGCAATAAAGGTTCCGATGCAGCCGAGGCCGCCATTGAACTCGCCAATCTACGCGCCCGGTTGCAGGAAGAACGCTAATCATGGCTGCCCGGCATCGGTCAAGGAGACGGGCCCTGCAGGTCCTTTTCGAATGGGACATGCGGCGCGAGGAGATTGACCGCGCCATTTCCCACTACTACGAAACTCTGTATTCGGAAGAGAACGAAAAACAGCCCAAGCCGGATAAATTCATGGAAGAACTCGTTCGCGGCACCGTTGCGAACGCCGAATCAATCGATAAAAGGATCGAAGCCAAAGCCGAGCACTGGCGTCTTGAGCGCATGGCCGTCGTGGACCGCAACATTCTGCGACTGGCGATTTACGAACTGAGCCTTAGCGCCGTGCCGCCTGCGGTTGTCATTGATGAAGCGCTGGAATTGGCCCGCCAATTCTCGAGCGATGAATCTCTTCCGTTTATCAATGGGGTGCTGGACGCCGTACACCGGCAATCGCTAGCGGCGCGCAACTCGTCCTAACGGAAGCTGCGAATCTCTTAGATATACCGTCGCCTCTTGCCCCCTCAATTTCCAGGAGACCACTTCCCTCAGCCCGAGCGCCTCGCATTGCTCGGGCGTAATATCCGGCTGCCAGTCATAGAATTTTTCCAGGAATCGCCGAACCAGTGTGAGCGCGATCACGCCGCCCGGGGGAGCCCAGGTGCGGCTATACGTAATAAGCGCCCCGAAACTTTGTTCCGGCAGCGACTCAATCGAAGTGAAATGAAAATCGCCCGTCTCCAACAGCTTCAGCTTGTGCTTCACGAAGCCATAATCGGGATCTCTGAACGCCGCGGTGTAGGGCCATGCTGTCGCGATGGTCTCGTTTGCCAGGTTGTGCTCGGCGAAATTCGCCGCCACCTCCTGCAATCGCACGAAATCGACCATGGCGAGATTGTTCTCGTATGGGAATGGATAGGGCGGATTCCAAAATAGATTCGTGATCAGGCCCGCCAATAGCGCGCCGGTGCATACAATGCCGCCCCAGCGCGGCAGCAGGGTCAGCGCGACGCTCACGACGATATAGAAGATTGGAAGCACGGGCAGCAGATAGCGTTCGAGCTCCGCACCGCCAAATACGGAGACCACCAGGAGAGTGCCGAGTGAAACCGCGAACGTCACGCGCCAGGAGTCGCTGCGAAAGAAGCGTGATCTCTTTAGCGCCACGAGCAGCACGATGGCGCCGATCCATCGGAACTCCGCAAAGAAGATGTAGTAGACGCGTCTGGCGAAGGAAAGGGCCATTCGAACCGGATGCAGCGCGTACGCAACATTGTAGTGGGCGAAGCCCGGATTACCGAGCCAGTAACCGGTAGCGCTATGCAGGACCAGCAGCCAGCCACCCAGCGCGAGCGCGGGCGCGACGAACAGCCCGGCTCTTTTAAGGTCTCTGCGCCACATCAAAACCGCGAAAAAAATGGCAGGTGCGACAATTCCGGTTTCCTTCACCAGGACCAGAGCGACGCATGCAGCCGCGCAGGCGATGTACTTCTTCTTGATGAACAGCAGGAGAGAGAGCAGGGTCAACACCATCGCGGGCATATCGAGTTGCGCCATCATGCTTTGCGTATAAAACAACGGCGAAGCAAGAAGTAGCAGAGGCGGTAAAAACGCCGGAGCGCCTTCGGTATCGCGGCTTAATTCGATAGCGAGCAGAAAGGTGAATAGCAGGCCGAATCCAGCCATAAACAGCATGGCAAGGCGCGTCAGCGGAATCGAAAAGCCGAACAGCTTGTACCATGCAACCAGGTATGCTTCTACTCCCGGAGGATGGACATTCGGGAGCGTGGAGTGCGCGACCCATGCGCCGCTGCGCAGTAAATCGAGAGCAGTCGGAATAAATTGCCCTTGTTCATCCCAGAAGAACGGAAGTCCCAGGAGCGGCCAATGAATGAGGAAGAGCGGAACGGCAAATAGGAAGAAGAAAACGGTCAGGTAGAAAATTGCGTTTCGTGATGCAGGCCGGACTGGCAAAGCCAGCAAGGTCCCTTGGGACGCGCTGCGCTGGGCAGGCATTTAGCGCCTACTGGATGACCTCGCCCGAACTCTGCGCCTCCAGCCGGATCTCGCCGAACGCCGACTCATACTGTTTCAAGTTCTGCTGCAAGAGGTTCGAAAGCGCCTTCGCTTGTGGCGGACTAAGGTAAACACCCTGAAAGTTTGAGATGGTCACGGCGTCAGGCGCAGTTTGATTCACGGTACCGAACATCAGAAAAAAATCCCACAAACTGACTCGGACCTGCACGCTGTTGGCGTAGGTCTCGCGATAATCCGGCGTGTGCGTGAGTTGCAGTTTCGGCTGCGGCTGTCCAGGCGTCATGATCTCAGTATGACGGTTCCTTCTGCGCAGCCCTCCCGGCGCTCTCTCCTATGCTTCGAAGAAGGCGTCCGCTCGCTCCCGCGATTTCGTATACCGCCTTATCGAAGGCCGCCTGGTTTGCCTTGGAAGGTTTGTGGAACCCGCTGATTTTGCGCACGAACTGAAGCGCGGCCGCCGTAAGTTCCGCCTCCGAGGCGGACACATCGGGACGTCTGAGGACTTTAATGCTGCGGCACATAACGACCCACAGCTATTATCGCCTGCTTCTGTTCTTACGCGGAATTCTAACGGAAGGAATGGCGGGGACGAAATCTCTTGAGGTCAGGATCCGGTTCAAGTTTCCTTCGCGACGGGCACGCGAGACGACAGTTTCTCGATCCATCGTCGCTGTTCAGGTGTTTCGGGAACTGACATGCCCCGAGCGGAACTGACGATCTGTATCGCTTCATCCGCATTGATCCCCGAGCTCATCAACACGCCCGACGCGACTAAGCCGGATCGGCCAATGCCTTGCCGGCAATGCACGGCGACATTTTTTCCGGCGTCAAGTTGCGCCGCGATAGCTCCGATCGTGGATGTAGCCGCTTCAGTGGATACCGGCACACCGCGATCAGGAATCGGAAAAGAAATGAAGCTGATGGCTTCGTTCTCCACTGCTCGACGCTCACCATCCAAATCCAGCTCAGCCGCTTCCTCATCTTCGAGCAGCGAGACGACGGTGTCGATCCCAGCGCGTCGCCATGCGCTAGCTTCGTCACCAAGCCAGTCCCCTCCTCTCGGGCGGGGAGCGATAGATAGTCGGCCGCGCCAGGGACCTGGAATCCAGAACAGGTCAGCGTTCATGTTCTCGCTTCTCCAGTATCTCTCTCGGGAGGCCATCAATGTTTTCGGCTCTTTCCAACAGGATCGAGAGTCGGTGATGACCGTCGAGCACGGTCCCATCCGGCCGAGTTTTAAGCGAGCCTAGCGCTCCAGGCCGTAGTGAGAGCTTCAGTTGCTCCGTAGAAAGTCGCCGGAACTGCGCGAGCTTGACCGCATTCAACAGATCATCGGAGTGGAGGAACCGAAGTTTCGGTTGCATTTCGTGGTCGAGTGGCCGCGCGTGTCCTTGATCAGAAAAAAAATTCGGCTGGTCAGCCGGCCGTCCTCAAAACTGTAATAGCGGCGAAAACACGCCGAATCCTCATCCGTGAATTCGTGGAAGTGGTTGAGTGGAATGGCGGGGACGACGGGGCTCGAACCCGCGACCTCCGACGTGACAGGCCGGCGTTCTAACCAACTGAACTACGTCCCCATATTGCGGAACCGTCGGACAACCGCAGGATAACATAAACGCGGCCCTATTCCGGCCGCACTGACGGGTGTAATTTTGGTTCTCCCCGGCACGAATACCCCATAATGGAATCGTGCCAGCGGTAACGGAACAGCGCACCACGACGGAGGAGGCTCCGGAACACCGGGACAGCGAACCAGAGCACCAGGTCCGCGGGCGGCTCAAAATCTTCTTAGGATACGCGTCAGGCGTCGGCAAGAGCTTTCGGATGATTGATGAAGGCCGGCGCCGGCACGAACGCGGCCAGGATGTGATCGTCGGCGCTATTCAGCCCAAGCTCTCCGCCAGCGTCTCCCACGCGATCTCTAATCTGGAAATCGTTCCTCTGATAAACGTGAACGGAACGTTCGTGATGGACGTAGCCGCTATTCTGCGCCGAGCCCCAAAAGTTTGCCTGGTCGACGGGCTTGCCTATGACAATCCGGCCGGTTCCCCACACGAGAAGCGCTGGCAGGATGTAGCCGAGTTGCTCGAAGCCGGAATCAGCGTAATCACTTCGGTGAACCTGCAGCACATCGCGGAAAAGACGGCCGCGGTGGAGGCTATAACCGGCAAGCATGTTCACCAGACCGTGCCCTTGGCCTTCTTGCAGACTGCCGACGAGATTGTTATCGTGGATGCGCCTCCGGAGAATTGCACAGGCGTTTCGGATGACACCAAGCCGGAAATATCGCAAAAGCTCAGCCAATTGCAGCTTTCCGAATTGCGTGAGATCGCGCTTCTGCTCGCTGCCGATGTAGTTGACAAGCAACTGGAGCGATACCTTGCGCGGCATGGAGTCCAGCAGACATGGGGCACGCAGGAGCGCATCCTTGTCTGGCTCTCTCCGCGATCGAACTCCGAGCGCATGTTGGCCAGCGGAGCGCGAAACCGCGATCGCTTTCATGGCGAACTGGTCGTCACCCACCTGAACCGTCCCGAGTGGTCGGCTGACGAGCGCCGGAAAATAGAGCAAGGCGTGGCTCTGGCCCGGCAGAAGGGCGCGGAAATTCTCGAACTCGACGGAGAGGATCCGGTCGA
>JAICXK010000158.1 GCA_025980435.1 Bryobacteraceae bacterium
CTAGCCATCTTGCGACCACGCTTACAGGAATATACCCATGCCCTCCACCCGGCAAGGCGACTTTCCTGGACAACATTTTAGTTGCGAACGTGTGACGGAATCGATGAGATTCACAGCGCTCAATACCTGCTTTCGTGAATACTTGTTGAAGGCGTTTGTGCCAGCCGCTTGTCGCGGAAACAAGGTGAGCTGACCCGTGGCAGAAATAGTACTTTCCATTATGGAGCCCCCGTTCGCGTCCCAGTCGGTTTAGTCGCTCCAACAACCAACCTGGAATCGGAACGACGACGAGCACTTGCTTTTTTTGGCGTCTGGTTTTCTTTCTGAAGTAGCGGACTTCGTCTTTGACAATCTCTGGTCTTTGAAGAAGAGCCGTATCGCAGATCGCCATGCCAGTGTGGCGCATTACTAGTATGAAAGTCTCCAGTTCGAAATTAGTCACAGGCTGCTGAACATCGAGGTCAACGGTACGTGCGGCACTGAGAATCGCGTCCATTTCGTGATCAGAAAAGGGCTGGCGTTCGGTATGTTCGTAGTCTTTGGGATTCTTGAGCTCTTTCGCGAAATTTTTTTCCCACCAGTTTCGCTCCACCGCGAACTCGCCGAATACTTTCAGCCGAGTGATGTAGTTCGCCGTCGTCTGAGGTCCAATTTGCCACTCAGACCAACTGTCTTTGAAACCGACCAGTGCCGTCTTGTCGAGCTCGGACATGTAGTCATAGCCGGATTCGTCACAGAAATCCAGAAGGCGCTCCACAGCCGTCCGATACTTACTCACGGTCGGAGGCAAAAGGTTGCTGCCGGATGCCGATTTGCAGTTCTTAAGAAACGCCGTGGCCGCTGCCCTAACGGAGACCCCGCCCGAGGGGCGTTCGCCAGTTCCTCGAGCATCGAGCGTCTCCCAATGCCCTTTTTTTACGGCTCGCTTAACTAGGGCTCGCGCCCGGCTCAAAGACCGTGTGCCCGTCGCTTTGCGAATGAATTCGTCTCCCAGTTTGCCTTCAACGGAGACTCTGCAGCGGCAATCGTTATTGATCCGGTCCGTTGGGTGGTAGCCCTTGTCGCACTTCCCGGTGTGGCGGCGAAAGATTGTCAGCCCCATGTAGACCCAGCGTAGATTCGATCACTGGGGCTGTCAAGGAGGGCTATTACACAAATTGCATTACACAATTTGTGATTTTGGCCAGTAAGTTATTGAAAACAAATGGTGGACAGGGAAGGATTCGAACCTTCGTACCTCGCAAGGAGGGACAGATTTACAGTCTGTTGGCTTTAACCACTCACCCACCTGTCCGACGAGTTCAGGATAACACCAGCCGGCAGATTGCGAAACGAACCCAATTCTGTATCATTCGTAAATGATTTTGCCAAGCGAACCGGGTGATTCCGCGGGTTTCGGAGAGAAGATGGCGGCTGGAAAGCGGCCATGGCAGGCATATAGTAGCAGCGGGACGACGCGATGAAGCCGGAGATTCTAGAATCCAACGGCGTACGGTTGAACTCGCGGACCCGCGAGGTAATGTGTGACGGCCTCCCGGTGGACGTGACGCCGATTGAATACGACATTCTGGAGGCGCTGGTGCAGTCCGCCGGCCAGGTGGTTTCAAGGGACCAACTGGCCCGCTATTTGGAAACCCGCGGAGCCAATCCGTTCGGGGAGGCGCTTGACGCTCAAGTGAACGAATTGCGCCGCAAGCTGGAGCGCGGACGCCGTTTAATCCGGTCGGTTGAGGGAGTCGGATACCTGTTTGCAGCGGCGGACGAGAATATGCCCGGCGGATACCGGCTCGCTTAAGATTCGATCAGCTACCGAACAGCCGCCCTTAGCCGTATTCGAAGCCGGCAAGCGCAAAGATGGAGTCCATTGCGGCCTGCACGGGCGGCGCCCCTGGGCGTAGGACGCAAGCCATTCTGGAAAGGCGGCGGGTTGGTTGAAAGCCATATTGACTGGCGAGTTGAACGGCTCCGGCGTTCTGGGGAGCGAGATCCCAGACAAGTGGACGGCCAGCGTTCGCGTGCAAGGCGACGCGCAGCAAACGCTCCGCAATATCGGCGCCGGTCGCTACACATGGCCCAAACTGATGGGCAAAACTGCCCGGACGCCACAAAGCAAAACCTGAACCATTGAGCGACACTCCGCCCGAGCGCAGAAGAGCATCCAGCAGGAGTCTGCGCGATATTCCAAACGTATCGCGGCTTGCGATAGAGGCGATTTCGAGCGGTTGTCCTGGGCAGCCGCTTACGGTCGCGGGAATCTCGCCTGCGGGCCGGAGCCAGCGCTCTACGGCGCACTCAAATTGAAAATTGAAATCCGAATAAATGCGGGCGCCCATCTCTGTCGCGTCCAGCTTTACCCATGAGACACCGCTACAGCGGAGGTGATCGAGTGTGTGACGCATCAGGGCACGGGCAAACCCGCGGTTTCGGAACTCGGGAGCGGTGAGCACCATGCCGATCCACGCAAGATCATCCGCATAGGAAATCGCAGTCATTGTCGCCGCTAGAACGCCGTCACAATCGATACCGAAACAAGCGTCTGGAGCAAGCGCGAGCAACCTTCGCCAATCCGCTTCGGTTTGGTTCCAGCCGGCGGCTTCCTTTAAGCGCATCGCTGCCGGAATATCAGAGTAGTTCAAAAGCCGGATTGACAAGGGATCTGGTAGAGGGCATTCTACCTGATCCGGTTTCAGCCTTCCCGGAGTAAACGGAACCATCCGGATGTCCGGCGCTTCGGCTTAACAGGCCTCTATTCTGCCAGCCAGCCCTGATTTCTGAGGACTTGCCGGAAACCGGGGCTGTCAAGCGAAACGGGCGGAAAATATGGACCCGTCAATGTGCGGGTCCACCAGGCCCGGCTCTGGCGTCGTTCCGCCGGAGTCGTGAAGTGATATTCGTACAACTGCGCACGCACATAGCGCGGCGGCTTTTGCGGAAATGGATTGACACGCAGAAGGCTTAGCACGTCCCGATCTCCCTCCAGCAGCTTCGCAACGAAGTTCACGAACCACGGATAGTTTTGATAACTCGACATCGCGGCGAACCACATCAGCCAGTCCAGGCGCAGATGGTACGGAGCAATCTGCGGCGGCCGATGGGAAACATCTCCTGGTTTGCCTTTGAATTGATATTCGCGCCATTGAGTTGACGACGTGATGACGGAATCGTCCGTACCCTCGACGATCACTTCGTAGCGCGGGCGGGTAATGCTGCCAAAAGCTCCGTATGTGCCCACCAGGTGAAAGGAATTAAAGCTGGTATTCATGATCTGCCGCGCCGAGAGCATGTTGATCACCACCGGAATACTCATAAGCACAACCAGTACGACCAGGCTGTAGTTCACGAACGTGAACACCGGTGAAGCCGCATGCATAACAGGCGCGCGCAATTGAATGATGCGGGAGAAGAACTTGGCATCCAGAGTCGAGAATGCCAGGAACAGAGTCAGCCAGTTCAACCAGGAAAGATTGCCGCTGGCGATGATGGTCAGTTGGAACAGGATGGTGACCAGGCCCGCGATCCCGGCGATCGGCTGGGGCAGGAAAAAGAAAAAGGGGACAATCAGCTCCGCGAAGTGGTTGAACAGCACGCCGCCTTTGTTGACCCAGTGCGGCGCCCAATGAAAGTACCAGCTCAGCGGGTTCGGCATGGGCTGCGTTTCGTAGTAGTAATTGAGACAGGTCAGATCGCGCCAGCAGGGATCGCCGCGAATTTTGATCAGGCCTGCTCCGAACATGATCCGGAACAACAGCCAGCGGAATAGCCAGATGGGCGCTGCTTGCGGGAGAACGCGCGAGCCGCCCAGGAAGATCGCAAAAAAACAAGCCTCCAGCAGGATCGATTCCCAACCAAAGCCGTAGAACGTCTGGCCGACATTCACGAAGGAAAGATAAATCAGATAGATTGCGATCCACACGGTAATGGATAACCAGGTGTAACGCGTGGCAATGCCTGTAATCACGAGGCACGAGAGCGCGATCCCAACCCAGGATGCGGTGGTGAATGCGATATCGCGCGGGAAAAAATAAAAGAGGCTGGGTGAAGCGCGAAACGGGACTTCTTTGACGAAGTTAGGAACCGGGAGCAGGCCGCGTTCGCCCAATAGGGGCTTAAACTGATTGAGCGCTACCAGGAAAGCAATCAGGCAAATGACGCCGATGCTGCGTTCCAGCAACAGCCGGGTCAGCCAATAGCCTCTGGGATCGGCGGGATCCACTACCAAACAACATACGCCTTCAGGCGTTTGACAAAACTTTTACAGGGCATCTATTGCCGCCGGAGAGCCGCGTTCGTATAGTAACGGCAGAAGCCCCGCGCCTCATGCCGAAATCGCGCAAAGTTGTCCTGTTTCTGCCGCCGTACGCGGGAAAGATTCTCGGACCGCCTCTCGGACTCCTCAGTCTGGCAGGTTCGCTTCGAACAGCCGGATATCAACCATGCATTATCGATGGCGCGCTGGACCGCGAGTACCGGCGCACGGTGGCACGGGAGACTGAGGATTGTCTTTGCTTCGGAGTATCGCTTCTCACCGGGCCCATGATCTTGGATGCCATCGAGATCAGCCGCGCAGTGAGGCACGCGCGTCCGAATTGTTTCATCATCTTCGGCGGATGGCATCCCAGCTTGTTGACCGGGCAGACCCTGCAGGAAGACTATATCGATGCCGTGGTTCGCCATCAGGGCGAAGCGACGCTTATCGAAATTCTGCAACGCCTGGAAGCCCGTCAGCCGTTAGATCTGGTGGCCGGATGCTGGTTTAAGCGTGGCGGAAATATTGTTCAGAACCCTGATCGGCCGACCATCAGGCTCTCCGAGTTACCGCGGCCGGCCTACGACCTCATTGATTTTGAAGCGTATGAGCAGGCTGGCGGTGAGCGGAAACTGCCGTATGCTACCAGCATCGGCTGCCCGTATGCGTGCAACTACTGCACGGACATGGTCTTCTACAATCGCCGCTTCAACGCGTATGGAGCGAACGAAGTCGCAGAGGAACTGTGCGGGCTGGTGAAGCGCTATCGCCTGACCGAAGTCGCTCTTCTCGATTCCAACTTTCTTGTCGACGTGCATCGCGCGGTCGCCATCGCGAAAGCCATCCGGCATTCCGGCGCTCGTTTCCACTGGACCTTTCAGGCCTCAACGGACCTGCTCTGCAAGATGTCGGATGAAGAAGTAAGTCTGCTGGGAGCGAGCGGCGTGAATCATATCGGTTTCGGAACCGAATCGGCTTCGCCCGAAGTCCTCCGGCACATGAACAAGCGGCACCAGAGTATCCCGGACATCTACGAAGCCGCCGCCAAATGCTCGCGAGCCGGCATCCGCGTCACGCTGAACCTGATTTTCGGATATCCCGGTGAGGAAGAGCGCCATCGTGCCGACACCTTCCGCGTGATGGGCGAAATAGCCGACCGTTTCGATAACGTCAGTTTTTCGCCGAATCTCTTCACCCCTTATCCCGGAATACCGATATGGCCGCAGCTTCGCAATTTGGGTATGCACGAGCCGGACTCGTTGGCCGGTTGGGCCGGCGTCGATCTGGGTTGCAACAACCTGCCCTGGCTCCGCGGCAAGTCTTTTGCAAAGCTACATCGAAGCATCCGGTATTTCATCCTGGATAATCAGTTGGGCCGAACCCGCCGGAAATCGCGCTCCCATATGTTCCGGTCCGTGCTGCAGACCTTCCGCAAGCCTTTACACTGGCGCTTACGGCACGCATTCTTCAATTTGCCGGTGGAACTCTGGATAAGTAGAGCAAAGGAACGGCTGGTAATCCGGCGTTCTTTGCTGACCGGTCAGCCCTTGAGCCGTGAGCTTGCAAAAAACATATGACCGGGCACGCGGATGTAATCCATCGCGCCCGGACTATCTGATTATCACTGTCCGGAAACGTCTATTAACGTAGCCAGATCGTGCTGCGCGGGACTCATGCGAAGCCGCAATGTCTTCGGGATCCCGAAGGTATACGTCTTGCCCGTCGCTCCGGAACTGAATTCGCGAATTACGTACGTTCCATCGATATTCAACAGCCGGAGATAGCTATGTTTCGATTCCGGCCGAATATCTGTCATCGCCGGCATAGCCATTTTAGTCCCTCCGTTCCCGTAGATATACATCACGCCCATGGGAGATGCGACGCTTGTTGGAACGGTAAGCCGGTAGTCGCCGGGTGGGAGGATTGCTTTCCCCCAGTGAGCCTCCATGGGCAAAGTGAACCTTGCCTGCTGCGCGCTCAGCGGCAGAGCAATCAGGCTGAAAACAGTAGCGAATCCAAGGACCGTTAAGGCGCGCTTCGGATAAATTTTCATGGTGGATATCTCCTTCGTGTCTGATACGGGGAACCTTGCTGAGCTGGTATCCGTACAGACATGCAGACGAAAATTCGAAGTTTTCGACTCTCAGATGCGAATTAGCAAATTCTCAAGAAGGAAGTTCCTCTTAGCGAAAGACTTAAGCCCGCAAATCAGGAATGATTTTTGCCACACTGCTGTTTTGTACCGCATCTCATGAGCACGTTCGACGGCAATCCATTTCGGGCCGCCAGTCCGGCCGCGCGGAAGTTCCGCTTCGGCACGTTTGAAATCGATCTGCGCGAACGCGAACTTCGCAACCGCGGAATCAGACTGAGGCTTCAGCACAAGCCATTTCAGATCTTGGAATTGCTGCTTCAACGGCGAGGCTCGCTGGTGACGCGCGCGGAACTCGCCAAGCACCTCTGGCCCAACTTGCACGTGAGCTTCGATCACGGCCTGAACACCGCCGTCAACACTCTGCGGCAAACGCTGGGCGACTCCACGCGGCATTCGCGCTACATCGAAACCAGGTCCGGCCTTGGATATCGGTTCATCGCGCCGGTCGAAGAGATTTGGGAAGCAGCCGAGCTGGCGGCGGCCTCGCCACCCGCCGACAATGGACAGCGGTCAAAGCGTCACACCTCGAGTTTCGAGGCTTACCAGGACTACGTGAGGGGCCGCTTCTTCCTGAACCGGATGAATGAGGCCGACCTGCGCAAGTCGGTCGCGTGCTTCGAATCGGCTATTGCCCAGGATCCGCGGTATGCGCTTGCCTATGCCGGCCTCGCCGATGTCTACACGCTCTTCGCGCTGCTGGGCATGGTTGCTTCCTCTGAAGCCCGTCGGCGCGCGGAGGAACTGGTTACGGCCGCGCTCGCCATTGACGATTCACTTGCCGAGGTGCACGGGACCCTTGCCGCCGTGAAAAAGTTGCTGGATTGGGATTACGCAGCGGCGGAATCGGAGTACCTGAGAGCCCTGGAGTTGAATCCTGGCTACGCCGGAGGGCACCATGGATATGCGGCCCTGCTCTCGGCTACCGGCAGGCATGAGCACGCGATACAGAAGGTGCACCGCGCTCTCGAATTGGATCCGCTGTCGCTCACCATCAGTGTAGAACTGGCCTGGTGCCAATACCTCGCGCGAGACTTCGAAGCGGCCATGCAGCAGTCCTGGAAGACGCTGGTTCTGGAGCCGGCCTTCGCGCCCGCCCAAAATACGCTCGGAGTGGCCTACGAACAGATGGAAATGCATGAAGAAGCCATTACGGAGCTTCACAATGCGCGGGTCTGTTCCGATCAAAATCCGGCCGCCATCGCCGCCCTGGGCCACGCGTATGCTAATGCCGGAAAACGGCAGGAAGCCGCCGAAGCCGCGCAGGAGCTCGAGGAATTGTCGCGATCTCGCTATGTCTCGCCATACTGGAAGAGCATCCTTTATGCAGGACTGGGATCCCCCGATACCGCGCTTCACTGGATCGAAAAGGCCTGCGAGGAACGCGACGTATGGTTAGTCTGGCTGAACGTGGAACCGCGCTTTGACCCCATTCGCTCTCATCCGCGATTTGAGCGCCTGCTCGGAGAGTCTGGATTGAAACGCGGCGCTTACGCGAAGAGTTTGTGAACGTTTCGTAATTCCCGCGCGGGCTCGAAACTTCGGCCCGATGCGCGGAATCTTTCGCCCTAAAGGATCAGACCAAATGCATAAAAGAGAGGCCGACAACTTTAGGCGCGTATTGGAAATCAAGCGCAGTGAACTGGCGGGCGGCAGCTCCGATCGCGATGAAATTCTCATTCAGCATGCCGCCGACGAGTTCGACCGGCTGCAGCAGCAGCTAAACCGGGAAGTTGCGATTCGTAATCTGGATCGGGAGACGCGTCTCCTGCGGAGTGTAGAAGCGGCTCTTGCCCGTTTTGATGACGAGACATTCGGGGTGTGCCTGCGCTGCGATGAGGAGATTCCCGAGAGGCGCCTGCGGGCTGTTCCCTGGGCATCCTACTGCTTGGATTGCCAGGAGCGGATCGATCAGCGGCTCGCGTCCGGCTTGACCGAAGACTCGGCCGCTTAACGCCTGCCTTGGAACCGCTTTTACACATTCTTTACAATCACCCAACCTCTCTGATTCGATTGCCCTTCAAACTCGGTGGTGCAAGGTTATGGAAACGGGGAGGGTGATTATGAAATCCGCGCTTAATGTTTTCGCGATTCTGCCATTTTTGGGCGCGCTCGCGTTTGGGGATGGCATGAACAGTTATGTGCAAACAAACCTGGTTTCCGACCTGCCAGGCATCGCGGCGCATCAGGATACAGACCTGGTAAATCCCTGGGGCATCACGGCGGGACCGGGAACGCCGTTTTGGATCAGCGATAACGGAACCGGCCTGTCCACCCTTTACGACGGCACGGGCGCGAAACTGCCGTTGATTGTCACCATCCCGCCGGCCGGCGCGGCTCCAACCGGAGTTGTCTTTAACGGAACCGGGGGATTTGCAGGTTCTCATTTCATCTTCGCTACCGAGGGTGGGACCATCGCGGCCTGGAGCTCGGGTACCAGCGCCGCCGTACAAGTTACTTCCGGCGCGGGATCAGTCTATAAGGGCTTGGCCATGGGCAACAACGGATCGGGTGATCTGCTGTACGCTACAAATTTTGGCCTGGGGCGTATAGACGTGTTCGATAACGCCTTCGCCCCAAAAACGCTTCCCGGCGGGTTCACGGATCCCACCTTGCCGGCGGGATACGCGCCTTTTGACATTCGCAATCTGAACGGAAAACTGTACGTCACTTACGCATTGCAGGACGCTGCCCATCATGACGATGTGGCAGGCGCGGGTCATGGGTTCGTCGACGTGTTCGACATGAACGGGAACATGCTCCAGCGCCTCACATCTATGGGCGCATTGAACTCGCCATGGGGCCTGACTGTTGCGCCTTCCGGGTTCGGTTCATTCGGAGGGGACCTGCTGGTAGGAAACTTCGGCGATGGCACCATCAACGCCTATAACCCGACCAGCGGAGCATTTCTCGGTACGTTAGATGCAGGCGGAAGCCCGATCGTGATTCAGGGTTTGTGGGGCCTGGACTTCGGAAACGGCGCGCACTCGCAGGGAATGGATACGCTCTTTTTCACCGCGGGTATTCCGGGTAGCGGAGCAGTGGAAGACCATGGCCTGTTTGGCGCTATCAACGCTTCTCCTGAGCCCGCACCCGCAGCACTGTTTCTCTGCGCGATTGCATTCGCCGCCATCGTCCGCCTCCGCCAACGGCGCTTCAGCCGCTGAAGACTCGCGTGGGGTGGGCCGCCGGGCCTGCAGCCGGACCGCCTGGTCCGGCTTGGTGAACTGCCCGTTCACCCGTGGCGAGACCTGCCTCACCTGCGGTAAAAGTTTCGTAAAAACGATGAGTTAGGCCGCCGATCTGAGGTGTGCAGGTCCCAATACCCGCTAGAATGTCAAATACGATGCAGAAGATACTCGTCATCGATGATGATGAGAACTTACGTGACACCATCGGGGTCATGCTGGAACGCGAGAACTTCGTGCCCATCCTGGCCGCGGACGGCAAGAGCGGATTCGAAAAGGCGCTTATGCTGAAGCCGCACTTACTGCTGGTCGATCTCAGGCTGCCGGGGATGAGCGGCATTGAGGTATGCAAACAACTCCGGGCGGACCGGGTTCAGACTCCCATCATCGTCCTCAGCGCCGTGGGAGACGAGGTTGATAAAGTTTTGCTGCTGGAGATCGGCGCGGACGATTATATTGTTAAGCCGTTCGGCACGCGAGAACTGATGGCTCGCATTCGGGCCGTCTTGCGGCGCAGCAGCGACGACGCCGGGCGCGTAGCGCACTTCGGCGAAGTCGAAGTGGATTTCGAGCGCCGTACCGTAACGCGGCGGGCCAAGGAAGTGAAGGTCACGCCTGCCGAGTACAACCTGTTGGTATTTTTTCTTCACAATCCCGAGCGCGTGCTTACCCGGGATTTGATTCTCAACTCCGTCTGGGGATATGAATACTATCCAAACACGCGTACCGTGGATGCTCATGTGGTCAGACTGCGGCAAAAATTCGAAGAGGATCCCGCGGCGCCAACGCATTTCGTAACAGTCCACGGGGTTGGATACCGTTTCCTTCCCCAATGAGGGCTTGTGGCGAGAGTGGTGGTAATTGTAGATGACGCCGAAAGCGTAGCTTCCTCACTGGCACTGGCATTCGAAAACATTCCCGGCGTGAAGCCGGTTATCACGCATCACCCCATGGCGGCGCTGCGCCTGTTCCGGGCTCCCAATTCGGATATCGCGGCGATTGTAACCGACCTGAACCTACCGCATCTCAACGGCTTCGAACTGATTCGCGAGATACGAAATTTGGATAATTACCATAATCTGCCCGCGATTATGATCACTGCCGACGAAAGCGCGGCGCGCACCGCCCGGTCAAAGGAGTGCGCTCCGAACGCAATATTCCGAAAACCGTGCTCGATGAGGGAGGTGTGCCGTGCGCTGGAAGAACTGCTTCAATAGGATAGGCCTCACCGCGCTTGCGATAACCGTTTTGAGCGCGCCGGGCGCGGCGCAACAGCCGCCTTCACCGGAGAC
>JAICXK010000150.1 GCA_025980435.1 Bryobacteraceae bacterium
CCATTCTGACTCGATCTCTTCAAGGGTCCGGCCCTTTGTCTCGGGCACCGTCTTCAGAACGAAGCCATAGGCGAGTATCGAGATGAGCGCATAAACAAAGAACGTTCCGGATACGCCCAGCGCATTGATGAGAGTGAGGAAGGTTCCGGTAACCAGCAGACACGCCAGCCATAAGCAGACGGTCGCAAGCGACAAGGCCCGGCTTCGGACGCGCGTGGGAAAAACTTCTGCCATAACGATCCAGACCACCGGACCCATTCCGGTCGCGAAACTGGCAACGTACAGCAGAATAAAAACAAGCAGCAAAAGACCGGCCGCATGCATATAAGATGCCGTCGCCAGCGCCAGAAGTGAAAGCGCCATGCCCGCGGTGGTCCAGAGCAGCAGAGATTTCCGGCCGAAACGATCGACGGCGAACATCGCGACGATGGTAAAGGCCAGGTTGGTAAGGCCGATAATGACATTGGCCAGCAATGCCGATGCATCCGACTGCTTCGGGATATGTTCCGCAAACAGTAACGAGCCGTAATACAAAATTGTATTGATACCGGTGATCTGCTGAAAAACTGCCAGCCCCAGAGCAATAAGCCAGGGCTTCCGCAGGTGCGCATCGAAGATCGATCCGCTCTCTTCGGCAACCGCGGCCTGGATGCTCTGAACTTCCAGGCGCGCTTGCTCCTGACCCGAAATGGCCCTGAGGACTTCTGTTGCATTCTGGATGCGGCCTTTTTGCACCAGCCAGCGCGGACTTTCCGGCACAAACGCGACCGCCAGCATAAAGCACAGCGACGGCAGCCCGGCGAGGCCAAACATCCATCGCCAACTGTTTGTTCCGATGGCCGAGAGATAGTAATCGACGATGAACGCCACCAGGATACCGATCACGATCGCAAGCTGATTCAGCGTAACCAGCCGCCCACGTATACTCGCCGGTGAAATCTCAGCGATGTACAACGGGGCGAGCAACGAGGCGACCCCGATTGCGATTCCTCCAAAGAAGCGGGCGGTCACGAACTGCGCGAGTGTATGCGGGATAGCGGCTCCGACCGCGGAAAGCACGAACAGACCGGCGCATGAAGACAGCAGCCATTTGCGGCCGAAGCGGTCGCTCAGGAAGCCGGCGATACCCGCGCCGGCGGCGCAGCCGACCAGCAGGCTGCTGGCCGCGAACTCCGCACCGGCCGTGCTCAGCGCTAACTGCCGCTTAAGAAAAACCAGCGCGCCATTAATGACCGCCGTGTCATAGCCGAAGAGCAGGCCCCCGAGCGCCGCAACGGCGGCCGCCAGATAGACTGTGATGCCCCGGTGAACGCGCGGGCCCTCCGCCATCGCCCCGCTGTCTAAGGAACGAAGTTTTTCCATAGATCACTCACCAGGCCGGGCTTCGAAACCCACTGAAAGCAAGCAAAGTCTCTTTCCATTTGCGAATAGATTGGGACGCTGGGAACAAGCCCGAACTCGCTGTAATCGCGAGGACCGCGAATCTCAATCGGGCTGTATTTGTAATTCCGGTTTGGCTGCCACTGGAGCGCTCCATCGGCGTTAACGGTGGCGTACCAGGCGAGGCCGTGACGGCGGCGCACCTCTTCATAGAGGAAGCCGTACTCCCGGTCGCAAATAGCGCCAAAGGTCATCTGCTGTTTTGGACTGGCACTGATGCTCGCATGCGTCCAGCCCGGCGGAACGATAACGCGATCGCCCGGCTTCGCGCAAATAGCAAAGCAGCGGCCGGGATCGTCAGCCGCGTATTCCTGCATCAAAATGAACGCCTCGCCGGACCAGATCTCATACAATTCCGGCGGCGACCATCCGCTATGCGCTGATTTGGCGTGCACATGTCCCTGGCTTCGAACCGGCTCGTCGCCAAGCTGGCCCGCCGCATAGGCAACAGCGCCGATTAGCAGCATTCGCCGTTCTAGCTCCGGCCGGTCCTGCACCTTACCCACATCCATTGCAATTGCGTACACCGGATCGGGGCCGGAGCATTCCGGATCGCGCAGGCTGGGACGGATCGCATCAAGCGATCGTGTTTCAGGCTGTGGACCGAAAGTACCCGGCCCGTAAGAAAATCCCAGGCGGCCTTCCGTTACCGCAATGGAGAAACCAGGGTCGAACGGCATAATCAGGTCCTGACCGACGCCTGAACCGTGGCGCAGCGGCCCACGCCAACGTTTGGACGAATGCGGTACGTACCCACGCAGGCAGGAACCACGAACGTCTCGGCATAATGTATAACGTACGGTTCGAATGCGCCGCTGGGACTATCGACGACGGCAGCTTGCCCTTCAACCAGGTTCAGCACGTGTACTCCGCCCCCAGTGTGATGGATAACGGGCGTTTCAAACCAGTGCCGGCGCGTCTCGATGAATTCGCGTTCGTGGAGGCCGGTTCGTTCTTCCGTCCATCCCGGACCTTCGGCCATTCGCTCAATCCGGTTGATCAAATTGGTGCGGACCCATTCCGTGTCGCGGTCCCACTGTATATTAGCGATTCCATGATCGAGATGAATGGGCCTCGGCCGCCCATCGAGTCCCAGGCGTCCCCAGTCCCACATCTTGAAAGTGAAAATATAGGGGGTGGCGCTGATTTCGAGCACCATGCTGTTCTTGCCCGAGCAGTGAATTGTCCCCGCCGGAATCAGAAAATGATCGTGTTTGGCGGCCGGCCACTTGTTTACATATTTGTCTGCATCGAACGCGCTATGTCCTTGCTGCGCCTCCCGGAGATCGTGGATCATTTGGCGTGAATCGACATTTTCTTTCAGCCCGAGATAGACAGCCGCGTCCGGAGCGGCATCCAGCAGGTAATAGCTCTCGTCCTGCGTATAGTGCATTCCAAAACGATCCTGAATGTACTCCGTCAAGGGATGCACCTGCAGAGAAAGATTTCCGCCGCCCATCGTGTCGAGAAAATCGAAGCGGATAGGAAATTCGGTACCGAATCGAGCATGAACGGCATCGCCCAGCAGCGCCCGCGGATGCTGGAAGACAAGATCGATCGCGGGGATTTCGACGCAAACGTCTCCGTATTCCAACAACAGGCTGTTCTCTTCGGGAACGCAGTCGAAGCACCAGGCGAAATTCGGCTTGTCGCGGTCCAGGCCGCAGACCTTGCGCATCCACTGGCCGCCCCAGGGTCCGGGATCGAAAAACGGTACCAGGCGGAACGGCCGGTGAACCGCCGCACGCAGCCCGATGCGAAATGCATCGCCGGTGACCATCTTCGGATTGTCCGTATCGGTTGTGTCCAGTAAAAAATCCAGGCGATGGAGCAGCGGTCTCTTAATACGATCGGCGACGCGCCAGTCGAGAAAATACGCGCGTTTATACTTCAGCGCCGGACGTTCGCACTGGTTATCGACGCCCAGATTTCCGATCAGGCCGGCTCGCTGCCTCTGCTGAATTTCCCAGCGCGGCAGGTCGGCGTAAATCAGCAGGTCCGGATCCGGACAGATTGCGGTCGCACCAGTCCCAACAATCAGAACCGGCGCGCGCGCGGACGCAGCTTGAGAGCGCAATGTTTCCAGGCGGCCCGCATCCAGAAAATCATCGATCGTCAAACCGTTTATCCGGCCAAACACCGGGTCTTCGGTTAGGTCTCGAGCTACCATCCGGTCGATTTCCGCCGGGGATTTCCAGGCGCATTGCGACCGGAGCACGGTCGAATCGGTAAGCGCCTGTGCGAGTTCGCCTTCGATTCGGTCCGAAAAGACTCCGGGATAGCACTCGATCGCGATTCGCCGCGCGCCCTGCCGGACGGTTTCACGCACGCGACCGAGAATGGCCGGCCATCCTTGCCAGGCGCAGCGCTCGGCGCTGGCAGACACCGCGATTCCGGGCCATTTGTTGTACGCGAAATTTTCGCACACGCTATTCATGCCGCAAAGCGAAGAGCGGATCGATGCGAGACGCTCGCGTGGCAGGAGCGAAACCGGCCAGGAGTAAGGCCGTAATCAAAATTCCGGCGGCCAACAGCATCGTCGCTGGATCAGCAGGTTTCATTCCGAACACAAACGATTTAATGGCGGACATGGCGCTCCAAGCGCAGATCAAGCCAACACCAAGACCCGCAGCGGCGAGCGCGAGCACCTCGCGGAGCACCATCCAGACGATACGCCGGCGTTCTGCTCCCAGCGCGATGCGGATGCCGATTTCGTTCGTGCGGCGCGCAACGGCATAGGCCATCGTCCCGTAGAGCCCTACACAGGCGATCGTGAGCGCGAGAACCGCGAACGCGGCGCAAAGATCGGCAAATGTGCGCTCCTGCGCGATGGTGCTGTCGATGCGCTGCGCTTGCGTCATCATGTGCGTGACAGGAACGGCCGGCGCCGCTTGATGAACGGTTTTGCGAACGGTTTCGGCGAGCGCAAGCGGATTTCCTGCGGTGCGCAGTTCGAAGAACATGGCGCCGGGCGGTCCTTTGAAAACGCTCTGGAGATACGACACGTATACGACCGGCGGAATCGCCCGCTTTAACGAGCTGTAACGGGCATTCTTGGCGACACCGACAATCGTCAGGTCACCGGCTTGTGAGTTGCCGAGCCCAAAGCGCCGCCCGATGGGATTCTGATTCGGAAAATACTTCTTCGCAAACACCTCATTGACCACAGCCGCGAGTGGCGCGCCATCTCGATCGTGCGCGTCGATGGAACGGCCGATCAACATCGGAAGCTGCATCGTTTCGAAAAACGTCGAGCCGGCCGAAACAAGCGAAGTATTCGGGCAGCCACGGCCTTCACATTTCGGAGCGCCTGGAAATCTGACACTGGTCGAACTGTTCCAGTCGGCAACTAGCGGCATATCTGAGACAGTTGCGGCGCGAACGCCTGGCAGATTACGGAAGCGCTCGTCCATGCGTGTATAGAACGTCTTCAACGCCGCCTCTTTATAGCCGGCCTGGCTGGCATCCAGACTGAATGTCAGAAGCTTCTCCTGGTTGAAACCTATCTGGACGGAATGCAGATTAGCAAGAGTGCGGACAAAGATTGCGGCGCCCAGCACCAGCAGCAGCGAGAGAGCAATCTGACCCACGACAAGCAACTGACTCAGGCCGATCCGGCGCCCCCGCTTGCGGGGCGCGCTGGCGCGCGTTTCTTTCAAGGCAGGCGTGATATCCACACTCGTGGCCTGAATGGCGGGCGCCAATCCGAAGAGAATTCCGGTGGCAACTGCGATGGCAATCGTGAATGCCAGGATGCGCCAGTCCAGTGCAACGCGAAGGCTTAAACCTTCCTGGTTATTTCCCGTGAGGAGCCAGATCAGAAAACGAATCCCCGCGGCAGCGACGCCCAGGCCAACAATGCCTCCAGGTAGGGCGAGCATCAGGCTCTCGGTCAGCAACTGTCGTACTACGCGAACGCGGCTTGCGCCAAGGCTGAGCCGCACGGCTATTTCGCGCCGCCGTGCCGTGGCCCGGGCGAGCAGCAGATTTGCGATATTGGCGCAGGCGATGGCGAGAATGAACGCCACCATGGTCATCAGGACAAACAGCGGTTTCGAATACTGGCGGCGCAGCGAATCGACACCGGAGCCGCCTTCTTCGAGCCAGAGCGCAGGAAGTACAGCACGCTCCTCGTCGTTCTTTGCGGAAGCCAGCGCCAACTCGTGGAAGCGTGCGGCTAGCTCAGTCTGTGCGCGCGCCAGCGTGACGCCGGGTCGAAGGCGGCCCATGATATCGACCCAATAGAAGTGCGGGTCGATGAACATGGTGTCGTGTTCGTTGCCGTAATTCCGGGCGAGCGAAGGACGACTTGCTATCGGAATATAGACTACCGGGGCGGAGCCGGGTCTGACGCCAAAAAATTCGGGCGCGGCAACGCCAATCATCGTAAATGCAAGATTGTTTATCCGTATGGTTTGACCAATTGCCGCCGGATCACCGGCGAATCGCTCGCGCCAGTAGTTGTAACTGAGGACCGCCACCTGCGAAGCTCCGCGGGCATCATCGGTACCGGCAATGAGGCGGCCTGCAGCCGGAACGATTCCGAGGCCGCTAAAGAAGTTGCCGGAGACGAACTCGACCGGGCGAATTTCGGCTTGCCCGCGCGCGACCAGGTTCAGTTGCCCCGCATTTTTATATGCGAAAAGGGCTGAGAAAGCGCTGTTGTGGTTGCGAAAAAGTTCATAGGCGGGCCATGGAAAGTCTGGACTTGTTATTCCGCCACCCGGCTCGTCATACATGCTGCCGTTTGAACTGTAAGCAACAGGCGGAAACCGTTTGGCGTGCCAGTTCAGGATGACAAGTTCGCCCGGATTCCGAACCGGCAAGGCGCGAAGCATAATCGCGTCCATGACACTGTAAATCGCCGTGTTCGCGCCAATGCCCAGCGCAAGGGACAGCACGGCCATGGCGGCGAATAACGGATTGTTGCGCAGCATGCGCCAGCCGTAGTGAAGATCTTGGCGGAGCCGCTCCGGCGATGTCCAGCCCCTCAACTGGCCAACTTTCTGTTCGAGCAGCAGCGCCTTCATTTCGTATCGTTTAACGGCCTGGTAGCAATGGTAGCTCCTGCCGGGCCCGCTTGTGAGTGCCTGAGGCGCTTCCGGTTACGGCCAGACTGCCGCCTCCGCTACCATGAAATTAATCCATGAATGTTTCCTCCGTTGACCTCAAGCGGACGGTCAACCTGCCGAAAACGCATTTTCCGATGAAGGCAAATTTGCCTGCGGCCGAGCCGAAAACGCTCGACCACTGGGAGGCAACCAGGCTCTATCAGCGGCTCCGTGAATCGCGTGCAGGACGGCCGCTTTGGGTTTTGCATGATGGGCCGCCATACGCCAACGGGAACATTCATCTCGGCACGGCATTCAACAAAATCCTGAAAGACTTCATCGTCAAATCCAAGAGCATGGCCGGTTTCGATGCGCCGTATGTGCCGGGCTGGGACTGCCACGGATTACCGATCGAATTCAAAGTCGATCAGCAGCTCGGTAAACGCAAGGCGTCGATGACCATTGCCGAGATTCGCGCCGAGTGCCGCGCTTACGCCGCGAAGTTTGTCGAGCTCCATCGCACCGAATTCAAACGCCTGGGAGTGTTGGGGCGCTGGGACACTCCGTATCTGACCATGAGTCCGGAGTACGAAGCGGTGATCGCCCAGGCGTTCGTTGATTTTTTGGAAGGCGGGTACGTCTATAAGGGCCTGAAGCCGGTCCATTGGTGCATTAAAGATCGCACCGCGCTGGCCGAAGCCGAAGTCGAGTACGAAAATCACGCCAGCCCTTCGATTTATGTCCGTTTCAAGCTGGCCTCAGATCCTGCCGCGCTTGACCCCGCGCTGGCCGGTAAAGACGTATATTGCCTGATTTGGACCACCACGCCCTGGACCATTCCAGCTAATCTCGCCATCAGCTTTAATCCCAGGTTCGAGTACGTCGCGGTGGACACGCCGCAAGGCATTACCGTCGTCGCCGAAGGATTACTGCCTCAAGTAGCGGAGGCGCTCGGCTGGGATCAGGCGGTGATTGCCCGGTTCCCCGGTACAAGGTTGGAACACGCGGTTTTCCGCCATCCCTTTATTGATCGTGATTCGCTGGGTCTCCTGGGTGATCACGTAACCCTGGAGCAGGGGACGGGAGCGGTTCACACAGCGCCTGGTCATGGCCAGGACGACTTTGTAATTTCTCAGCGCTACGGGATTCCCGTGTATTGTCCGGTGGATGCTGCCGGCCGCATATTTCAGGCCGAAGGCGCAGCGGGGAAACTGCCGGAGGAGTTACTCGGAAAGACGGTTTGGGATGCGAATCCGGTCGTCATCAAGCTTCTTCAGCAACAGGGAGCGCTCGCCGGCCAGGCGCGCCTCGAGCACAGCTATCCCCATTGCTGGCGCTGTCACAACCCGGTCATCTTTCGGGCCACCGAACAATGGTTTATCGGGATGGATCGCGAAAATCTGCGCGCGCGCACGCTCGAAGCCATCAAGACTGTTCAATGGCATCCGTCCTGGGGCGAGGAGCGCATGACGAACATGATTGCGGCGCGTCCGGACTGGTGCATCTCGCGCCAGCGCGTCTGGGGCGTTCCGATCATCGTGTTTTATTGCGACGGATGCGGCGAGCCGTTCACGGATAAACGCGTACTCGACCGCGTGGTTGGACAGTTTCGCGAGTACACCGCTGATGTCTGGTACGAGAAGACAGCCGAGGAACTGATGGGCGCCGGTTATACGTGCGCGAAGTGCGGCGCCGCATCATTCCGGAAAGAGACCGACATTCTGGACGTGTGGTTTGATTCGGGTTCCAGCCATCTCGCGGTTCTGACTCCCGAAAATGGCCTCCCCTGGCCGTCGGACATGTACATCGAGGGCGGCGATCAATACCGCGGCTGGTTCCACAGCTCGCTGCTAGTTGGCGTGGCGCTCAAGAACGCGCCGCCGTATCGGGAATGCGCAACGCACGGCTGGACTTTGGACGCGCAGGGCCGCGCGATGTCGAAGTCCATCGGGAATACCATCGAGCCCGACGCAATTGTCAAGAAGAGCGGAGCCGACTTGCTGCGTCTCTGGGTGGCATCCGTCGATTTCATGGAAGACGTGCGCATGTCCGAGGTCATCCTTGAGCGCCTGTCCGAGGCATATCGCAAACTGCGAAACAGCGGCTTCCGGTATATGCTCGGGAACCTGGGCGACTTCGAGCCCGCGCGCAACAGTGTGCCAGGGGCGAAGCTGACGGGCATCGAGGCGTGGATCCTGGTGCGCGCCGAGGATCTTGTGCGGCGCTGCCTCGCCTGGTATAGCGGCTACGAATTTCACAAGGTTTATCGCGCGGTATACGACTTTGTGATCACGGATCTCAGCGCGATTTATTTCGATGTTTCAAAAGACCGTCTCTACACGGCGGGTCCAGACTCGCTGGCGCGGCGAAGTGCCCAGACAGCGCTGCACCGATTGAATCTCGCCCTGGTTCGGCTGCTCGCTCCGATCCTCTCATTCACCTGTGAAGAGGTCTGGCGGCATACCAAGTTCGGCGAAGAGGCCCCGGAAAGCGTTCATCTCGCGTATTTCCCGCAACCGGAAGAATTGACCGAAGGATTAACGCCCGAAGGCCGGGCGCGAGCTGCCGATTGGGAGATGCTGCTTCCGGTTCGTGATCAGGTTCTGAAAGCGCTGGACGCAGCCCGTGAGGACAAAGTCATTGGAGCTTCTCTGGAAGCCGCCGTTTCGCTGGAAGCAGGAGGCGATCTCTATGGTCTGCTGGAGGCGCATGCCGCCGATCTGCCTACCTGGTTCATTGTTTCGCAAGTGGCGCTGCGGCGCGGCGACTCAGAAGAGTTGAAAGTGCAGATAGAACGCGCGCGAGGCGACAAGTGCGAACGCTGCTGGAAATACACGCTGGATGTCGGCAGCGATCCGGAGTTCCCCACCGTCTGTGCTGCTTGCGCGTCTGTAATTCCGGAGTTTCTGCAATAGGTGCCCCGGCCTCGTACACTTTTGGATCGAGCGGCGCCTCTGCTGATCGCGCTAGCCATAGTCGCCGGAGATCGCGTCTCAAAGCTGGCCGTTCAGCATTCGCTGAGCTTCTTCGATAATATTTCCGTAGTTCCTGGGTGGCTGCGAATCATTCACACGGAAAATCCAGGAGCCGCCTTTGGGGTCCTTGCTACCGGCAACCCCTGGCTGCGCAGCGGCATCTTAATAGGTGTATCTGCATTGGTTCTGGTGTTTGTTGCTTCGGCCCTCTTTGGGAGTAGGAGCGCCTTCACCGGGGCCGCCGCGCGATTCGGGCTCTCTCTTGTGCTGGGCGGCGCGCTCGGAAATCTATACGACAGGATTGTGCACGGGACCGTGACCGATTTCATTGAGGTTTATCATGGCGCTTGGTCCTTTCCGGCATTCAACGTAGCGGATAGTGCGATCACGGTAGGCGCCGCTTTACTCTTAATCGACCTGTTACGTCCCCGGCACAGAGAAGCGCCGGGACAAACCGGCCTGGCACACAAGTAGTACATGTTTCCAAAGCTGATCAGTATCGGTTCGTTTTACATCCCAACCTACGGAGTTCTGGTGGCGCTCGGGTTCCTCGCGGGGCTTGGCGTCACTCTACGTCTGGCGCGGCGCGCGGGCCTTAATCCCGACAAGATCACCAATCTCGCGGTGTATTGCGCGATTGCAGGAATCGCCGGCGCGAAGCTCTTCATGTTCTTGTTCGACCTCGGCGACTACATCCGCGATCCGGGCCAGATCTTCACCCTTCAGACGCTACAGGCGGCCGGTGTCTTCCACGGCGGTTTTATTGCCGCCTTCGTGGTTGCGCTGCTGTACATGCGAAAGCAGGCCCTCCCCGGCTTTACGACCATGGACGCATTTGCTCCGGGGATTGTGCTCGGCCAGGGCATCGGACGATTGGGCTGCTTCGCCGCGGGCTGTTGCTGGGGCACGGAATGCAGCCTGCCGTGGGGCGTGCGCTTCCGGTCTGATTTCGCCGCGCCGGTTCCGCTGGATAAAACCCTGCATCCGGTTCAGCTTTATGAATCAATCGTGGACGTGCTGATTTTTGCATTCCTGTATCGCCGCGCCACACGCGGTCATCGCCCGGGCGAAATCATCGGCCTCTACCTGGTCCTCTATTCAATCGCGCGCTTCATCATCGAGTTTTTCCGGTTCCATGAGCAAGCCCTGGTCGGGCCGTTTTCACTGACACAGTGGATTGCGCTGGGTCTGCTTTTGCTGGGAATCAGCATTCTCTACTACGTCCGGCAGCGGGGCGCTGCGGTTCAGCCGATGCCGGCATAAACGAGTAGAGCTTTCGCCTTCCGTGCCTTCGTACCGGTACCTTCCAAACCCCCTTCTGTAATATTTCTGAAAAAACTTCATCCCATCCGCTTCCCGGGTAAGCGAACTCTTACGAGTTGCTCTCCAGGCCCGACTGACAAATGGTAGAGTAGGAAACCAGTTTGGGGAGCAATGCGAAATGACTCTCATTTTACGGAGCGCAAAGTCGGCCGCTCGGGCGGGGTTGGCCGTGGTTTTACTTGCGTGTGCGTCGTCCGGCGGATTACAGTCTGCTGAAAACAACCCGGGCCCCCGGCTTCGGGACCAGGTTCTGCAACACGAGTCCGAGGGGGATCTGAGCGGAGCGCGCTCGATTCTCGAGCAGCAAGCGCCATCGAGCACTTCCGCGTCCGAGCAGCTCGCCGAATTTCTGGAACGGCACAACGATTCGGGAACACGCAAAGCCTACCGGAAGTGGGCAACCGAAGAACGAGATCCCGCGCAGCGGAAATTGGCACTCAGGCAACTGGTCCTGTTGGATTTCATGCAACACCAGGACACCGATCTGAGCGCCGATTTGAAGAATTATCGCGATGCCGGCGGGGACGATCTGCTTCCTCCCGCGCAACGGGTAAAGCCGGTCGAGTATTCGACTATCACCATTCCCGGCCCGCTTTCCTCGTTTGCGCGAATGGCGGCGCTGTCCACCGACCTGGCTCCTGAGGATCTGCTCCCAGCGCTTGCCAGAAATGTCGTGACCAATGG
>JAICXK010000393.1 GCA_025980435.1 Bryobacteraceae bacterium
CCCAGACTGGTGGATTTCAACCAGGGCCGCATCCGGCGAGGCGGCCTTAAGCGATTCGAATAACGGTACTTAGAGTTTGGCCGCTAACCTGTTAACCAAGGTGCTTAGACGCATGTTCCGCGGCTCCCTTTTCGCCATTCTCGTCGCTGCCGTCGCGGTGACGTGCCTGGAACCGGGCGCAAATGCGCAGTTTACTCGCGCTCCGTCCGGCTATCCGGGGCAGTCTCCTGCGCCACAGCAGTATCCGCCGCAAGCCTATCCTCCGGTTCAACAGCAACAAATGCAACAGCCGCAGGATGCGCCGGATTTGGCGGCCGACGAGCAGCATGGCGTCGCTCGCGTTAGTGTCGTGCAGGGCGATGCGAACGTGAAGCGCGGCGACAACGGGCAGTTGGAAGCCGTAGCGATCAATGCGCCGCTCATGGCTCGCGATCATCTCCAAACGTCGTCGGGATCCCGCGCCGAAATCGAGCTCGATTACGCGAACTTGATCCGGCTGGGACCAAACACCGACGTCGGCATCGCCGATCTGCAATACCACCGCTACCAGGTGCAGTTGGGAGCCGGCACTGTCATCTATCGCGTCCTGCGCGATGACAATTCCCAGACTGAAATCGACACGCCCAGTATCGCCGTGCGGCCGCTCTCGCAGGGCGAGTATCGCATCTCCGTTCTGGATGATGGCACAACACAGATCACGGTGCGATCCGGACAGGCCGAGATCGATGGCCCGCGCGGATCCGAACGGTTGGACGCGGGCCGGACCACTCTGGTCAGAGGAGATCCCACCGACCCTGAGTTTCAGGCCACCTCCGAGATTCCGCGCGATCAACTGGATGATTGGTCCGCAAACCGCGATCGGGATCTGCTGGGTTCGCAAAGCTATCAGCGCGTCAGTCCCGATATCACCGGCGCGGATGATCTGGACGCATACGGGAACTGGGTGCCTTCGCAGTACGGCCAAGTATGGGCTCCGCGAGCGCCGGCGCCGGATTGGTCACCCTACAGTGACGGTCAGTGGACTTGGGAAGATTACTATGGTTGGACCTGGGTGGACAACGCTCCCTGGGGCTGGGCGCCGTATCATTACGGGCGCTGGTTCTGGAATACCGGCTATGGCTGGTGCTGGTGGCCCGGCGCGCTCCGCGCGCGATATGCCTGGAGCCCGGCGCTCGTTGGGTTTTTCGGTTGGGGGGGCTCGGGACTTGGCTTCTCCGGTATCGGCTGGGTGGCGTTAGCTCCGTTTGAGGTCTGCCATCCCTGGTGGGGACATGGATTCCGCGGCGGCCGGTTCGGTTTCAATCGCTACGATGGCGATCGTTTCTGGAGAAACGCGAATATGGCCCGCATGTACCGCAACGCAAATGTCCGCGGCGGTGCAATGGCGGCAGCCGTTAGCGGCTTTGGTGGCCCGGGACACCGATTCCATGCGGCCTCGCGCACCCAAATAACGAATGCGACCTTCTTCCGCGGCCACGTGCCGGTCTCGCCGGCAGGCCGGGCGTTTCGTTTTTCAAACCGCGCTGCCATCGCCAACCCGCGCCTTGCGGGCGCTCCGAACCGCCGTTTCTTCCAGAGTCCGCAGGCGCGGTTCCGCGGATTCGAGAGAGAGGCTGGCGGACACAGTATTCCCTTGCATGGTGTTCCGTCGCATGGAATTCCGCCCAACCAAACGGGCCGGATCGCAGGGCGGGGAACTCCGCCAGCGCAAACCCAGGGAAGGCAATCGATCGGCGGATGGCAGCGCTTCGGAGATCCCGGCAATTCGACCCGCTATCGGGATAGCTTCAGGTCGGGATCCGAACAGAGCGGCTGGCACAACTTTGGACAGCCGCCGCCGAGGCAGGCGGCGCCCCCGGCTTACGCCGGCCGTGGCGGATTCGGCGCGCCTACGACGCCGCGTTACAGCGAACCGGGTGCTTCGCGCTACCATCCGCAATCGCCCGCATATAGAACGCCTGTGGTTCCGCGTTACAACACGCCTCGTTACAACACGCCGCACTACGATGCACCCCATAACAGTGCACCCCACTACAATTCACCGCGTAACAGTGCACCCTCACGTTCGCATGACGGCGGTTCGCGTGGCGGTGGTGGCTCATCGCGTGGCGGTGGCGGCGGACACTCTTCTGGCGGTCATCGCAACCGATGATTTTCTGATCTTCCCTCAGCCGCTCCGGCCAGATTTGACAAGCCGGAGCGGCATTTTTTTTGCGCCGTTTGGCGATTACGCCGGCTGTGGGCTCTCGCCGCCAACCAGACCCGGAATCGGTGCAGGCGGATGCGGTGCAATCACTGTGCCCCCCTCTGGAGGAGTGGCTTGGGTTCCTGTTTTGTGGCCGCTAGCGAGCTTCGGCAACGTCTTCCCGTTGATCAGGTCGATCACTTCGCCGCCATCCAGAACTTCGCGTTCCAGCAGCGCTTCGGCGACCCGAACCAGCGCGTCGGAGTGCCCTTGGATGATCTGCTTGGCGTTGTTGTAGCCGTCCTCGACCAGTTTCCTAACCTGCTGGTCGATTTTGATCGCGGTCTCTTCGCTGTAATCGCGGTGCTGCGCAATTTCGCGCCCCAGGAAGATCTGTTCGTCCTTCTTGCCGAAACTTAAAGGACCCAGCTCGCTCATGCCCCACTCACAGACCATCTTATGGGCCATTTCGGTGGCACGCTCGATATCATTGCCGGCGCCCGTGGTCATCTGGTCCAGGAAAATCTCTTCCGTGATTCGGCCGGCCATGAGAATGGCCAGGCGCGCTTCCAGGTACTTCTTGTCGTGCGACAGCTTGTCATCTAACGGCAATTGCATGGTCAATCCCAGCGCCATGCCGCGCGGAATGATCGTAACCTTGTGTAACGGATCGGCGTTCTCAATCAATGCCGCGACCAGTGCGTGGCCCGCCTCGTGATAGGCGGTCATGCGCTTTTCTTTATCGCTGATGATCATGCTCTTGCGCTCAACGCCCATCAAGACCTTATCTTTGGCCACTTCGAAATCGTATTGGGTGACTACTTTCCGGTTTTGACGCGCTGCCACCAGTGCAGCTTCATTCACAAGATTGGCGAGATCCGCGCCTGCGAACCCGGGCGTCCCGCGGGCAATCACCGATAAATCGACATCGTCCGCGAGCGGGGTCTTCTTGGTATGAACCTTTAAAATGCTTTCGCGTCCGCGCACATCCGGACGGTCCACCACCACGCGCCGATCGAAACGGCCAGGCCGGAGCAGGGCAGGGTCCAGCACATCGGGCCGGTTCGTCGCCGCCACCAGGATCACTCCTTCGTTCGATTCGAACCCGTCCATCTCGACCAGAAGCTGATTCAGTGTTTGCTCGCGCTCATCGTGGCCGCCGCCCAGCCCGGCTCCACGGTGCCGGCCCACGGCGTCGATTTCGTCGATAAAGATAATGCAGGGGGCATTCTTTTTGCCTTGTTCGAACAGGTCGCGCACGCGGCTTGCGCCCACGCCCACGAACATCTCCACAAAGTCCGAGCCGGAAATGGAAAAGAACGGGACATTCGCCTCGCCCGCGATCGCTCGCGCCAGCAG
>JAICXK010000139.1 GCA_025980435.1 Bryobacteraceae bacterium
TCCCATCAGCAGCTTCTTGCCCGCCGGGTCCTGCATGAACGTGGTCAGATATTTCGGAGAAGTGAAGAACAGCAGGATGGCGACAACCACCGGCATCAGCGCAAGAACCAGGCCGGTGATTTTGCCGTGCGCGGCAGCGGCCTTTACCTGGCCTTTCAGCCGGAACCGCTCGCGAATGATCTGGGCCATGCTGTCGAGAATTTCGCTCAGATTGCCGCCGGTCCCCTGCTGGAGCAAGATGGATGAAACAAAGAATCGAACGTCGATTAACGGCACAAGGGCCACTAATTTTCCGAGCGCGACCTCCAGCGGCGAGCCCAGGTGCAGATCGTTCAACACGCGGCGGAAGCATCCCACCAGCGGCTCGGGAGAATCGGCGACCAGCATTTCTAATCCAATGGTGAATGCATGACCTGCGCGCATGGACCGGGAAAGGAAATTGAGCGCCTCCGGAAACTGTTCTTCGAACGCTGCGAATCGTTTAGCGCGTTTCCGAAGCAATAACAAAAAGGGTATTGAGCCGCCGAAACAGGTGAGGAGGCCCGGCCCGAAGCTGACGTGGGAGACGGCCGGGACGATCGCTCCAATGATGAAGGCGAACACTCCCGTGGCAAGAGAGGCAAATACGAATTTTCCGGTGGTCCACTCCGACCCCGCCTGTTCCATGAACAGGGCCAGGCGGGAGAACAGGCCGATGCTATTGAGAGCCTTTGTCAGCAGGTCCTGAACGGCTTCGGGCCGCAGCAAGTCCGGACGCGGTTCAGGCGTCTTCGATTCCGCGCGCCGGAGCATGTTTCGCACTTGCTGCTTTTGGCGCGAAACGAGAAAGGCTTGTCCGAGACCGATACACAGAAGTATTACGACAAAGAGAAAGACAAAGATGGCGACGGTCAGGACCATAGACCGGCTATCGCACCTCCATGGAGCTTTGAAAAATACTCAGCGGAATATCCAGGCCCGCGGCCTTGATCCGCTCACTGAACTTAGGGCGAATGCCGGTTGAGTGAAAGCGCCCCATAACGCGTCCATCCTTAGATATGCCCGACCGCTCAAACGTAAAGATGTCTTGCGTGGTAACCTGATCGCCTTCCATGCCGACACATTCGGTCATGTGGGTCACGCGGCGCGAACCATCGCTCTGCCTGGAGATCTGCACAAAAAGATCCACGGCGGAGGCGACCTGCTGGCGGATCGAGCGGAGGTTGATATTGGAATTCGACATGCTGACCATGACCTCCAACCGGCTGATGGCGTCGCGAGGGCTATTGGCATGGACGGTCGTGAGGGATCCATCGTGGCCCGTGTTCATGGCCTGCAACATATCGAGAGCTTCTTCTCCGCGAACTTCACCGACGATGATGCGGTCGGGACGCATACGAAGAGCGTTGATCAGCAGTTGACGCTGCATGATCGCGCCCTTGCCTTCAATGTTCGCGGGGCGCGTTTCCAGCCGGGCTACGTGGGGCTGTCGCAGTTGCAATTCGGCCGCGTCCTCAATCGTGACAATCCGCTCGTTCGGGGAGATGAAGCCGGAGAGCATGTTCAGGAACGTGGTTTTGCCCGCCCCGGTTCCGCCCGAGATGATGATGTTCAAACGCGCCTTTACGCAACACTTCAACAGCTCGAGCATCGGTTCGATAATAGATTGGTTGCGAAGCAGATCTACCGGCTGAAGAGGCGACCCGCCGAAGCGCCGGATGGAAAGCAGCGGACCATCGACTGCAAGCGGTGGGATCACGGCATTCACGCGGGAGCCGTCGGGAAGTCGCGCGTCCACCATCGGAGAGGATTCGTCGATGCGCCGGCCGACGCGAGAGACGACGCGCTCGATGATGCGCTGGAGATGCGCATCATCTTTGAATTCGATGGCAGTTCGCTCGAGCTTTCCGGCGCGCTCGACATATACCATGCGCGGCGTGGTTACCAGAATGTCGGAAACGGTGCGGTCACGCAGCAATGGCTCGAGCGGGCCGAGCCCAAACACTTCATCGAGCACCTCGTCGATCAACTGTTCTTTCTCGGCCAGGCTGAGCGGCGTCTTCTCCTCATTGACGAGCTTGCCAACCGCCGGGCGAATTTCCTGACGCGCCTGTTCGCCGGAGCGTGCGGCGAGGGCTTCCAGGTTGATACGGTCCAGAAGTTTTCTGTGAACGGAGAATTTGATTTCCTGGTACTGAGCGGCGGAGGCCTCTCGACCATTGGGCGCAGGCGGCTCTGTCAACCGCGATTGCAGACGTTGAAGATCCGTGTTCGGCGTCATTGGCGTCACCGGAACAAAGAGAATTTCCTTTGCGGCTTCGGCGCTTCAATCCCAGCAAGCTTCGTCGTCAATACCGAAAATTGCTGCGCCAGGCGGTTGTTTGCCGGCAGCAGCGTACCGGTGGAATAGGCTTGATACAGACTCGGATAGTCATTGGGGAGCATCGCATATAATGGGCGGCCCAGGATTTTCTGCAAGTCCTCGTGGGTCATATCCATCATCTTGGGAGTGCGATTCAAAATGAGTTGGAGCTTGGACATGTCTTCGCCGCGATCGCGCAGCTTCTGAGCGATTGCCTTCAAACCGTGCAGCGCCGTCACTTCCAAAACGGACACAAGCAACAGGTCGTCGAGTTCCTGATAGAGCGCGGCGGTCACTTCCGTGAAGCTGCGGCCCAGATCCAGAACCACCCAATCGTGCTGCGTTCGCATGAAACGCACGAGATGACGGAGCTCATCCCGCGCCGGCGCGCTGTCGTAAGAGAATGCATCGGGCCCGGGGATCACGCCGACGCCGGGCTTCCATTCCGATACCAGCGCCTTCCATAGGCTCTCATCCAGGCGGCCCAGGTTCGATATCGCATCCAGCACGGAGTATTGCGACTCGATCTTCATCAAAAATCCGACCATGCCGGACGACAGGTCAAGATCGGCGAGCAGAACATTCTGCCCGGTTTGCAGCTTCAAGTCGGCTGCGATGTGGCAGGCGAGCGTGGTCGCTCCGCAGCCGCCCTTCGCGGAAAGAAAGCCTACGACCTTTCCCCGACGCTCCGGCCGCTGCTCTTCGGTGTTTGAATTAATAACGCGCTCGATCGCAGCTTCGAAGGTTTCCTCAAAGGGAGGATGAATGAATTCGTTTGCGCCGGCCCGCATCGCCGCGAGTATCGTTTTGGGGTCATCACTGGAATGCAGTGCAACAATCTTGGTCTGGGGCGCCGATTTTTTGATCGCTCGAAGCGAATTGGCCAGATCAGCCTTAATCGCGGATAACTCGATTAACAGGATTTCAGGGCGATGTTGACTGACGCGGTTCAGCAGACCTCTCCAGTCGCTCGGATTTTGCTCGTCAAACGAGCAATGCCTCTCCGAGTTTTCCAGACGGCATACGACGTCGTGGCGCAACACGTCGTCTTCCAGAGCGAGCAGGAGGTTGGCGGTTTTCATGGCTGCCTCAATTCTTCGATGTGGACGCCGGGTTAGAATCGCCGGGCGGCGGGCTGCCCTGAAAGACCGGCTTTATCCCACCATCGGGCATGCCGTTGGCGGGGCCAGCGGGGGCGGATGGGACCGGCTCCGGCTCAGTCCAGTTCTTGAGCGTTTCCCACGGCAGAGTCGTGGTCCTAGGGGTTTGGGTGGCCGGGTTCGTCGGATTAAGCGGAACCGCCGTGGGCGCATCTTTCATAAACGGCTTGGGCATGTCCAGCGCCGGACCCTTGGCTCCCGCCGGTATGGGATGAACCAATTCCGGCGTTATCAGCACCAGAAGCTCGGTGTTGTTCTTCTGCAGGGAACGCGATTCGAAGAGCTTCCCTAGCACGGGGATATTTGACAGGCCTGGGATTTTATTCAGATTCTCGGTTGTTCTGTTATCCAGCAAGCCGGCGATGGCAAAACTTTGCCCGTTCTCCAGTTCGACTTCGGTCTGGACTCTCCGGACATCGAGGCCAGGTATGGTGTAGCCGCTGATCGTAAGTCCATTGGTATAGTCCAAAGAACTTACTTCGGGTGTAAGTACAAGATGAATGCTTCCCCGGGGTGTAAGCGTTGGAAGAAAGCGGATGCGTATTCCAAACTCGCGAAACTGGATGGTGATCTGACCGACCCCGGCGCCGCCGCCTTGCAGCGTGGGATAGGGAAATTCGCCGCCTGCGAGAAAGCTGGCAGGGCGTCCCATCACCGTTAAAAGGTTCGGCTCCGCCAGAATCTGCAGCAACTGCTTCGTCTCCAACGCCTGTATGGTGCCTGCCAGGTTAAGATCCTGGCGGAAGAAAAAGATGTTCAGAAGATTGTTGAACGTAACCGAAAACGGGTTCTGCTTGAAATCGAAGGTCGGCTGCTGCCCAAACTGCCCGGTGGAGATGGTTCCGATCGTATTGGTCGCTCCCGTGCTGATGATATTCGCGCCGAGCTGCTGGAGCGCGGTTCGATCGATGCTCGCAAAGCGCACCTTCAGCAAAACCTGCGTATCCGCCTCGGGAACCTTGATGCGTAGAAGATTTACTACCTTGCCAAGCGTCGCGCCGATTTCGGCAGCGCGATCGGATGAGGTGAGGTCGTTGACCGTACCTCGCAGGAACACGCTCCCCTGGCTAACCGTCAGAGTGACATCCTGGCCGGGAAGCTCGCGTTTCAACTCATCGCGCACGACTTCCAACTTCGGGGTAGCCGCGACGACGTGGACGTCGAACATGGTTCTTTTTCCGTCCAGATCCCAGAGAATGAGGCTGGTATCGCCGGCCTCCTTTCCGTTCAGCAAAACCTCTGTCTTGCTGACCGCAACCGCTTCGACGAGATCGGGGTTGGCGATCGAGATTCGCTTCACGCCAGGGGCGCTCTGCACGATGGTGGATTTGTTAATCCCGACGGCAAGATCGGTCGGCCCGGCAGGGGGGGCCGCGTAACAAACCGACAGCGCCGCGCCGGCCAAGCACGCGAGGGTAAAGAATCTGGTCTTCATGGTTTCCCGGATTAACGCCCGTCGAGTTTTTGTTCGCTTCGCTTGGTCCCGTTGAACACCTCAACAGTCGGACCCTCCGGTGCGTGTGCGACCGGGGCCGGACGTTTGGGCGCGGCGATGGCGACCGGGCGAACGGGAGGAGGCGGCGTGACGCCAAACAAAGCCGCTACGGACGTTCCGTGCGTAGGTTCCTCTTGGGTGTCGAGCGGATTTCGCAAGACAAGCTGAACCTTAGTCTCGTTACTTGCCAGGCTGAGGATTTCGGCCTGATCGGGGGTAACCAGCAGATTGACGACTTGCGCCTCTTCGGGTTTACCGTCGGTGCTCTTTTCGATCTTCTGTCCGGCGGAAAGAACTTCAATGTTCTGCAAAACGGTACGGGAGAGGACGCCTTCCGCACCGGGGGCAGAACTCGCGTTGCCGGCGATGATTACATCGACACGCATACCCGGGACGACAAAGCCGGCCAGCCCGACCACCTGGTCCACTTTGAGGGCGACGGCGCGCTCGCCGACCGGAATCATGGCCGCAAGACCGGCCCCCGCGCCTTTCGCAGCAAGACGGGCCGAGGCGATCGGTTCGCCTTCGTAAATAGTGGAGATCACGCCGCGCCCAGTCGCCTGCTGCATGTCGTTGATCGCGCCCTCGGGAATGGAGTCGGCTGATTGCATCCATTTCAGGTCCGACTGTTGTATGAGCGCACCCACCTCGAGGTTGTGCGAGGCAACCAGCAGCTTCTGTTTCGGAACGGGCTTACTTCCCGCTGCCTGTACATGAGTAAGCACGAGGTGATAAACCAAGAAACTGGCGGCCGCGGACACAACCAGGGCGAAGAGCAGGACAGGAATGAAACGGCGGTTCATGAAATTCGTAGAAGCGGGAGCAGTGAATGCAAGTTACTGCTCCCCCTTGACATACTTACTGCGACGCTGCCGTGCCGAGCTTGGTATTTATGTTGGTCCAGACCCCGTTCAGGGCAGTCGTGACCGTCCCGAGGGCGGCAATCGAGGCCAAAGCGATGAACGCCAGGAGCAGCGCGTATTCCACCAGGTCCTGTCCGTCCTCTTCCCGCGCGAATGCCTTCAAAAATGAATAAAACATATATATCTTCCTTTCTTGTGGTGCTAGAATCCACCTTCCTTATCGGTCAGGACGGATGAACCAATAGCCGATCTTGCAAAAGGGAAGTGGCTGAATATCTCTGGAATTTCTAAAGGGCTATGACCGGATGAAGGAGTAAGAAAGCTCCGGGAGGGCACGAGAGAACGCCTGCCGGCTAAAGACCGGCAGCAGCACGCTGAAGCATGCGCCACGGGTACCTGCTCCGGGTGGCGTCGCGCTTTAGCGTGCAGCGGTGAACTTCAGTTCACCGTCTTTCCACGCACTGGACCATCGATATTCAGAGGCCTCATTGACCAATCCGGCTTTGACGGGATTGTTTTCGATGTAGGTTGCGATTCGTTCGAACTGCCGCTCATTTCTTATCCAGTGGTCGTAGGACTCTCGCTGCCAAAAAGGCTTCCCAGTGCGAGCCAGAAGCTGATTGGCTTGCCGGGCGCTGGTCCCTTTGATCCACTGAAGTACCTGACTGACCTCTTGCCGCGGCTGGAAAAGGATGTGAACGTGGTTGGCCATGACGACGAAAGCATGCAACTCGTATAGTTTCATCTCTACACCGCGAGCGAGCGCCTCCACGACCAGGCTCGCCGCCTCCGGACGCCGCAGATACATCGGTCCTTGGCGGGTCGTATCCAAATAGCGGTCCATCCAGACAAATGCCTTTCCCGAAGAAGGCTTTCCCGACGGTGGATATAGACCTCGCGGCAAACTTCCATGCAAGTGCCAGGTTACAAAAAGCCAGCGGCCTTCGGGATAGATGTGCGGCAATCGTCGATGTGGCATGTTCGCCAACAAGTGCGATAGGCAGCCAGATTGTCTCTCATGCTGCTGCCGGTTAAAAACCGGCAGCGGCACGCTGAAGCATGCGCCACAATAGCGCACAGCGCTCAGGCGTGCGCCACAAACAGCAGAAACACCAGCGATCCAATGGCGATCAACACGCCATGTGGCATGCGCAGGGCCGCGGCATTACGCACATCGAGCTGAGCGCTCCCGCGGTGAGGCGCGCGGAAATGGCTCAATTCCTTCAGCAGTAGCCATACATTCCAGCAGGTGTCCGTAAAGCGGCGCTTGAAAAGGATGAGTCCGGCCGCCACGATGCCGCCGGCGATGGCGGTTGCCAGAAAGATCTGTAGCCAGTTCCAGGGCCCGACCAGGCTACCCAGCGCCGCCATCAGTTTGACATCGCCCGCCCCCATAGCCCGAAGGAGATAGAGGGGCATATAGATGAGAATGGCGAACAGGAGACCTTGACCGGCTGCGATGGCGCCGTGCATCTGAAAAAAGAGCGCGTTCAGGCCGAATCCGAGTACGAGGCCGGAAAGATTCAGCCAGTTCGGGATTCGGCGGAAGCGGAAATCATAAACCGCGGCGGTCAGAACTACCGTGGCCAGAACAAGCCGAACAACCAGGGGGATGCTATGCATCGGCTAGATTCGACGACGAAAACCGCAGGCGATCTCCAACTGCAGTGCGCGAGCGCAAGATCGTTCCAACGGGCAGTTCCAGAACCGAGGCTGCCGAAAGGCAAATTGCGATCCGGCCCGGCCGCAGGTATGACCGCAGTTTCCGTACCTGGAAATGCTTATCGATGAAAATAGAATCGATCGGCATCTTCATGCCAAACGTGTGAATGGCTTCGCAGGGATTGATCCAAAGGCCGAAGTCTTCGTTCACATTGCGGAGGTCGAGCAGTCCACGGCGGCGTTCCCGGCTGTTCGCCGCGACGCGCACATGCTGGGCCAGAATGGAGCAGCGGTTCTGGTTGATGATGGTGAAGCCGTGCGACACCCGATCTTCTCTTAAAAGGAGAAGTGGTGTCCGCGTGAGCTACGCTCTCAGGACGATTCCTAGCCAAAGAGCGCGAACTTCTTCTTCGCTTTCACAGGTGCTATATCGGCGATTTTGCAGGCTAGCCTGGCAAAATGCTGGGCCAATCGACCATTCGAATCGCGCAGATTACCCTTTGCGCAGGAATCGGATAAATCGAGCGATTCGTTTGGTACGGCCGCATACGGAGAGCGCCCCAGCACCTTGGCGATCTCCTGGGTGCCGATGTCCATCATTTTGGGCGTCCGGTTTAAGACAATTTGAATCTTTTCGCCGTAATGAGACAGGTGGTGAAGGATGGATTTGAGAGCGTACAAGGCGCCCACATCGAGGGTCGAGATAAGCATGAGCTGATCGATTTCTTCGAGCGCCGCAAGGGAGATGCCGTTCAATCCGCGCCCCAGGTCGAGAATGATCCAGTCATGCTGGGTGCGCATGAACTGAAGAATCTGGCGAAGCTGGCCATCATCGGGGCGGTCCCACAAGGAGCAGGCAGGCGGAGCCGGAATGGTCCACAGCTTGGGGCGAGGTTCGTAGCAGAGCGCCTTCCACAAGCTTTCATCCAGCCGGGGTAGGTTCTTGACTGCATCTAGGATAGAGTATTCCGCTGGAGATTTCATCAGGAATCCAAGCAGGCCGCACGCGAGATCCAAATCCGCAAGCAGTACGCTCTTGCGGGTTTGCCGGTGAAGCTCCCAACCGATATGACAGGCGAGCGTGGTGGCGCCACAACCTCCCTTGGCGGACAGCAGCCCGATCACCTTGCCGCGCACGGGCGCGGCAAATTCGCCATCGCCGGAGGCCAGGAGGCGTTCGAGCGCCGGCAGAAGAGTGGGCTGAAGGGGAGTGGGTAGAAACTCGCTAGCACCGGCGCGCAGAGCAGCCAGAATCAGATTCGGGTCGGCGCAGCGATGGAGCGCAACAATTTTGGCGCGCGGCGACTGCGTTCGAATCTGACGGATAGCCACCTGGACTTCCCAGGGGAGTGCGTCGAGTTGGAGCAGCACGGCATCGGGGGCCTGCTTTTCGATGTGCGCCAACAGATCTGCTACGCTTCCACTGTGCTCCTCGAACGGAACCGGCGGAGCCGCCTCTCGCAAAACGTTGGCGGCCTCGCAGCGGAGTTCCTCGTCTTCGATATGAAGCAGCAACCGCAGCCCTGCGCGGAGAAGACACACGTTCCCTGTTAGCCCAGATTGGTCTAGGCAGGATGCGTCATCTGTTCGGGCTTCACCCACTTATCGAACTCATCGCCCGACATATACCCCAGCTTTAATGTGGCCTCGCGAAGGCTGGAGCCGTCGACATGGGCGGTATGCGCAATTTTCGCGGCTTTGTCGTAACCCACGAGGGGGCTGAGAGCGGTCACAAGCATCAGGGAATTCTGAATGTAGCGGTCAATCTGGGCCCGATTCACTTCAATGCCAATCGCGCAGTGCTCGTTGAAACTGCGGCAGGCGTCACTTAACAGGCGCACCGAGTGCAGGAAGTTGTGAATGATGACGGGCTTGAATACGTTGAGTTCGAAATTGCCTTGCGATCCGGCAAAGCCGATCGCGGCATCGTTCCCCATCACCTGGGCCGCGACCATAGTCACTGCTTCAGCCTGGGTAGGGTTCACCTTGCCAGGCATGATAGAGGAACCCGGCTCGTTTTCCGGAATAATCAATTCGCCGAGCCCGCAGCGAGGCCCGGAAGCCAGCCAGCGCACATCATTGGCGATCTTCATCAGCGAAGCGGCCAGCGTTTTCAGCGCGCCGCTGGCGAAAACCAGCTCGTCATGCGCGGAGAGCGCGGCAAATTTGTTCGGATGAGAACGGAACGGCAGACCTGTCAATTCCGCAATCTTTGCGGCGGCCCTGTGGGCGAATTCGGGATGCGCGTTCAGGCCGGTGCCGACAGCGGTACCGCCAATCGCCAGGTCATAAAGCCCATCCAGCACCACGCGCAGCCTGTCGATATCTCGGTCCAGGAGGGATACCCACCCTGACATCTCCTGCCCCACGGTCAACGGCGTGGCATCCTGCAGATGCGTGCGCCCGATCTTTACGATGCCGGCAAACGCGCGCGCCTTCTCATCTAAGGTGTTGCGCAGTTTCTGAACGGCCGGAATCAGCGCAAGCGCGATGCGTTCGGCGGCCGCGATGTGCATGGCGGTCGGGAACGTGTCGTTCGACGACTGCGACATGTTCACGTGATCGTTCGGATGGATGGGCTTCTTGGAACCCATTGCGCCACCGGCGAGCTCGATGGCGCGATTCGAAATCACCTCGTTGGCGTTCATGTTGGTTTGTGTGCCGCTGCCGGTTTGCCAGATGCGGAGCGGAAAATGGCCGTTGAGCTTGCCGGAGATGACTTCGTCCGCCGCTTGAACAATCAGAGCGGTCTTCTGCTCGTCTAGCTTGCCGAGATCGCGATTGACCAGCGCTGCGGCTTTCTTGAGCACGCCGAACGCCCGAATCAGTTCGGGAGGCATCCGGTCTTCGCCGATGTCGAAATGTTTCAGCGAGCGCTGGGTCTGCGCGCCCCAGTACATATCGCCAGGGACTTCAATCGCGCCCATGCTGTCGGATTCCGTGCGTTTCAAACCGTTCATTAGTTCTATTGTGAAACGGAGGGCGGTGGGGGTGGGAATAGCAGAAAGTCGCTGGATGCGCGGCGTAGCGAAAGATTTCGGGACGTGCGATACCTGGACGCAGAGCCAGAAGCGTAAGCGCCTTATTCGGAGTAGCCCGATTAGGTCGCTAACGCTTCCCGCTCAGTTTCGGTTGGTTTCAGAAATCGAAGGAATATCCAATTTGTGATTGCTCCGAATTCTGCACTCATTCATATCGCAGCGCCACCGCCGGATCCACGCGCAGTGCGCGCAAGACCGGGGCCACACTTGCTATCGCGGCGACGCCGGCGAGCACCGCAACAGTGAAGATGAACGCGGTCAGATCGTGCGCGCCAACTTCGGGCACAAGAAATAGCGAGAGCGAGGGCGTCGCAAAAAATGCGAGCAACAGTCCTGCGGCGAGTCCGCCGCCGAGCATCCAGAAGGTGTCTTTCAAAACCAGTTTGATCACTGCCGGCCGCGCCGAGCCGAGCGCCATCCGCAGGCCGAACTCCCGGAGTCGCCGGCTGACCGAATAGAGCAGCACTCCATACAGCCCCACCGCGGCGAGCAATAACGCTAACATGCCCATACTGCCGAGCAGTGCTGCCCCGGCCTGGCTTGGCAGCATCGCGAGAGCCATCGACTTCTCCATCGGTTTGACCTCAATAGCTGCGGTTGGATCGATCGAACCCAAAGCAGCGCTCATTTCCTTCACTAAGCTCGCCGGAGGCAAGCCGCTTCGAACCATGAAGTTCAGGTTGACCACTGCATCGTCGGATTGGAAATAGCTGGTATACATTGCCGGCCTGTCTTTCTCGCCCATGGTGAAGTACTTGCTGCCTTTGGCAACAGCGACGATGGTCTGCGGAGGCCCGGTATGCAGGCGAATCGTGTGGCCCACCGGGTTCTTATCTCCAAATAGCTCCCGTGACAGAGTGTTGTTGAGGATCACCACTTCTGGGGCGTTCTTCGTATCGGAAGACAAGAACTCGCGGCCCGCGAGCAACGGAATACCCATCGTTTTGAAGTAATCCGGGCCGACGGCGTTACCGTTGTAGGAGATCATCCGGGCCGCAGTGCTGTTGTCCAGATGCGCATCAGTACCCATTGTTTGCTGATCGTTAAACGGAACAACGCGCAACGTAGCAGCCGACTGCACGCCCGGCAGCGAGCGCAATTTCTGCAGCGCCGCGTGTATGACGGGATCGATTGCTTCCTTTTTCGCGTATCTCTCAGGAACCAGCCGCATGTAAGCCCAAACGGTATGGTGCACGTCGAAGCCCGGATTCATGCTGGCGGCGAGAAACAGGTTTTTCAGGAACAGAAAGCCCACGGTTAGCAGCAGAACCGAAACGGCGAGTTGTCCGGCAACAAGGAACCGATGCATACGCGCCCGGCCGCCGGTTTGCCGTTCCTCGATTTTGAGGCCGGTGTTGACATCGCGCCTGGTCGCCTTCAGTGCCGGTAGCAGCCCGCACAAAATCGCGCAGGCTAAAGCGAGCGCGACGGAATAGCTCAGCAGTCTCCAATCCGGCTCGATATGGAGTCGAACCGGCGCAGGCAGAGGGAAGCGAATGCCATTCATAGCAGCGGTCGTCGCGATGCTCAGTATCAAGCCTGCCGTGGTACCTAGCCCAGCCAATAACAGGCTTTCGGCAAGCAGTTGCCGGAGGATGCGGCCGCGCCCCGCGCCAATCGCTTGCCGGATGGCCAGTTCCTGCTGCCTGTTCGCTGCGCGCGCCAGCAGCAGGCTGGCCACGTTCGCGCAGGCAATCAGCAACACCAGCCCAACCACCGCCATCAGCATTCCGAAGAATGCGGTAAACGGAATCATCGATACGGATCGCAGGCGGTCCATTCCGGCCACCGCACGCATCTCCAATCCCTGTGTGCGCTTGAAGTCAGGTTCCGGATCTATACGATCCCGTTGCCCGGCGAGTTGTTGCAGCCGGCCGTAGGCTTCAGCGTGCGACATTCCTTTCGGGAGGCGAACGTAGAGCATCAGCGGGAGGTCCGGAGTCTGAACAGTCTTATACAGATCGGGCGACAAACCGAATCCGACGAGGGTCCTGTGATCGGCCGGCAGCACACCTACAACGGTGTACGCGTCTCCATCCAATACGAGCCGGCGTCCGATTATGTCCGGATTGCCGCCTAACTTGCCTTTCCAAAATCCGTAACTCAGCACCACCTCATGTTGCTCGCCGGTGTGGATGGGCCGCCCGAATAACACGGGAACACCGGCGATATCGAAGAAATTATCAGTAATACTCGCGCCCCAGATCCGTTCCGTATGGGCGCCATTGCGCCAGTTGGCCTCGCTCTCGATGTTGGAGCCGGCGACGCCGGCAAACGCGTGCGAGTCGCGGAGGAATCGGAGCTCTTTGACGTCCGAGTGGCTGTTTCCGCCGAGCAGCACATATTGCAGGGTGGCCGCGTCGCGGCA
>JAICXK010000263.1 GCA_025980435.1 Bryobacteraceae bacterium
CTGGAAGAGAACATCGCCCGTACCAGCGGGTCGATTGGCGAGGGCGTGGCATCGGGCGCCATCTTTACCATTCCCGCCTTCCTGATGGCGAAAGCCTGGCCCTCCTTCAGTTTTCACGACGCGTACTGGAAGACGACCGTTCTGATTCTGGTAGGCAGCGTCCTGGGCGTCCTTTTCATTTCCTTGGTCCGGCGCATCATGGTGGAAGATCCGGAGCTTCCCTTTCCAGAATCCATCGCCGCATCGGAAATTCACAAAGCCGGCCAGCGGGGCGCCGAGGCCGCCAAATACCTGTTCTGGAATATCGGTCTGGGCGGATTGATTTTCCTGCTCGGACGCTTTGGCTTCTTCGCGTCCGATTCGGAGTTCGCGATACCGGTGGGCCGCCTGGGAGCGAGCCGGGTACGGCTGGGAACCGCCGGATCCACAAACGTTCTGCAAACCGGCGGGGTGAGCACATTCTCAGCGCCAAGCGTCAGCCCTGCCTACCTGGGAGTTGGTTACATTATCGGTCCGCGGCTTGCCGGCCTGCAGTTCTCAGGCGGCGTACTCGCCTGGGGCTTCATGGTGCCGCTTCTCATCTACTTTTTAGGCCCCCAACTGAACACGTTTCTTCCTCCCGGCACATCAACTGCGTCATGGAGCGAGCTGTCCGGCGCAGTGTGGCGATATGTTGTCCGGCCGATTGCCGTGGGCGGCATGCTGGTGGGCGCTGCGTACACGTTGTTCCGAATGCGAACTAGCCTGGCATCCGGGCTTCGCCGCGCGGTTCGCGATCTGAAGCAGACGGCAGAAGATACGGCCGCGCTCAGCCGGACGGAGCGGTATATGAGTTCCAAGGTGGTCTTTGCGCTAATCGCGGTCGTTTTCGCGGTGATGATCGCGCTGTACATCTACTTTTCAGGCCAGGTGGCGGGAGGCACGGTCGCGGCGATCATCATGCTGATCCTGGGCTTTTTCTTCGCAACTGTTTCCGGCAGTCTTTGCGGGTTGATCGGGTCTTCCAATAACCCGGTTTCCGGCTTAACGCTTTCGACGCTGATTGTTGCCGCGCTGCTGATGGTATCGCTCGGCGTTTCAGGTCTTGGCGGCGTAGCGGCGGTGCTCGGTGTGGCGGCGGTGGTGTGCGTCTCATCGGCGGTTGCCGGTGAACTGCTTCAGGATTTCAAAGTCGGATATATTCTGGGCGGCACACCTCGAAATATCCAGATCGCTGAATTGATTGCCGTGGTGGTCGCCAGTCTGGTCATGTATTTTCCGCTTGTTCTATTGCATGAAGGAAACATTCGGGCGGGGGGAACCGGTTTTGGGGACAGACAACTTCCTGCTCCGCAGGCGGGCCTGATGGCCTTGCTCGCGCAAGGAATCGTCGGCGGCGACATGCCGTGGCCGCTGGTGCTGGTCGGCATTCTGATGGGGTTCGCTTTCATCATGATGAATGTCAAAAGCCCCATGCTGGTCGCGGTGGGTATGTATCTTCCTTTCGAAACGACTTTCGCCATCTTCGTGGGCGGTCTGATCCGCTGGCTCGGCGACCGGGCTGCGGACCGCCGCGGCTATAACGAAGCACAAAAGGCCCGGGTAGACAATGCGGGCGTGCTAACCGCCTCCGGCCTTATCGCTGGGGAAGCGATACTCGGGCTCGTTTGGGCGGGCCTGCAGTTTGCGCCACCGAATATTCGCGACCATTTGCAGATCTTCAACCACCCGTCTTATCTGATTGGAATCGGAGTGCTCGTCATTCTCGCGATTATCATGATTCGCGGGCCACTGGGGAGCGCGGGAAGTCCGGATGAGCCTGCTCCGCCCGTGGCGATGATCTGAGCAGGGTGATGATCTGAGAGGGCAGGCAAAGGTCCTTCTGGATTGCCATTAAGATGAGATGAGGAGCGGACATGTCCGACTGGCAGCCAGCAGGATACAAACGATACAGGTGGATTGTCGCAGATCCCGACCTTTTGGGCGGTAAGTTAGCGATTCGCGGTACTCGAATCTCCGTCTCTCTGATTCTGGAGTGCCTTGCGAACGGGATGACTCTTGATGACATCAACCAAGCGTATAACCACGTCTTATCTCCCGATGTTCTGTCAGAGGTTCTCCAGGTAGCGTCCGAACTGACCGAATCGTTCCATGTGGCTGCTTGATGCCAACATGGACGTTCACCTGACGAGTGTTCTCGTCGACTTTGGCATCGCGGCTGAGTGCGCCGCCGCCAGGGGATGGAACGCCCTATCCAACGGTCAACTGGTAACCGCGGCCGTCGAGGGCGGATTTGACTGTCTACTGACTCGCGACCGCCTTTTTGCTGAGTCGGCGTCGCGCGCGCTGCGGCTCCATTCAAATTTTGCGGTCATCCTGATCAACTTGCCGCAGCAGCGCTGGCCAGAATACCGCCGGACCTTCCTAAGGGCATGGGCTTCGTGCCCCATCACACCCCAGCCGGGATGTCTGATCGAGTGGCCTATAAGGTGATTTGCCTGAGCTTTGAACGCGCCAATTGTTTCCGCGCTTGCTTCTCGGATCCTCTTTCGAGCGCAAGGTCAGGTTCGCGGGCCGCTTGCGAGTGCGGGAAGTCCGGACGAACCGGCTCCCCCGGTAGCGATGATCTAATCAGATTCCGCGGCTACTGCGCGCCGCGACTCAGCAGCATCACCTTGATGGTGTGAAAAATAATATAGAAATCCAGCGCCGGCGCGACGTTCTTGATGTAGTAAAGATCGTATTCGAGCTTAATCATCGCATCGAGCTCTGAATCGCCGTATTTGTGATTGATCTGCGCCCATCCGGTGATTCCCGGCTTGACCGCCAGGCGCTGCCGGTAATACGGAATCTGGTGCGCAAGCAGGTCCACGAACTCGGGGCGTTCGGGCCGGGGGCCGACGATCGCCATGTCGCCGCGGACAACATTCCAGAACTGCGGCAGCTCATCCAGCCGCAACTTACGAAGCCAGCGGCCAATCGGGGTAATGCGAGGGTCACCCACTTTGGCCCACACCGCTCCTGTGCGCGCTTCTGCATCGACATACATCGACCGGAACTTGTAAAGGTTGAAAATGTGCCCGTTCAGACCGACCCGGCGCTGGCGATACAGCACGGGCCCGGGCGACGAAAGGCGAACTGCGATGGCGGCCAGCAACATCAAGGGCGAAAACACCACCAGGCCTATGGTGCCAATGAGGAACGAATAAAATTTCTGGATCGTAATAGCGTGCGGGCGCGGCCCTAGCATCGACGAGAAGATCAGTTGTGAAGGCTGGATTTTGCGGCTACAGACGCGCCGCAAAGCCATTTCATAAGTATCCGATGCATCTTCGATCATGATGCCGCCAAAGCGGATTTCGAGCAGATCCTGAACAGGCAGCCGGTTTCTGCGTTCCGCCATTCCGACAATGATTCTGGTTGGTTTGTATTCGTCGCAAATGCGCCGTACATCAGCAAGGTTTCCCAAGCAGGTGACGGGGAACTCGCATGCCCCTTCCTCGCAGAGATAACCCAGAATGGAATAACCAAATTCCGGCCGCGCTGCAAGCTGTGCGATCACTTCGCCGAGGATGCTTGAATTTCCCAGCAGGAGCACACGCTCGGAACGGAGGCCGGCGACAACATAGTTCCAATAAAAGATTCGCCAGATAGGCAGAAACACCAGTACACCCGCGCTGCCTACCACCATGAGCCAGCGGCCGAGCAGAAATTCCGGCTTGAGATATCCCAGAAAAGCCATGAACAAAAGCGCGCAGCCCACCGCGAGCGAGACTTGCTGGACTAGCAGGATGCGTGAAACAATCCGCAGATCGGTGTAGAGGTCCTGGAAGTACATGATGAGGATCACCAGGCCGGTAACGACCAGGAGCTTCCAGTAGTTGTTCTCGCCGAACAGATAAAAGGGCGGATCGAGCCCGATGATCCAGACGGAGAGCGTGTAGCAGCCGAGGACGATGAGGATCTCTGAAAGAAGCAGTCCTACAACGCTGGCAGGAATGAAAACTCGGAAAAGCCGAATCACGTCAAGTGGTTAGGGAAAGCGAGTCGCGGGTACGAGTGTAGCATGCGAGCAGGGCGGCAAGAGTGAAAAAAGGCCGCGCCCTGGCGCCTCGGCCGTCCCATTTAAGTAACTGATTCCGCTGAGGATAAAACTTCCGAGGCGGTGCTGTTTTTGACTCGTCTCCCGTGATATAAAGAAATGAGATCTCATTGGTCGCAGATCAACTCTTCGTCCGGTTCGGATCAAAGCCCGAATGCTCCGACTCACAAAGAAGGCAGATTACAGTCTGATTGCTCTCAAGCATTTTGCTGCCCGGCAGCGCGAGACCGGAGAGGCGGTCAGCGCTAAGGAGGTAGCGGATGGTTGTGGCATCCCCCTGCCCGTTTTATCCAAGCTACTACAGAAGCTCGGCAAAACTGGTTTTCTAGTCTCTGAATACGGTACCAACGGCGGTTACCGGTTGGCTCGAGATCCTAGGCTGATTTCGGCGCTGGAAGTAATCCGTGCAATTGACGGGCCGATTGTTCTCGCCAATTGCTTCACGGCTGATTCTTATTGCGGGCATATCGATCGCTGCACGGTCAGGCGGCCGTTAAGACGAATTCACGAAGCCATCCTGCGGCTGCTGGAAAGCGTCAGCATCGAGGACATGCTGCAAGATAGCGAGGAGAGCGCGGAGGAACCTGCAGCCCACCCATTGGTCGCGCTGCAAAGCTTGGCCGGTCCCGTTGAAAGCCCCGCTCTAACGGGTACTGCTTTCATGGGAAACTGCTCGGCACGCAAATGAACGTTAAGCTGCCTATCTATCTGGATAATCACGCCACCACCAGGATGGACCCGCGGGTCTTCGAAGCCATGAAGCCGTATTTCCTGCAGCTCTATGGGAACGCGGCCTCTCGCAGTCACAGCTTTGGATGGGAGGCCGAAGAGGCGGTAGAAAACGCCAGGAAGCAGATTGCGGATCTGATCGGTTCCACTCCTAAAGAAATCGTCTTCACGAGCGGCGCGACGGAATCCAACAATCTTGCCCTGAAGGGAATTGCCGCCGCGTATGCGGATCGCGGCAACCACATCATTACCCAGGTCACTGAGCATAAAGCCGTGCTCGACAGCTGCAGACATCTCGAGAGAGACGGCGTACGCGTGACCTATCTTCCCGTAAAACCGGACGGGCTCATCGACCTGGATCGATTGCGGGATGCGATCACAGATCAAACCATCCTGATCTCGATTATGTATGCGAATAACGAGATCGGTGTCGTGCAACCAATGGAAGAAATCGGCAAGATCGCGAAGGAAAGCGGTGTGCTGCTTCACAGCGATGCAGTCCAGGCGATCGGCAAAATTCCGGTGGACGTGGACAGCGCTGGGATTGACGCGATGTCCCTGACGGCTCACAAGCTGTACGGTCCGAAAGGCGCGGGAGCGTTATATGTGCGGCGCCGCGATCCACGCGTCCAGGTTACGGCACAGATGGATGGCGGCGGTCATGAACGCGGCATGCGGTCCGGAACCTTGAATGTTCCCGGAATCGTAGGGCTGGGTGCTGCCTGCGAAATCGCGAACCGCGAAATGCCGGAAGAATCGAAGCGCCTCGGCTTTCTGCGCGACAAACTACGAGACAACTTGACGAACAACCTGGATGAGGTCTACGTCAATGGCTCGATGGAGCATCGCCTGCCGCATAATCTCAATCTCAGTTTTGGGTATGTCGATAGCGAGAGTCTGTTGATGGGCATCAACGATATCGCCGTATCCAGCGGCTCGGCTTGCACTTCGGCAACGATCGAGCCGAGTTATGTTCTGAAGGCGCTGGGCGCCGGCGATGATCGTGCTCAGTCAGCCATCCGGTTCGCGATCGGCCGATTCAATACGGAAGAAGAAATCGATTACGCCGGTGACCGGGTTATCGGCGCTGTTAAGAAGCTGCGCGAGCTATCGCCGCTCTACGATATGGTGAAGGACGGCGTCGATCTCCGGTTATAAGTAGTTTCCCGGTGGGCACTCGGAGGAAGATACCCACCGGGGGCGCACTGCTGACGAAGCGTACGCCAACTCTCCGGTGATCGGAATTCTGCTCTCTTTACAGATCTTCCGAGCACCTAAGTCATAGTGAATGCCGGGTGCAAGCATTCACGTCGATTTCGCTTCGATGCGGCTCACGCAATCGACGCACTACTCATTTGAAATTTCACTATACGTCATTGGACGGCCATCGGAAGCTCTGACGGTCCAAGAAAGTTCAGTCGGACGTCCCACGACGATCCAGTACCCAAGTATGCCAAGGAGTAGTACCCCACCGGCGATCGCGAATGCCGCGAAGAACGAGTGTGTTGCCTGGAGGGCGTATCCGCTGATTGCGGGACCGAATATGCCGGCAAAATTACCCATTCCGTTCTGTATACCGGTCCATTTTCCGGCCGCTTGCGGCCCCGCCAGCAATTGAGTCAACGCCCAGTGGTTAGAAGACCATGCGCCCAAACTGACGAACGCCGAAATAAGGAACACGTTCGCCAGAAGGCGGCTGGACACCAGCACGGCCGGCAGCATTAAGGCGCAACAGCCCAGCAGCCCGAAGCATACGAATCCCTGCCGCACGCGGCCGGCATTCCGTCCTCGGCGAATCAGCCAGTCGGCAAACACCCCAAAGAGCATGGAAGAAGCGGCTACCGCCCAGAACGGAAGAGAGCCGACGATCGCGATCTGGTCTAAGCGATAGTGGCGTTCCGTCTGAAGGTAATAGGGCAACCAATTCAGAAAGACGAACCAGGTGTAGTTGCCCCCGAACAGACCGAGAGCCGTGCCCCAGAGAGCGCGTGTTGAGACGATCTCCCCGAAGCTCGGAGTCGAAACTGGCAAATGCGGGTGGCTCGCATGCCGGCTCGGAAGCTTGGGAACGATCAGCGACCAGGGCAGCAGCCAGAGCAGGCTGGCGGCGCCGATCACCAGGAACATGCCGCGCCACGAAAACCACTCGATCATTTTGACTCCGAGGAGAACGCCCAGCGCCGGTCCTACTTTAGATCCCGCATCGATCAGTGCATTCGATGTCCCTCGCAGTTGCTCTGGGAAGCTGATGCAGATGATTTTGGAATAGGACGGGTAGGCGAGTGATTCACTGGCGCCTAATACCAGGCGTAGCACGAAGATGGAACCGAACCCCCAGGCCAGACCAGTAAGGCCCGTGGCCGCCGACCACAGTAGAAAGGCA
>JAICXK010000102.1 GCA_025980435.1 Bryobacteraceae bacterium
CAACGAGTTCGCCACGCGCATGGTGGCGCTGGATAAAAGGATCAGGAACACAGTCCAGTACGGGAACTTGTATCGCATTCTTTCGCCGCAGACAAACGATACAACCGCCAACGAATACGTTTCCAAAGACGGCAGCGAAGCCGTTCTTTTTGCCTTCCGGCATTCGCAGGAATACAACAATCCTCCGCCGGTCATCTATTTACAGGGGCTCGACAGTCGCGCCGTCTACCGGCTGGAATCGATTGATGGCAAGCTGCTCGACAAGCAGCCGGAACTCAGTGGCGCATGGCTGATGCAGAACGGAGCTCATCTGCAATTGAAGGGAGATTTCGACAGCACATTGGTTCTGGTGCATCGGGTGCAATGAAATGAGACTTGCTTATTTATTCGCGTGCAGTTTGTGCTTTGCCATAACCATCGTTGCTCAACCGCCTCATTTAGAGAAGCATGGCACAACCACCCAGTTGATCGTAGATGGCAAGCCGTTTCTGATACTCGGCGCGGAGATTCACAACTCGAGCTCATCGAGTCTCGATTACATGAAGCCCATCTGGCCGCGGCTGGCGCAAATTCCTTTGAATACCGTATTGACTCCGCTCTCCTGGGAGTTGATTGAGCCGGCTGAGGGCAAGTACGACTTCACACTCGTGGACGGATTAATCCAGCAGGCGCGGCAGGAAAGGCTGCATATCGTCTTTCTTTGGCTGGCGAGCTGGAAGAACGGCATGTCCAGCTACGCCCCGCTCTGGGTAAAGTCGGACACACGGCGTTTCCCGCGTGTGATTGAGGGAAGCGGCGAAAAGGTCGAGATCTTGAGCACACTGGGCGCCCCAACCATGAATGCCGACGCAAAGGCATTCGCCGCGCTGATGCGTCACATTCGCGATATAGGCAGCAACGATCACACCGTCCTGATGATGCAAGTGGAAAACGAAGTGGGGGTGCTCGGAGACACACGCGATCGCTCTCCAGCCGCCAACAAGGCGTTTGAAGCGACGGTTCCCGCACAGTTGACCGGATATCTGCGCGAGCATCGCGAGTCGCTGTTTCCAGAACTACGCGAGCTTTGGAACGAGAATGGAAGCAAAACGTCCGGAACATGGCAGGAGATCTTCGGTACGAGCACGCGGGCGGACGAGATTTTCATGGCATGGAACTACGGCCGGTACGTGAACCATATCGCCGCTGCCGGAAAGGCCGAATATCCGCTTCCGATGTACGTTAATACCTGGCTCGCTCGCGAGGACGCGACGCCGGGCGAGTATCCGAGCGGCGGTCCGCAACCGCGCGTGATAGACATTTGGAAGGCTGCCGGTTCTGCCATCGATATCTATTCGCCCGATATTTATCAGCCGAATTTCGAGGAATGGAGCAAGTGGTATAGCCGTGCCGGCAATCCGCTATTCATACCAGAAGCCGCCGGCGGCGCGACCGGGGCCGCGAACGTTTTTTACGCTATTGGGCAGCACGAGGCCATTGGCTTCTCGCCGTTCGGCATCGATTCATGGCGTGATACGCAAAACGAGCTTGGGAAGAGCTATGAGGCGTTGATGCAACTCGAGCCGATCATCGCCGCGCATCAAGGTAGGGGAGAGGTGACTGGATTCCTTCTGGATAAAGCTCATTCGTCCGTTTCAACGGTAATGAACGGCTATCTCGTTACTATCAGCCTGGACGAAATTTTCGGGTCAGAGGCGATGAAAGGGTTTGGGCTGATCATTGCGACCGGGCCGCATGAGTTTATCGGGGCGGGAAAGGGATTTCGAGTGAAGTTCGAGCCGCGGTCACCCGGCCCGCCGCATGCTGGAATCGGGTACGTGGAAGAAGGAAAATTTTCGGACGGGAAATGGGTCCCTAGACGACGCTTGAACGGCGACGAAAACGATCAGGGGCACTACTGGCGATTCTCACCGCAGCAGATCAATATCGAGAAAACAGTCGTATACCGGTTCGAATAGCCTACGCGCTGCGTCCGCCGCGCAACGCCTGTTCCTTTGCGCGGCGTAGCTCCTCAACGGCATCGCCCAAAGGAAGGAATTCCATCGCGACTGTGTGCTGATAGTTCAGCTCGACCAACGTTTTGTAGATGTTGTCATAGTGAATCTCACCAGTACCGGGAATGTGGCGGCCGGGAACATCGGCAATGTGGACCAATCCGGTGTACTCGATATTCTTCTTGAGCTTTTCAATCAGATTGCCTTCAGCGATCTGCTCATGGAAGAAGTCATACAGCAGCCGGACTTGCGGATGATCGACTGCACGGATAATCTCGAAGCCTTCGGCGACGGAGGTCAGGTAGTATTTGGGATTTTCTTCGGGATCGATATTTTCGAGCAGCAGACGAACCGGTTGGCCGTTGATCCGCTTCCCCTCCACGATCGCGGTGGCACGCTTGAGTCCCTCGATACAACTCTGGTGCTGCGTTTCGCGGGGCATACCCGGAACCACGTTGCCCGACATGATAATAACGGCGGGACAGTTGATGCGCTGCATGATGGGCAGCTCATTTCGCACATCCGCCAGAAGCCCATCGCGCTCCCCGGGGTTTCCGACGCCGTGTTTCAAGCCGGCGGTCACATCGAACGTGATCCCGAGTTCCTTTTGCTTCGCGAGGGCGCGCTTGAAATCCGCTTCAGACCATTTCTTGTACTCGCCGACCAGTTCTATCTGCTTGTAACCCGCCTCGGCGACCTTCTCCATTCGCTCTTCGAAGGGCAGTTTGCGGAACACGGTCCAGAGCATGACGGACAGGTTGTAAGGTACGGCCGTCGTACTTTCAGACGCGCTCCGTCCGGCTTGTGCCAGCGCGGTAGCTCCCAGCGCGGTGCCTCCCACCAGGCTCTTGGAAAAATTTCGTCTGTTCATAGCATTCACTCAGGCTCCTTTGGAGCATATCGCGTTACGGCAGCGCGAATGCCACGTACGTTCCTCCGGGAGCATCCTTCTTGGACTTGCCTCCGCCGCATGCAATAGCGATGTACTCCTTCCCGTTGACTTCGTAGACGGCGGGCGTGGCATTTCCCGCAGCGGGGAGCAGTGTCTGCCACAGAAGCTGTCCAGTGGCTTTATCGAAGGCGTGCATCTTCTTGTCGTAAACCGTAGCGCCGATGAAAAACAATCCACCCGCAGTGACAACGCCGCCTCCATAGTTTTCCGAGCCGGTATTCTGCAGACCCTTTTGCGCCAGTTCCGGATACTTGCCGAAGGGAATCTTCCAAACGAAGTCGCCGGTGTTGAGATTGATCGCGTTCAAGGTGCCCCAGGGCGGCTGCACGGCCGGATAGCCGTCCGGATCGAGAAATTTGTTATAACCATCGAAACGATATTTCAAATCCACCGGCGAGGGTTTGTTGCCGGCACTTTTCACCGCCGTATCCTGGCCATACACGATGTACCGCATGATGGCTGTGATCTCCTGGCTGGGAAGCCGCGAGAACGATGGCATCCGGCCGCCTCCCTGGCGGATCATCTCCTCCACTTCGCTCTCGTTTAGCTTGCTTCCGATATTCACCAGCGATGGGAATTCGGGCGGAGTGCCTGTCCTGTCGGCACGATGGCAACTCGCACAGTTGCTCAAATAAGATTCTTTGCCGCTGGCTGCCTTCGCGTTGAGGTCGACCGGATCGAGCTTCAAGACCCAGGCCATCTCGTTCGAATTGACGTACAGGTAGCCTGTTTCGGGATCGAAGGCCGGACCGCCCCACTCCCCTCCGCCGTCCAGGCCGGGGAAAATAATGGTTCCGTTCAGGCTTGGCGGTACGAACTGCCCCGCGCTCCGCAGTTTTTGAAATGCGCGCAGAACGGATTCATGGGCCTGCGGCGTGCGCTGCGTCAGCAAATCTGCGGTCAGAATCTGGCGCGCAAACGGTGGCGGCTTTACTGGGAGCGGCTGTGTATCGGCGGCGACCTCGCCATCCATATCGCTCGGCGGATATTTTCGATATTCGACCGGGAACAAAGGCTTACCCGTCTCGCGATCGAATACATACACCCAACCGGATTTTGTGAGCTGGGCTGCAGCGTCGACGCGCTTGCCATCATGCTTGATGGTGACAAGAGCCGGAGGCGTCGGAAGGTCGCGATCCCAGATGTCGTGCTTCACGGTTTGAAAGTGCCAAATGCGCTGACCGGTTTCGGCATTCAGCGCGATTAGGGAATTCGCAAAGAGATTGTCTCCCAGGCGATTCGCCCCGTAAAAATCGAAAGCAGCCGAACCGGTCGGAGCGAACACGATTCCGCGCTTCACATCCAGGCTCATGCCCGACCAGTTATTGACGCCGCCGATGTATTTCCATGCATCCTTCGGCCACGTGTTGTAGCCAAATTCGCCGGGTTGCGGGATTGTATGAAAGTTCCAGCGCAATTTGCCGGTACGCGCATCGTAGGCACGGACATTGCCCGGGGAAGACGGCAGAGTCTCAGAGGCAATGCTGCCGACGATCAGCAGATTTTTGTATATCATCGGCGGGCTGGTATCAGAGATAAACATTAGGCCGGGGTCGCGACCCAGATCGCAGCGGAGATCGATCCTGCCGTGGTCGGCGAAGCTTTCTATTGGACGTCCGGTTTGCGCATCGAGCGCATACATGTACTGCCGCGAGGAGAAGAATATCCGCTTGCCCGCGTTTGGCCCGCCATCCCAATAGGTGACACCGCGATTCCGCATTTTGCTAAGCACGCGATGCTCCTGGTTCGGATCGAAGCTCCATTTCAGCTTCCCCGTTGCCGCATCCAGCGCGATGACGCGCAGTTTGGGCGTGGTGGCATAGAGCGCTCCGTCGACAACGATGGGATTGCATTCCATCTCGGAGCCGGGATAGGCGTCGCCCGTATCGAAGCTCCAGGCAACCTGCAACCGCGATACGTTCTTCCGGTTGATTTGCTTCAGGCTTGAATAATGAATATTTTCGGGGCCGCCGCCGTACGCCGGCCAGCCGCGGTGCTCTCCGTCGGTTCCTTTATGCGACTTAAAAGCAGAGACAAGAAATAGCAAGGTCAAAGATAAGGCCAGAGCAGCAGCGCGCTTCATCATCCAGTTCACGCAATTATACTGAGTGCCTGCGAGAAAATAGAAGTAGTGACATCTCGAAGGTCCTTTTTAACCGGCCTAGGAGCGGCGATGCTGGCTCGGGCTGGGCAATCTGGCAAGGTAAGTATCTTTAGGACTCCGCAAGGCGGTGTGCAGCCCGAAGTGGCCGTGGACGAATCCGGTAGGATCCACTTGGTCTATCTGTACGGCGATCCCGGAGCGGCGGATATCGGGTATGTTTGTAGAGATCCCGGCGCGCAGAGTTTCTCGAAACCAATTCGTGTGAACAGCGAACCAGGAAGCGCCATTGCGGTTGGAACAGTTCGCGGAGCGCACCTGGCTCTGGGCCGGCCAGGGCAGGTTCATGTCGGGTGGAACGGATCGTCGAAAGCCGCTCCAAAGGGGCCCGGCAATTCTGTCCCGATGCTTTATAGCCGGCTTGGTAATGATGGCCGAAGTTTCGAACCGCAGCGAAACCTGATGCGCTTGACAGCGGGCCTGGATGGCGGCGGTACGGTCGCCGCTGATCCCTCAGGCAACGTGTATGTGGTCTGGCAGGGCCAGCAGGTGGTGAAGGGGAAGGCAGATAGCGGAGAAGAGAAACGCAGGGTCTATCTAGCGCAATCAAGCGATGGCGGAGCGACCTTTACGCCGGAACGAGCCATATCTCCGGCGGTAACCGGTGCGTGCGGCTGCTGCGGTATGGCGGCGCTTGCAAATCACAGCGGCGAGTTGTTCCTGATGTATCGAACAGCCCGCGCAATTGTCCACCGTGACATGATGCTGCTGGTTTCGAAGGATCGAGCCAAGCGTTTCAAAGCGGTGAACCTGCAGCGCTGGGAAATCGGCGCGTGCCCGATGAGTACTTCCTCGCTTACCGATGCGGACGGACGTGTCCTCGCAGCATGGGAAACGAACAAACAGGTCTACTTTGGCGAGGTGACGCGAGCAGGATCTTCATCCCTTACACGAATTGCGGCGCCGGGTAGCGGTAAGGACCGCAAGCATCCGGCGATTGCGATGAATTCAGGCGGTGAGATTCTGATGGCCTGGACCGATGGGACAGGATGGAAGCGCGGCGGCACGCTGAATTGGGCACTCTTCCAGAACGGAGCCATCAGGGCTTCGAAATACGATGCCGGACCGGTACCCGCGTGGGGCATGCCTGCGGTCGCGGCAGCCGGTAATGAGTTCGTGATCATCTGCTAGCTCTCCCTACGGATTTGCTAGCATGACCGAAAGAAACCGCTTGACCTTGGGTAAGTTTTCGTCATTAACTGGCCGTGAAGTCGCGCAGGCGATTTCGTGGAATCGCCGCGATTTCCTGCGTAGCGTAACAGGCGCAACTGCGGGCGCGAGCGTGTTCAGCTTTGCTTCGCTTCGAGCGCTGGCCGCGACACGCGCCAGGAAAGTGGTAGTCGTCACCTTCGGGGGCGGCGCTCGCGACGAAGAAACGTTCATGCCGCAAGGGCAGGAGAACATTCCGCACCTTCTGAATGAACTCATTCCGCAATCGACGTTTTTTACGCAGGTTGTCAATCACGGCATCCTCGGGCACTATGTAGCCACGGCCAGCCTCGCCACCGGCGTTTACGAAACGTTTAATAATTTTGCGGCGGTCCCGCCGGACCATCCTACCGTTTTCGAATATTTTCGCAAGGATCTGAAGCGGCCGGCGAGCGACGCCTGGGTAGTTGCCCCGAGCAACGGCTTCAATCGTATCGGCGAGAGCGGCAACCGGTCTTACGGGCGAGGACTCGGAGCGGGCGTGATTCTTCCAAAACGGCTGCTCGCCGCCGCGCTTTCCTCCGCTGGTGAGCCGCAATACGAGCATCTCCTCCGCGACAATTACGAGACACCGCTCTACACGCCTGAACTGCGCGGCAGCGAAGTCGAACTGCGCGAGATGGCTGAGATCCTGAAGCTGTCAGTCAGCCAGTTTGCGGATCACGCTCGCAATCTCGCGAGCCCCGATGAGCTTTCGGTCTACATCGCCCGGCAACTCATGCGACAGCTTGCGCCCAGCCTGCTCTGGATTACGTTGCACGATATCGATATCGCGCATTCGGGAGCCTATTCGCTTTATATCGAAGGCATTCAGCGGACCGACCGGCTGTGCGCCGAGATCTGGAAAACGATTCAGAGCGAGCCCGAATACGCGGGCAAGACCACGATGTTTATCCTGCCTGATTTTGGCCGCGACTCCGACACGGACGCGGGCGGCAATGGTTTCCAGCATCATCGTACCGGGGATACGCTCTCGCGTACAACCTGGATGATGGTCCTCGGGCCGGGCATTCGCCAAAACGTCGTGATCGACCGCGCGGTGCAATCGACCGATCTGGTTCCGACGCTCGGGGGAATTTTTGGATTTTCGCCGGAGTTATCGACGGGCAAACAGATTAGCGAAGTGCTGTAAGCGGACATCAGAAATGTCCTCTCTGGAAGCTCGATGCGATAATCCGCCATATGCGATTTGTCATCGCTGTGCTGTGTTTGGGTGAGCTGGCGGGGGGCCAGCAGTTACGAGTGAGGTCGGCGACTGCCCGATCGATTCAGTTGGAGTGGGATGGGGCTGCTGCGCCCGCCACCGTTGAGCGTACAACTGGAAGCGCTTTCCAGAAGATCGCGACCGCCAGTCAGGCGACTTATGAAGACAAGGCAATCGATCCGTTTGCCACGTACCGCTACCGTGTTTCCGCTGGCGGGAAAACCTCCAACGAAGTGGTCGTGGGACCGCCGCCGACCGGTGTTCTCAATACTGCTCCGGTGCCCAAAGGAACGGAACCGCCCAAATACGGCACTGCATCGGCAATTGCGCTCGATGAAAACGGCGATCCGATCATTGCATTCGAGTGGGTCGATCCGAACGGCGATGCCGACAATTCGGATAGCGATGTCCGGTTCGTGCGGTGGAATCGCGCGACTCGCAAATGGCTGCCGCCCGTACAAACGCAAGTTGTGGGCGATATTCAGACCCAGAACCGGCATCCGATCTCAATCGCCTGCGACCGCAAGGCAGGGCTGTTCGCCATCGTTAGTCCAGTTGTGGAAAAGGGCGCGTCGGTTCTCGTATCGAAGGATGGCGGCGCGACGTGGAGCGGAACACCTATCTCCGGAATTGGGGCCACGGTGACCTCGACTGCAATAGCGATTACAGATGGAACGGCGCATGTCGTGCTTGCCTCGCCCGAATCGGGAGCGTTTTACTTAACGGGACCCATTGATAATATTTCCTCCTGGAAGCGCGAACCCCTTCCGGTGGCTTCCGGATGGAAGCAGGCGCTCGAAGCGAATATCGGATTGGCCATTGATGGTTCGGGCAAGCCTGTCATCGCCTGGTACGAGGAGCAGGACGGGGGAGATGGACGCCGGTTCCAGGTTTGGAAACCCGGCGGCGCCGTCAGCACGGCGATTGAGACAAAGCGAAGCGCCGATTCGCCGGACCTCGCCATTGCGACAGGAGGCGGCAAAACCGGTCTTCTGTTTGAGACACCGCTGGATGAAAAAGACGAGGACCACGGGGTTTGGTACACGCAGTCGGCGGATGCATCTTCCTGGTCCAAGCCCGCGAAGCTGCCGATAGATGGGCCGCGCACCACCAACCCGCCGCTCGATGTGGCAATCGACTCGCATGGACGCATTGCGGCGGTTTTCAGCGCCAATTCCGGTTCGGATACAACGACCTGCAATTATCCGGTTCTCTCACGTTCAAGCGACGGGACATCATGGAAAACGTGCGGTCCGGGTAAGGCGGAAGGCGGCGATTTCAGTCCTCAGCCGGCAAACCTTCATGTGATCGAAGCAAGTAACGACAAAGCGTACATCCTTTGGCAGGAACAGAGCGATAACAAGTTTCACGAAGGCATGCTGCTCTGGCACGAGCACTGATTCTAATTCCCGGCTGCCCCGGTCACGTGCAGAACCGGCTATCGCAGTCCCTGGAGCTTCAACCAATCCGCCAAGCGATCCGGCCAAGTGCGCAGCACAGGATCATTCTGCGCCAGGCCAACGCCATGTGGTCCTTTGAGGTAAATATGTATCTCGGCCGGAACTCCTGCCCTGTTCAGCGCTTCGTCAAATTGCACGCTATTCTCGACGGGCACCACGTTGTCGTTCGCGGTTGCGAAGAGGAACGTGGGCGGAGTCTCCGGAGTCACTTGCGTCTCGTTGGATAAAGATCGAACCAGTTCCGGATCGGGCTTCTCGCCGAGCAGAGCATGCAGCGAGCCATGGTGTACGTACGGATCGAGCATCGTGATCACCGGATAAGCAAGGATCATGAAATCGGGCCGCGAGCTCTGCTTATCGATTGCATCGGAGCCGTCCGGGTCGCCTCTATCAAAATGCGTTCCGGCAGTGGAGGCAAGATGGCCGCCCGCCGAAAACCCCCAAATCCCGATCCGATCCGCGCGGATGCCGTATTCCTGCGCGTGGGCACGCGCATAACGAATCGCGCGCTGCGCATCCCATAATTCGACTGGATAGTGATACTTGGGGCCGAGCCGGTACTTCAACACGAACGCGGAAATGCCAAGCTTATTTAGCCATTCTGCAATCTGCCGGCCCTCATGGTCCATCGCGAGATGAACATAACCGCCCCCCGGACAGACCACTACGCCGGTTTCGACTTTATTAGCGTCGGAGGCTGGGTAGATTGTCAGCGACGGTTTGTCCACATCGGCATTCCCCTTTGCTCCCGGGGCGCCGTCCGGCCAGAGCAGAATGGTTCGATGCTCGTTCGCTTGCGCCCAAACCGCGCCACCGGATAACAACATGCTGATTGCGATGACAACGAACCGATTCATGTTCAGATTCCCAACTCCCGTTTTGTACCTGCAAACTGCTTCGCTGCAAACTCCAGTTCTTCCTGCGTGTGCGCGGCCGAAACCTGTACGCGGATGCGCGCCTTGCCCTGCGGAACCACAGGATACGAAAAACCGATCACGTAGATGCCCTTCTGCAAGAGAGAATCCGCTACCTTTGTCGCAAGCGCTGCATCGCCCAGCATCACCGGCACAATTGGATGTTCGCCCGGAAGAATATGGAAGCCGCTAGCCGCCATGCGCTCGCGAAACAGCTTTGTGTTGGAAAACAGGCGCTCCCGCAACTCAGAGGTCTCCATCAAGAGATCCAGCACCTTGAGCGATGCCGCCACAATGGGCGGCGCCACCGAGTTCGAAAACAAGTAAGGCCGCGACCGCTGCCGGAGCAGGCCGATGATTTCTTTGCGGCCGCTGGTATACCCTCCGCTCGCGCCACCAAGCGCCTTGCCGAGCGTGCCGGTAAGAATGTCCACGCGTCCCATCACGTTGTGGTATTCATGCGTACCGCGGCCATGCTTCCCCATGAATCCGACGGCATGTGAATCGTCCACCATCACCATTGAGTTGTACTTCTCGGACAGATCGCAGATTTCGGGCAGCTTTGCCACATAGCCGTCCATGGAAAAGACGCCATCGGTGGCGATCAGGCGGTGCCGCGCCCCTTGCGCTTCTTTCAGCTTCGTTTCCAGATCAGCCATGTCGCCGTTTTTATAACGAAAGCGCGCCGCTTTGGAAAGGCGGACACCGTCAATGATGCTGGCATGATTCAGCTCGTCGGAAATAACCGCATCTTCCTGCTCCAGCAGAGTTTCGAATAGGCCGCCATTGGCGTCGAAACAGGAGCTGTAGAGAATTGTGTCTTCTGTTCCAAGAAACTCGCTCAACTTTGCTTCAAGCTGCTTGTGAATGGACTGAGTTCCACAAATAAAGCGCACACTTGAAAGCCCGTAACCCCATTCATCGAGGGCCTTGCGCGCTGCTCCGACGACAGCCGGATGATTTGCCAGCCCGAGATAGTTATTTGCGCAAAATACAAGAACGGATTTTCCGCCTTCTACTGTTACTTCAGCTTGCTGCGGGCTCTCCAGCAGTCGCTCGCGCTTAAATAGTCCGGCCGCTTCAATGTCGGCGATCTTCTTACGCAGATACGGTTCCACACTTGCGTACATAACTTCCTTTCAACAATCCCTCACGTTCACTGCAAGACCGGCTAATGCCGTCTCCTTATATCTCGACTGCATATCCAAGCCGGTTTGATACATCGTGCGAATTACATCGTCGAGCGAAACCCTGTGTTCGCCGGACTCCTGGATCGCCAGGCGGCACGCGTTGACGGCTTTTACCGCGCCGATCGCGTTGCGCTCGATGCACGGAATCTGAACCAGGCCGCCGATGGGATCGCAGGTCATTCCGAGGTGATGTTCCATCCCGATCTCGGCGGCGTGCTCGGCTTCGCGATTCGTTGCGCCGAGCGCCCCGGCCAATCCCGCCGCCGCCATGGAACACGCGACGCCCACTTCGCCCTGGCAACCGACCTCTGCACCTGAAATGGATGCATTCTCCTTATAGAGGATGCCGATGGCACCCGCAGTGAGCAAATAGCGCATCAGCCCGTCGTCGGAAGCATCGGCCAAGAACTGTCGATAGTAGCGGCCCACTGCCGGAACCAAGCCGGCAGCCCCGTTGGTAGGCGCCGTAACGACACGCCCACCCGCGGCGTTCTCTTCGTTGACCGCCATTGCAAACGCGTTCACCCAATCCATGGCAAGCAATGGATCATTCGCTGGCCGAGCTTGAATTTTCCTGAGCAGGCGCGGTGCTCGCCGCTGGACCTTTAAACCGCCGGGCAGAATTCCTTCCGTATGCAACCCGCGCTCAATGCAGGCGTCCATGACGGACCAGATCTCCTTCAGGCGCTCTCGGACTTCCTGCTCGCTACGCAGCGCGCTTTCATTTTCGAGCATCAACTTCCAGATGGGTAGCCCGTTGCCTTCGGCCCGTTCCAACAGTTCCGCGCCGCTCGAAAAAGGGTGCGGGACAGATAAGCATTCGAGCTGCGCATTTGTTTCTTCGCCTTCTTGAACGATGAAACCACCGCCTACGGAGTAGTAGACGTTGCTGGCGATCGTTTCTTCGCCGCGGCTGAAGGCAGTGAACCGCATGCCGTTCGGATGGCCCGGCAAAACCAGATCTTCATGGAAGAGCAGGTCGCGCGATTCCTCGAACGGAATCGCGTGCCTAGCCAACAGCACGAGACGCTTTTCGGCGCGAATGGTATCGACGATCGCTTCAATTGCAGCCGGATCGACCTCTTCTGGCTTCTCGCCCGACAAACCGAGCAGCACGGCGCGATCGGTGCCGTGACCGATGCCTGTAAGAGCCAGCGATCCATAAAGTTCGGCGAGCACGCACGCCACACGATCGAGTTGGCCGGCCTTGTCAAGCTCGGCTACGAAGCGGCTTGCCGCCCGCATGGGCCCAACGGTGTGAGAGCTGGATGGACCGATCCCGATTTTGAAGAGATCGAAGATACTGGTCCTCATGTTTTAAGAGACGTTCGTCCAATCGAGGATTACTTTCCCCGAATTGCCGGAGCGCATCACTTCGAATCCCTTCTCGAAATCGCGATAGCAGAACCGATGGGTGATAACCGGAGTGATGTCGAGACCCGACTCCAGCATGACGGTCATTTTGTACCAGGTCTCATACATTTCACGGCCGTAGATGCCTTTGATGGTCAACATATTGAAGATGACCTGTCGCCAGTCGATGGGCATTTCTTTCGCAGGTATGCCTAACATCGCAATCTTCGCGCCGTGACTCATGTTCGCGATCATTTCACGGAATGCAGCCGGATTTCCCGACATCTCCAGGCCGACATCGAATCCCTCCTGCATGCCGAGCTGTTTCTGAGTTTCAGCAATCGACGTCTGACGCGGATCTACTGCCAGGCTTGCTCCCATCTTGCGGGCCAGGTCCAGGCGGTACGGATTCAGATCCGTCACAGCTACGAACCGCGCGCCCGCATGCCGCACGACAGGAATAGCCATAAGGCCGATTGGGCCGGCGCCCGTTATGAGCACATCTTCGCCAAGTACCGGGAATGAGAGCGCGGTGTGAACCGCATTCCCGAACGGATCGAAGATGGCAGCGACTTCACGATTGATCTTCGGATCGTGACGCCAGATATTGCTCATTGGGAGCGCGATGTATTCGGCAAAAGCGCCCGGGCGATTCACGCCAACACCCTGTGTATGCGCGCACAGATGCCGCCGGCCAGCCAAGCAATTCCGGCAACGCCCGCACACTACGTGACCTTCGCCGCTCACTACTTCACCCGGATGAAAATCGTTTACGTTCGAGCCTACTTCAACGATTTCACCCACAAACTCATGGCCGATCACGAGGGGAACGGGAATGGTCGTTTGCGCCCAATCGTCCCAGTCAAAAATGTGCAGGTCGGTGCCGCAAATTCCCGCGTGCGAAACGCGAATCAGAACGTCGTTGATGCCGATAGAAGGTTTGGGAACATCTTGCAGCCAGAGGCCAGGATCGCGCCTGGATTTGACAAGCGCCTTCACAGGCGAGCCTTTACGTCACCGATCTGTATCATCCATTTGATGGTAAATCGTGTGTCCAGATAATGTTCCTGCTGTCACGAAATGCGCCCGATCCCCATCTACGAAGCGTGACATGAAAGCACTGACGATTATCCCTGGTAAGCCGAACTCCGCGGCGGTGCAAGACGTTCCGGAGCCTCCTGCGAGCGATGGGCCTGTCCTTGTCCGCGCGCTCGAGCTGGGAATTTGCGGTACCGATTTTGAACTAATTTCCGCCGATTACGGCTGGCCGCCGCCGGGCAGCGAATATTTGATTCTCGGTCATGAATCGCTGGGCCGCGTGGAAGAAGCCCCCGAGGGCAGCAGTTTCCAGAAAGGCGACCTCATCGTTGGAATCGTGCGCCGCCCCGATCCGGTGCCTTGCATCGCGTGCGCGGTGGGCGAATGGGACATGTGCCGCAACGGCAAATACACGGAGCGGGGCATTAAGGAACGCAATGGGTTCGGTTCAGAGTTTTGGCGTATCGAGCCTCAGTTCGCGCTGTGCCTCGACTCCGGCCTGCGCGACGTAGGCGTATTGATGGAACCATCGACGATTCTGGCGAAGGCCTGGGACCACATCACGCGCATCGGCGAGCGCGCCAAATGGAAGCCGCGGAACGTGCTTGTGACTGGCGCCGGCCCCATTGGACTGCTGGCCGCCATGATGGGAAAACAGCGCGGTCTGGATGTTCACGCGCTCGACATCGTGAAAGAGGGCTTAAAACCGCAGCTCGTGCATGATCTGGGCGGCACGTATCACACCGGACAGGTGAAGGATCTCAACTTTTCCCCCGACATCATCATCGAATGCACCGGCGTGGCCTCCGTCGTCGCGGAAGCGATGAGCAAGCTGGGCAACGACGGCATCCTGTGTCTGGCCGGCGTTTCCTCGCATCACCAGATGGAAACGCTCGATATCGGAACAGTCAACCGCACGATGGTGCTGGCCAATAGCGTGATGTTCGGAACGGTAAATGCGAATCGCCGCCACTACGAACTGGCGGAAGAAGCGCTGCTAAAGGCGGACCGCAACTGGCTCAAACGCCTCATCTCGCGCAGAGAGCCCCTTTCGAATTGGAAACAAGCTCTGCAGCGTCGCCCAGGCGACATCAAGGTGACCATTCAATTTGCGGCGAATTGAGCAAAGAACGAACGCATGGCGTTACTGATTGAAGACTACGCGCTGATCGGAAACAACGCGACGACGGCGCTGGTTGGCAAAAACGGATCCATCGATTGGCTCGGCTTCCCGCGATTTGATTCGCCTGCATGCCTTGCCAGCCTTTTGGGTACGAAAGATAACGGGCACTGGAGTATCGCTCCGAAAGCCGAACATCCGAAAATCACACGCCGTTACCGCCCCGGGACTCTGGTTCTCGAAACCGAATTCGATACACCGGAAGGCGCCGTTGTGTTGATCGACTGCATGGACATTCGGGGCGATCATCAGGACCTTATCCGGCTGGTGCGCGGCCTGCGCGGGCGTGTGCCCATGCAGATGGAGATCATTCTTCGCTTCGATTACGGTCAGGTGGTTCCGTGGGTCAGCCATCTGGACGATGGCCGGACGCAAGCCATTGCCGGACCGGACCGGCTCGTTCTGGCAACACCGGTTCCCCTGCGCGGAGAGGATCTGACAACCCGCAGCGATTTCGAGATCGAAGAAGGACAGGAGATTCCGTTTGTCCTCACCTGGTCGAATTCGTATTCACCGCTTCCGCACCAGCCGGATGCGGCTGCCGCCATCGCGAACGTGGCCCACGCATGGGAGAACTGGTCCAGGAAGCACACTCCGATCGAACCTTACGGCGAGGCTGTCCTGCGCTCTCTCATTACGCTGAAAGCTCTCACACATCATCGAACCGGCGGTATTGTGGCAGCCGCAACCACCTCGCTACCGGAAGAGATCGGCGGTGTGCGGAACTGGGATTACCGCTATTGCTGGCTGCGCGACTCTACCTTTACGCTGTACGCTCTGCTCGAAGCCGGATTCATCGACGAGGCAAAGCGCTGGCGGGACTGGCTGCTGCGCGCGGCGGCCGGAGACCCATCGCAACTGCAAATCATGTATGGCGCGGCCGGAGAACGGCGCCTTACCGAATTTGAGCTGCCTGAACTGCAGGGCTATGAGGGCTCGCTGCCGGTACGGATCGGAAATGCCGCCTCCGAGCAGCTTCAGCTCGATGTATACGGTGAGATTCTCGATTCTCTCTATGAGGCGCGCCGGAAGGGCCTGCCGCAACTGGAGGCGAGCTGGGGACTGCAAAAAGCGCTGGTAACGCATTTAGAGAAGATCTGGCCGCTACCGGACGAGGGTATATGGGAGGTTCGCGGGGGCCGCCGGCACTTCGTCTTTTCAAAAGTCATGGCGTGGGTAGCCTTTGATCGCGCGGTGCGCACGATTGAAGAGTTCGGCGAAGATGGTCCGGTAGACCGCTGGAAACAGATTCGCTCGGAAATTCATGACGAGGTCTGCCGGCTCGGATTCAGCCGTGATTTGGGGTCGTTTGTCCAATACTTCGGGAGCAGGGAATTGGACGCGAGCGTGTTGATGATGCCGCTGGTCGGTTTTCTGCCTCCGGAGGACCCGCGAATCAAGAGCACCATTGCCGCCATCGAGAAGCACCTGATGAGCGAAGGTCTGGTGGCGCGCTATAATCCGGCGAGTTCCGTGGACGGCCTGGAGGGGAGCGAGGGTGTTTTTCTGCCGTGCAGTTTCTGGCTGGCGGACAATTATGTTCTGCAAGGACGA
>JAICXK010000187.1 GCA_025980435.1 Bryobacteraceae bacterium
CACGCAGCACGTCATTACCTTCCAGGTTGGAGTTTCGCCTTCTCTTACCCGGACGGCGTCAGGTACGCGTGCCGCGTATCAAAGGTTGACCGATCGCATCCGGCAAATTCCCGGTATAGAGGCGGCCGGCATCACGACACTCGTGCCATTGGGCCGGGGCGACAACTCCGGCCCGTTCTGGCGGGGCACGCACCAGCCGGCGTCCATGGCGGAGATTCCGCGGGCGCTTTATTATCCGGCTGGTCCCGGTTACCTCCGCGCCATGAAAATTCCGCTCCTGCGCGGCCGCTTTCTGACTCGAGCAGATAATGCCCATTCGGAAATTGTGATCCTCATCGATAACCTGATGGCGCGCACCTATTTCCCCGATCGCGACGCTCTCGGGCAGACCATAACCATTCCTCACTGGGGCGCCGCCGGCCCCGTGCCTGCCCGGATTGTGGGTGTGGTCGGCCATGTCGAACAGTATGGGATTGACGGCTCGGGAGGCGAGAAGCCGCAGCTTTACTACTGCCTGTATCAACTTCCCGATGAGATACTGCCCATCTTTCAACGTCAGATCAGATTCGTGGTACGCACGCCTCTTGGCACCGCGGCCGTGATGCCGGGTGTCAAGCAGGCGGTTTACGGCGCCGGCAGTGACCAGCCGATTTACAATGTCCGCACCATGCGGCATCTTGTTTCGGGCTCGATGGCGCGGCAGCGCTTTCCAATGATTCTGCTAGCTGCATTCGCTACGTTGGCGCTGCTGCTGGCCTCCGTCGGAATCTACAGTGTGATCTCCTGCTCAATGGCTCAGCGTGTGCCGGAGATTGGAATTCGCATGGCGCTCGGGGCGGCGAACCGGGACGTCTTGCAAATGGTGCTTCGCCAGGGCCTTCGGCTTGCGGTTGCCGGCGTAGCGATCGGCGCGGCGGCCGCCTCCATCCTCACGCGGGTATTGTCGAGCTTTTCGCGCCTCCTGTACGGAGTACAGGCGACAGATCTGTTAACATTCACGGCTGTTTCGGCGGGTTTAACTATGGCTGCTCTACTCGCCTGCTACATTCCGGCGCGACGCGCGGCACGGTTGGATCCTATGACCGCGCTCCGCCACGAGTAATATTCGGGTACATTCCGCGTGTTGCGGTCCTGCGCTTTTGGCACCATGGAATAGAGCAACACCCTCATGAAAGCTTGTACACATCTCGATCAGATTCAGCCGGTTACACCCCGGACTCCACAGGGCTGCGAGGAATGCCTGAAAATGGGCGATAGCTGGGTACATCTTCGCTTGTGCCTGGAATGCGGCCACGTGGGCTGCTGCGATTCCTCGAAGAACAAGCATGCAACCAAACATTTCCATTCCACCCACCACCCGATCATTCGATCCTTCGAGCCGGGTGAGGATTGGGGCTGGTGCTATGTGGATCAGCTTGAGTTGCAGTTCGCCTGATGCGGCTGGGAACTTCCGCGAGCCCGGGATCGTAATACATGAGGAGGATTAATGTATGTTTTGCAGTTCTTGCGGGATTGAAGTTGCAGATAATTTCCGGTACTGTCCGCAATGCGGAACATCCACGGGAACGGCTGGATTCACCTCCGCAACCGGCAAGCCGGCCAGAACGTTGAGCCGCCCGCGCGAGGACAGGAAGATCGCAGGCGTATGCGCCGGGATAGCGCGCTACATCGGAATCGACGTGACGCTGGTGCGCATTCTGTTTTTGATATTTGCCGTATGGCCGCCGACCGCCGGCTTGATTGTGTATATCGTTTGCTGGATTGTGATGCCGCAGGATCCGCTGCTTCTCCCGCCGCCGCGCAGCGCGCAGGCCGAGAACGCAACCGCAGCCACTTAATTTTCTTTGGCCACACCTAAGCCGGCACACGCCGCGCACGCATTCGTTTTCCTCCGGAAGGTAAAACTCTCCGGGGCTGCGTATCCGTCATAGGCCGCACACGTAGCGGCCGCTCCTGCAGAATGAGTTCGCTCGCCTGAACCAGGTGATCGGAGTGAAACCAGCGCTGAAATGACCAGTCGTGGAGGACGTTACAGATTGCCGCGAGCGTCATTCCCTGGTGGTGCGCCATCCAGCAGCGCACCAACTCATACTTACGGGAACCGAGCGTTCGCGGCCGCGAGGCGGTGAAATCAGCCGACTCATAGAAACCAAAATCTCCCAACCAGCGCTTTCGAACCATTACGCGGAGATTGACGACGGCATTGGCCGGATCCACCATCAGGGCCAGGCAGCTCGAATATGGAGAGATGACCAGCGAGCCCTCTCTTGCCACGCTTAAGGCCAGGCCTGGTACGCCGAAGGCCGCGTACTGATAATTCTGCTCCGCATCCCGCTTGCTGTAGGCCGCTTCGGAGATGCCCCACGGAACGCCGCGCCTGATTCCGTAAAGCTCCTGGGCGCGTACTGCGGAACGGACCGCCCGGTCGAGCAGCGTATTCGGATGAGACTTCATCCAGATCGCCGGCATAAGATATTCGAACATCGTTCCGGTCCAGGAGATCAGCACGTTTTGTCCTTCGCAGATTGTGTGCTGGCGTCCCAGTCGGAACCATGACTCCTGGATCATCTCGCCCTTTGCCACTGCGATAAAACCCGCTGTGCGGCTCTCGGAGGCAAGCAGATCGTAACAGGAATTGATCAACTCGCCCCTGTTCACATCAAAGCCGATGGAGAGCAGGTTGCGATGAGGATCGAGAAACATCGCAAAACCCATCTCGTCGGCAAGCCGCCTGGAATTCGCGGCTACGGCCGCCAATCGGGAGGCGAGTTCGAGAAGCCGTGCGCGGCAATTTGGAATTTTGGCTTCCAGGCTGGAGGCCAGTCCACGCGCTTCTTCGGAAATAGAGGCATCGGACTTCAATAGATGTAGCTGACGCTCTAATTCGTCGTAGAACGGATCCGCATTGTACGGCGCCAGTGGCGTCTTCTGAACTCCAAAGGCCGGCGCTGCGCTCCGCAGAGGCTGAAATTCGGGACCGAACCATGGCATGAAACTTTGTACTTCCTCGCGAAGCGCTTGCATGCGGGCCTGCACGCCCGCGGTCCACCATGAATTCCGGTCATCGGAGCGACGGTCCTCTTGACCGGTAGCATCCTGCAACAGCTTGGGCAGCCAGGCATTCAGATCGCGAGTGCCGGAATTGGCGATGTTTGGTCCGCCCGCCAGACGCTGGTAATCGCGTAACCCGTCGAGCGCGTTGGGTAGGATGACAGGTTCGTGCAGCAGCTCCTTACAGCCTTGCTCCAGAGTCCACAAGGATGCAACCAGGTTGCCGCTGTCCACGCTGGAGAGAAACAATGGCTCAAGCGGCTTCATGCTGATGGTGTCGTACCAATTCGAAAGGTGCCCGAAATAGCGCGGCAGTTTCTTCGTGGAATCAAGGGTCAGCTCCGTCAAGGAGACAAACTCCGAAACGGTTAAGTAGCCGAATTCGACTGCCGCCTGCCTGGAATTGAGGAGCAGGCCAAGATTCGTCGGCGAAATACGCTCGGCAATTCGATACGGCTCTTCCTGCACGTTGTCCGGGATGAGCCAGTGATTGGCCGCGTTGCTGAATTCGGCAAAATATCTCCATGTTCTCAGCGCGGTCTCACGCAGGAATAATCGATCCTTGACAGTGAGCTTCAAGTCTTCGGCCCGGGGCGAATGGTTGAGCCAGCTCGCCAGAGGTTTTGAACAGCACCAGGCAATCACAAACGGCAGCGCATAAGGAGCCGCATCGGGCCTGAGGAACAAAGCGAGACCAATGACAATGGCAAGCGCCGGAACCCAGTTGAGATAAACGTCCACCGGCGTACGTTTTCTGATGCCAAGCTCGGCTTCGGTTGCCGTTTCCCATTCGAGCAGACGGCTGTGTGTAATGGTGCTGCGCACAACGGTTCTGATAATCGCGTCGAGCGCTACTAGCGCCTGATGAGCCAGGAAGGCGATGTTGAGCAGGATGGAGACATGTGACGTGGCGAAATCGAACAGCGCCTCACGGAAAGTCAACTTATTTTGCCGTGCGATTGCGCGGACCGTGGCGAAGACCAGCCGGAAGTAAATAGGAAGGAAAAGCAGGGCCAGCGTTACCAGCGTCCAGAAGCGCGGGCCGCCCGGCAACCCGAACCAGCCTGCGACCAGCAAAGCAAATGTGGCGGGCTCAACCAGACTGCGCCTCAGATTGTCCACAATCTTCCAACGCGACACCAGCGATATCGGATTGACGGCCAGACGCCGGGACTCGTCCGGAACGCGGTTGAAAACCCAGCGGACGATCTGCCAGTCGCCTCGCAGCCAGCGGTGCTTACGCCGGTTATAAGCGCTGTAGTGAGACGGGTAATCATCGATCACTTCGATGTCGGACGCCAATCCCGCCCGCGCGTACGCGCCTTCGATGAGATCGTGGCTGAGGAGAGCGTTTCTTGGAAAGCGATGCTCCAGCACCTGCCGGAGCGCATCCACATCGTAAATGCCTTTGCCTGTAAATATGCCTTCGCCGTAGAGATCCTGGTAAATGTCGGAAATGGCTCGCGAGTAAATGTCAAATCCGGTTTGTCCGGAATAAATACTCGCCAGACGTGAGCGGGTCGCCGAATGGACGCTGATGCCCACGCGCGGCTGCAGGATCCCGTATCCGCGAGTGACAATATTCAGATCCGGATCGATCAGCGGCCGGTTCAAGGGATGAGCCATGGCGCCGATCAACTGTTGTGCCGATCCTCTGGGCAACTGCGTGTCGGAATCGAGCGTCAGAACGTAACGGATCCTTGGCAGTTTCGTCAGGTCGCCCGCCTTAACAGGAAACGGATCATATACTTTCCGAAGAAGCTGATTGAGATCTAGCAGCTTTCCGCGTTTACGCTCCCAACCCATCCACGTTCCTTCACGCGGGTTGTAGACGCGGTGCCGGTGGAAAAGGTAGAACCCGCCATAAGGTTCCGCACTGTATTTTCGATTCAGCTCTTCGATGAGCTGGCTCGCCAGATCTATGCGCCGGTCCTGTTCGCCGGCCGGTTCGGCGGTGTCGGGGAGATCCGTTAAAAGCGCATAAAAGATATTGCGATCGCGGTTCACCAGGTAACGAACCTCGAGATCGTCTACCAGTTGACGAATCTGCTTATCATTAATGAGCAGAGTGGGAATCGCGACCATCGTTGCGCAGGCGGGATCCACCGCTTTAGAGAAATCGAGCTTCGGCAGAGCGTGCGGAGTCAGGACGGAAGTAACCAGGTAGTTCATCAACTCCACCGCCGCCTGGGTCGCCGGCAGTATCAGCAGCAGAGCGCCTATGATGACTCCCCAGCCTCCGTTCGACTTTACGACGCTCAGGGTTAGGAAAACCACCGTAATCAGCGTTACGAATTCAATGCCGATGATATAGATCTCATCCGGAAATCTGCGAAACAGTCGCTCGATGTAGGAGCCAAGCGATGGCCGGTAGCCGATGCGCCGAAGTAGCTCGTCAGATCCGTCGCGATCCAACAGGTAGTAGCCGGCGTGGCGCAATCGATCCCGCAGCGCGTCGGGAGCCTGGCGATCGATAACGGCCTCTTCAGCCATCGTTACCGCCATCCTGGCGACTTCTACTTCGCCGAGATCGGAATGCCCTGCAATTTTCGCGATTCTTTGCCGGTAGCGTTCGCGGCTCTCGAAATCCATTCGCGGATAGATGCCCGCCGGGTCCAGGTTCAACACGCGATGAACCACCGAAAGCCGCTCCAGCGTGCCTCGCCAGTCGATCTCGCCGATCAGACGCAGGCTTGTGATGAGGCTTCCGATGTCAAAGGGGGCGGCGTTTAATCCGTCCGAGAGAAATGCATCCAGGGCTTTCCGGCCGCGTTCGGCAATGAATTCCAACAGCACGAGTTTCAGCGCGGTCAGCATGCCCCATAGCTCGGAAAGCCGCAGCGGCTCGGTTTCCTGCACTGCATCTAGATAGAAGGTGAACGCCTCTTCCGTCAGTTGGAATTTCGTTGCGGCAAGCAAACTGCGCGCCAGAACGATGCATCTGGGGATCGATTCATCGCTCGAAGTGCGAACGACAGGCAGGCGTCCCAGCAGCCGCATCATCTCCCGAAGCGCCTGGGCATCCGTCCGGATCAGCCGGAAATTGTCGTATAACCATCGGAGATCCTCCGATGGAGCGTCGGAGCTCAATTCGTACAGGTCCCGTTCGAGAGCGCGTAAACGGCTGGTTGCCGATTTGTAGAGTTCGCGTGGACGGCGGGAATGATGCCTGCCGGATACCCAGGCGCAGGACCGGGCCGCTTTGGTCGCCTGCTCGCGGAGCTCCGCGCGTTCACGGACAAGCGGTCCGTTGAACGCTTCTGTGGCTCCCTGCGCCGCTTCCGCTTGTTTAAAAGGTTCCGTCATTACAACGCTCTTACCGGTAGCTCGAGGCCTGCAGCTCGAACATTTCAGCGTACCTGCCGCCGCGCGCCACCAGACGCTCGTGGCTGCCCTCCTCGGCGATACATCCATCTTCGAGGACAATGATTCGTTCGGCCATGCGCACGGTAGAGAAGCGGTGGGAAATAAAAAGCGCCATTTTGCTCACCGTCAGCTCGTTAAAACGCTCGAACACCTCGTATTCCGCGCGCGCGTCCAAAGCGGCAGTCGGCTCGTCCAAAATCAAAACCTGCGCTTCGCGCAGATAAGCGCGAGCAAGAGCAATTTTCTGCCACTCGCCGCCGGAGAGATCCACGCCTCCTTCAAAGCGCCGCCCAAGCATTTGTTTATATCCCCCGGCGAGTCGTTCAATGACCCCGTCGGCGAGGCTCTTTTCCGCCGCGCTGCGAATCCGCTCCATATCATTGAGGAATTCGATCCGGCCCACCGCGATGTTTTCCTGGGCTGTCATCTCGTAGCGCATGAAATCCTGGAAAATGACGCCGATTTCGCGGCAGAGGTCTTCGATCTTGTAGTCTCGCAAGTCGACTCCATCCAGTAAGACGCGTCCGGCTGTTGGATCATAAAGCCGGGTAATCAGCTTCACAATGGTTGTCTTCCCCTGGCCGTTCTGGCCGATGAGAGCAATGCGTTCCCCCGGTTCCAGGCGGAAATTTAAATGATTCAGGATGAGGCGACTGGTTCCGGGATAGGAGAACGAGACGTCCTGAAACTCGAAGCCCTCGGTGATAGGCCGCGGCGCGGGCAGCGCATCCGGTTTCGACATGACGCTGGGCTGCATTTGGAAAAATGCCAGCAGATCGGTCAGGAAGAGCGCCTGGTCGGCGATGCTCGAGAGCGTAGAGAACATCTGCGAAATGTTGTTCGACGCGTTCATGATGGAAGCGGTCAGGAAGACCAGCGTGCCGACATCGAACTTGCCGTGGACTGTTTCCCAGATGGCCCAGGCATAAGCGCCGTAGTAGCCGGTCGTGCTCAGCATCGAAAGCAGCGAGACAGCGGTCAGCCGCCTTCGAAACAGCGCGATGTTTTCATCAAAAATTCCGTTCGAAAGGCTGGTAAAGCGGTCGGTAAGAAACTGGCTGAGCCCAAACAGCTTTAATTCTTTCGCTGCTTCCTTGCTTCCCCCTACCTGGCGCAGATAATCGAGCTCACGTTTTACGGGAGTCTGCCGGAAATTCTTCGCGTAGTTCAGGAAGGCGAAATGGCTCTCACCCATGAATGCGGGAATCAGGCAAACAATCAGCACCAGCAGAAGCCAGGGCGAGAAATAGACGAGAGCTACAGAGAGCGAAATAACGGTGATGGTTTGCTGGAATAAGCGCCCGATGGATTGGATCATTCCCAAGCGGTCGGTTGCCTGCACACGCGCGCGCTCCAGGCGGTCGTAGTAAACGGGATCTTCATAGCTTTGCAGGTCAAGCTGCGAAGCATGATCCATCACCCGGATGCTGATGTGGCGCATGTAGCGGTCCGCCAGCACCGCATCGTAATAATCGATAATCCGGCCGAAAACGCTGCCCGCTATTGCTAGCACAAATTCCAGCGCAGTGAGCCACCACAAATGGGACGAAAGAACTTCCTTGTGATCAACGATAGCCTTGACGTTGTTGATAATCAGCCCCGTCACCCAGGCTGTACTTACCGGGACCAGAGATACGATGATGCGGAAGAAGAGGCCGAGGGCCACGACATAGCGGCCGGATTCCCAAACGATTTTCAGAACCGGGGGGACGTTCTTCAACGCCTGGAGGCGCTCTCGCCACGCCGATGAGAGTTGCTGGTTTTTCGCTTCTTTCACGCCGAAATAGTGTCTACGAACGGCTTTTTCAGTGAACCTGCCAGGTTCGGCTGCTGCTCCTAGCCTACAATTCCCTTTTACGAGAAAGGAAATGATACGGAATGAATCCTATGTTCCTGAAGGATGTTGAGCAGCATCGCGGCCACGATAATTACACCCGCGCGATCGACACAATGCGCCGTGCCGGGCCGGAATATCCGCAGATTCTGCACATGTTCTCTTTCAAGATGAACGCCACAGCGCATCTGGAGCGATTCACACAGGAGATCATGCGCGAGCCTGCGCCCCTTTCGCCGGGAATTCGCGAACTGATTGCCGCCTATACATCAGGGCTGAATCAGTGCCCGTTTTGAACGAAATCTCACGCCGCGGTCGCGGCGGAGCTATTGCATTCCGAGGAGCTTGTTGCGGGCGTACTCGCCGATGTGGAGACATCCGGGCTCTCGGATCCGGAAAAGGCGCTGTTCCGGTTTGTGCGCAAAGTGAATGAAGATTCGGTTTCAATCGGACCCGCCGACATCGAGACGCTTCACCAGGCCGGCTATACCGACGAAGCCATCTACTATGCCATTACGGTTTGCGCGCTGTTCAATTTTTACAATCGCTGGATCGATGCGAGCGGCGTCCATCCGATGAGTGATGAAGCGCACCGGCTCGGCGCCAAGCCGTTTGCGATCCATGGGTATTCGCGCAGCTCTCAGCCATGAACGATTTCACGAAACGATTCCTGCCGGGGTGGCTGCTGATCCTGTCGCCCGCGATTTTTGCCGCCGATTTTCGGCCGCCCGCCGTCCCTCTGCTCACTCATGACCCGTATTTCAGTATCTGGTCAATGGCAGACCATCTCACGGATGCTCCCACGAAACACTGGACCGGAACGGTTCAATCTTTGTCCAGCCTCGTGCGCGTCGATGGCAAAACGTATCGCATTATGGGCATGCAGCCGCGCCATTCTCCCGCCTTGTCTCAAACGCGCCTGGAAGTCCTTCCCACGCACACGATTTACGATTTCGAAGGCGCTGGTATCCGGCTCGCGCTTACATTTTTTACGCCGGCCCTGGTCCGCGACCTGGACGTGCTTTCACGGCCTGCTACTTACCTGACGTGGCGGGTGGAATCTGCTGACGGAAAAAATCACAGCGTTCAGATCTATTTCGATGCCGGTTCAGACCTCGTCGTCAACATCCCGCAGGAGCGCGTGTCGTGGGCTCGATACCGCGATGGCGATCTTCAGATTCTTCGCATGGGCACCCAGCAGCAGCCGGTACTTGAAAAATCAGGCGACAATCTGCGCATCGACTGGGGATATCTGTATGTCGTGACGCCTCCCGATGAGACTGCTTCGGAAATCGCCAATACGCGCCAGGAGGCGATAGAGATGTTTACAAG
>JAICXK010000083.1 GCA_025980435.1 Bryobacteraceae bacterium
CGCCCGGGGTATAAGACATGCCGAGTCCCGAACTGAGCCACACCCACTCGCGATAATTCGCCGGGCGCAGCATCCGGTTATCGCTGGTATAGCGTGGTTCGGCGGATTCCCCTGCCGGCTGCTTTCCGCCCATGGCTGCGATTCCGCCAATTGAAACTAGTAGCGCGGCCAATGCCAGTCCGAGTCTCATTGAGCTATGTTCGCGCACTTTGTCATTGCGGCTCCCTACTACACTGTAGTAGTATTAAGTATCCGGTAGTAGAAAGCATGTCCGATCCAAAGCTAAGCAAACTGGAGCTTCAAATCCTGGAGGCTCTCTGGGCACATGAGAAAGCATCCATTCGCGAGATCCAGGAGTTCTTTCCGGAACCGCGCCCGGCCTACACGACCATTCAAACGACCGTCTATCGTCTAGAAGGAAAGAAAGTAGTGCGGCGGGTCCGCAAAATCAGTAATGCCCATATCTTTGAGCCGACGCTGGCTCGCGACGTGGCGCGCCACCGGCTGCTCGACGACATTCTGAGCTTCTTTGGAGGACGCGCACAGCCGATGATGGCGCAGTTGGCGGAAGCAGGCAAACTAACGCTCGATGACGTTCGCGAACTGGAGAAAACGCTCAAGAAGCTTGAGTCGGAGCAAAAACGGAAAGGACGGTGAATCGAAATGCTCGGTGAACTGACCAACCACATGTGGCAGTCGACCGTATTCGCGGTCGTAATAGCGCTCCTGGCGATTTGTTTCCGGAAGGACCGCGCTCAGGTTCGTTATTGGTTATGGCTGAGCGCGTCCTTAAAGTTTCTCCTTCCGTTTTCGTTGTTGATAGCCCTCGGTAGCCGGTTCGAGCGGGTTCCGGCGGCTCAGTCGATGCGGGCGAAACCGGCGGTCATACGGACAGTCGCGCAGGTGAGCCAGCCGGTTCCCGATGTTTTCATGCAGGCGCCGGTTGCGCAAGGCGCTCACAATTGGGCTGCTATCGCAATCTTTGGCGTGTGGGGCTGCGGATTCGCGGCGATCTCGCTCATGCGATTTCGAGCGTGGCGTCGCATTCGGGCTGCCATTCGCCACAGCAAGACGATTGACCTTCCAGCGGGCATAGAGGTGCGCTCGTCGCCGGGCCTGCTGGAACCCGGTATCGTCGGGCTGTTCCGCCCTGTCCTTCTCTTACCGGAGGGCGCCGTGGAACGCCTGAAACCGGCGCAGATGCAAGCCGTGCTCGCACACGAAATGTGCCACGTCCGGCGGCACGACAACCTGACATCCGCGATTCACATGATCGTAGAGGCGATGTTCTGGTTTTATCCGCTGGTGTGGTGGATCGGCGCGCGGCTAGTGGAAGAGCGCGAGCGCGCGTGCGATGAAGCGGTGTTACGGCTGGGTACTCAACCGCGCGATTACGTCGAAGGAATTCTCAATATCTGCAAGAGCTATCTGGCATCTCCGCTGCCGTGCGTGTCCGGCGTGACGGGATCCGAGCTCAAAAAGCGGATCCGGGCGATTCTGACGGGACCTGAAGCGCGCGAATTGAACTTTTCAAGGAAACTGGCGCTCACGGTTGCGGCGGCAGCAGCCCTGCTCATCCCGATCGCGGCAGGTGTCGTCACCGCACCAAAATTCGAAGCAGTCTCGATCAAATCCTGCGCGACTTTCCGCAAGAGCAACGTCCGGGATTTCTCTCCCGGAATGTTCCATTCGGAATGCACGACCGTCGATCGCCTCATCCAGCAAGCCTATGGGCTGTTCGCAGACGGTCACATGAATCCGGGCTCCTCTCTCATGGTTTCCGGAGGCCCGTCCTGGACCAAGTCGGACCTTTATAAAATCGACGCGAAAGCAGAGAATCCGGAAAACCGGGCGATGATGAACGGGCCCATGCTGCAAACGGTGCTGGAAGACAAATTCAAGCTGACGTTCCATCGCGAGACAAGACCGATTCCCGTCTATACGTTGACCGTTGCCAGCGGCGGCCCTCAACTAGATGCCTTTCAGGGAAGTTGCACTCCCCGGGACTTTGACAAGCCGCCATCTCCGTCGGATTGTGCGACCGCTCACGGCTTTGGAAATGGATTTGAATTGAAGGCTGCGACGATCGGCAATCTTTGCGCGGGTCTCTCCATCTTCCTGAACCGGCAGGTCATCGATAAGACCGGCGTTGCGGGGAGGTTTAACATGCATCTCGACCTGTCCGATAAATCCGCGCGCGCACTTCCCGCATTGAGTGATCCCACTGCTCCCCCGCCCCCGCCTGTTTCGTTTCAAGCTGCAAAAGAAGCTCTGAAAAAACTCGGACTTGAATTAGAGCCGGCCAAGGGACCCGTTGAGGTCCTCGTCATCGATCACGTTGAGAAACCCGCGGGCGGATAGAAGGCGATGGCATGCCTCGCCACTACAATGGGGCGAAATGATCTCGCTGCCGATTTTCGTAACTGCGCTTCTCTTAGTAACCCCATCGATGTTTCCGCAAGAGGTCCCGCCGAAAGACTTCGCGGTAATGGCGTGGGGAGGTTCTCCGTCGGATCCCGCCCAATTGCAGGGAATGAAAGAGGCCGGCCTGAACATTTCCGGCTTCTGCCGCGCGGCGGATCTGGATCGCGTGAGGTCAGCCGGCTTGACCTGCTTTATCGAGGATCCCAAGCTGAACGGGTATTCGCCGGACCGTCTCCCGCCGCTTGCGACGCTACGCCAAGACGTCGCAGCGTTAAAGAAACAGATCGGCGATAACCCCGCCGCGCTCGGTTTCTTCCTTCGCGATGAACCGCCGGCTTCGCTGATGCCTGGGCTTGGAGAGATCGCCAGCTTGCTGCGCGCGGAGATGCCCGACAAATGGCCCTACGTAAATTTGTTTCCGTACCGTGTTTCTCCCGCCGTGCTCGGAACGAGCGACTACGATTCCTACGTTCGAATGCTCGTAAAGAGGATCGGACAACCTTTTCTGAGCTATGACAATTACTCGCTGGTGAACGGCGAGATGCTGGACCCGTTCTACACGAATCTCGAAATTATCCGGCGGCTGAGTCTGGACACGAAGACTCCGTTCTGGAACTGCATCCTGGCGAATTCGCATTTCAACTACATGGAGCCATCGGACGCCACCTTCAACCTGCAGGTATACAGCACTATGGCTTACGGCGGCCGCGGAATTCAATACTTCACCTATTTCGCGCCTGAGATTGGAAATTACCGGATGGCTGCGGTCGATCAGTTCGGCAACCGGACGCCGACCTGGGACATGCTCCGGCGCATCAACAATCAAATCCATGCCTTGGCGCCTACTTTAATCCGGCTGCACAGCACGGGCGTGTATCACTATCCCGACGTTCCGGAACAAGCGCACCCGCTCGCGGAAAGCAAACTCGTCGAGCGCGTGGAGATGTTGCAGCGCTATGTGCGTCCGCCTGTCGCCGGCCGGTTCCTGGTCGGTGAGTTCGAAGACGATCAGAATCGTCCCTACTTTCTGCTGGTCAACAAAGACCTGAAGAACTCGTTCCAGTTTCGCGTCCATCTGCGGCAGGCGGGCAAAAAGCTGATTCGCATTTCTCCATATTCGGGTAAAGAGGAGCCTTTCGGCCGCGAAATGGACTGGCTGGCGCCCGGCGCGGGGATTCTGTTCCGGATCGAGTAGAAATTTCCTCGTGACGGAACAATTTGGCTGGAGGGCGCGTAGTATTTGTGTCCCACATATAAGGGACTTACGAATATCACGCCGATTGAACGGCAGGAGCTTAGTATGCCGGACCTGAAGAGAATCGTTCAGAATCGCCTTGCTTCCCTGCATTTGGAAGGAACAGCCGAGTCAAACCTGGCCGAGGAACTTGCACAGCACCTCGAAGATCGGTATCGGGAGTTGCGAAGCGGGGGAGCAAGCGACAAAGAAGCGTATCAGAAGACGGTCTCCGAACTGGATGATCTGTATCCATTACGCGCGGAATCGAACCGGATGCCGCGCTTGCCTAGGCACGATACTGTACCTGCCGGCGATGTGGGGAGCGGGCATTTCGCAGACGATCTCTGGCGAGATCTTCGTTACGCCGCGCGCGGGATGCGGACGGGACCGCTTTTTGTCTTGTTCGTGGTTGCAACGCTGGCCTTGGGAATTGGCGCGAATACGACCGTATTCAGCGTCATCGACACCCTGATTTTGAATGCTCTCCCGGTTCCAGATTCCGCCGGCCTGGTAGCGCTCAATGAATTGGGAAGTGAACGGCTGAAGCAATCTGCGCCGTTGCCGGTGTCCTATCCGAATCTGAAGGATTACCAGGCGCAGAACGGCGCTTTTCCGGCGCTTGCGGGCTATACCTCGCCGCGCGGGGTGACCTGGCAGGCGAAAAACGGCTCGCAGGGGATGTTCGTCGAATTCGTAACGGGCAACTATTTCTCTACCTTGGGACTGCACGCCGTGAGGGGCCGATTTTTTCTGCCCGAAGAAGATAGCGCTCCCGGCGCACACCCGGTTGCCGTTCTGAACTATGGGACCTGGCAAGGGCGCTTTGGCGGCGCGACAGACATCGTAGGCAAGACGTTGCGACTCAATAATGTTGTGGTTACGATCATCGGCGTGGCTCCGCCCCGTTTCATCGGCGTGAATGCACTCTGGGGCCCGAACCTGTGGATACCGGCAGCGATGGCGGAACAGTTGCTGCCCAAGGAGATGCACGGCGCGTTGAGCGATCGCGGCAAAGCAGTTTTCCAGGGAGTCGGACGGCTCAAGCCCGGTGTGGGCCGGAGGCAAACGCAAGCCAATGTGGCGACCGTCGCAGCCAATTTGGCTCGCGAATATCCGGAAACCGACCAGGACCATACACCGGTGGTGCGTCCGGTCCGCGACGTGCTGTTCGCGAACACGAGTACCACGTCCGCAACGATTTTATTCGCCAGCACCGGGCTGTTGATTGTCGTCGGGATCGTTTTGCTGATTGCGTGCTCGAATGTCGCGAACCTGCTCCTGGCGCGCTCAGCGGGCCGCGGGCAGGAAATGGCTGTGCGCCTCGCAATGGGAGCAAGCCGCCGGAGGCTGGTGCGTCAACTCCTGACGGAAAGCATGTTCCTGGGTCTTCTGAGCGGAATAGCGGGGCTGGCCATGGCATACGCGGCGCTGCATCTTCTCTTCGGCGTGCTGCCGTCGGCCTCAAATTTTGTTACACCAAAGTTCGATTCGAACGTTTTTCTGTTTGCGCTGCTTATTTCGCTGACTACCGGTTTGCTTTTCGGCATGATTCCGGCACTCAAAGCTTCCCGCGCAAACGTAGCCGAAACGCTGAAAGAAGAGGCTCGCACACTGGGGAGAAGCCGTAAGCGTGTAACGCTCGCGAACGCTCTTCTGGTAGGCCAGGTAGCGTTTTCGTTTCTCCTGCTGGTCACCGCAGCCCTTTTTCTGCGAAGCATCGGACGGGCGTACAGCATTGATCCAGGTTTTCAAACCGCTCATCTGGCCGTGTTTATGACCAATCCGGGACAGACGGGCTACGGGCAAGCGCAAACAAAAGCGTTCTATAAGGAGGTACGCGAAACGGCGGCGAGAACTCCGGGCGTCGAATCCGTATCATGGGCCTCAAACCTGCCTCTGTGGGCGGATGCCGCCAGCGGATTAAAAGTGGAAGGGCGGCAGAAGCGATCACAATCGGAGAAGTTGACGACCATTGTTAACACGGTGGATCACAACTATTTCGAGACCGACGGCGTGGCGATCCTCTCGGGAAGGGCATTTACAAGTCTGGATCGGGACAACTCTACTCCGGTGGCAATCGTTAACGAAAAAATGGCGCACGACTATTGGCCGGCCGGAAGAGCGCTAGGGAAGCGTATTGAACTGCCCGGCGAGGAGCAGATGCGGCAGATCGTCGGCATTGCCACAACAGCCAATTACTCGTCCTGGGGGGAGCCGCCGCAAGCGTGTGTATATGTACCCCTGGAACAGAACTATTCGGATGCGATGATCCTGTACGTGCGCAGCAAGGGCGACCCGAAGGAGATTTTAATGCCCATCCAGAGCGAGATCCATGCGGCCGCGCCAAAGATACTGCTGGCAGGCGTTCTTACGGGGCCTGAAATCGTTCAGCGAGGCTTAATCTTTCCAAGGATCGGCGTGGTTCTGCTGACTGTGTTTGGATTGCTTGCGCTGGCACTGGCGAGCATCGGATTGTACGGTATTTTGGCCTACTCGGTGAGCCAGCGAAAGCGGGAAATCGGGTTGCGCATGGCTTTGGGAGCGGCACGTGCGAGCGTCGTCCGGTTAATTCTGAAGCAGGGCATGTCACTGGTGCTTACTGGCATGCTAATCGGCTTCGTTGCATCGTTGGCCGCCGGGCGTCTGCTGAGCAGGATGTTGTACGGAGTAAGCGCCAGCGATCCGCTCAGCGTAGCTGGTGCGGCAGCCGTGTTATCGGGAATAGCCTTGCTGGCGTGCTATTTGCCGGCGATGCGGGCGAGCCGTGTCGATCCGGTGGTAGCGCTACGCGAAGGCTGATCGCAGAGCCGCGGCAACCGGTTTGCCGGATCACAACACGCCAAGATATTTGTTCGGCCACCGGCAAGCCCCGTAACTCTCTTAAAACAAACTCTTTCGATGTTCCCGAAGCGGTAGGTTCGGAGTCCCGTCTAATCAAAACGCGTCAAGCGCCCGGATACACTTCTGAGCGGAAGGACTTGGTCCGGCCCACAGGATGAAGGCGCTTCCACGGCCTTCACTGGACCCGAATCGTCATGGACAGCCGACAACTCCGCGAGGGACGAATGCGATCTTACAATTTGTCGGGGCGTAACAGACGCCCCATAGTGCCGGAAAATACGGACGGATTGGCTACTCGCCTTAGCGACTTGCTAGTCGGCCAGTCCGAGGCGATTGAAACCATCGTTCCGTATCTGCAGATGCATCAGGCGGGCCTTTCCCCGGAAGGCCGACCCATCGGAGTGGTGCTGCTGCTCGGACCGACAGGAACGGGCAAGACGCGCACGGTGGAGGCCCTCGCCGAAGTGCTGCACGGGAGCTCGAAGAACCTGCTGAAGGTGGATTGCGGTGAGTTTCAGATGGAGCATGAAGTAGCGAAGCTCATCGGCGCTCCTCCCGGATATCTGGGCCATCGCGAGACGCAACCGATGTTGACGCAGGCCAAAGTGAATAGCGTTGCGAGCGAGGCCAGCGATATTTCGCTGATCCTGTTCGATGAGATTGAGAAGGCCGCTCCCTCTATGGCGAGGATGCTGCTCGGCATCCTGGACAAAGCGACCTTGCGGCTGGGCGACAACAGCACGGTAAATTTCGAAAAGTGCATGATCTTCCTGACCAGCAATCTAGGAGCGAAAGCGATTCAGCGGGCCAACAAGCCGGATTTCGGCTATGAAGCGATGCTGCCGGTACAACCATTGGAAGATACAGCAAAGCTGCAGAGCATCGGAATGACCGCCGTGCGGCACAAGTTTTCCCCTGAATTCGTAAACCGGATCGATTCTGTAATCACCTACAAGGTTTTGGATCGAGCGGCATGCGAAATCATTCTCGATCAAATTCTGGCGGGGTTCGCGCGCCTGGTGCAGAATCGGCTGGGCCTTCGCGCTTTTCGTCTGCAGTGCACCAGCGGTGGACGCAATCTCCTGCTGGAGAGCGGAACAAGCGTAGAGTTCGGCGCGAGAGAATTAAAACGCACGGTGCAGCGGAATTTCATCCAACCCGTCGCGGCGTTAGTGGCACAGGGACAGATTCCTCCGGCCAGCACGGTGATTCTGGACGCAAAAGGCGGAGAATTCAGCATATTGCTTCGCCAGTAAAGCGATGAACCGGGCGCCGGCCTTCCTGTCTCCAGCCTTTTCTCAAAGGTGCTCCCCTGAAGAAGGGATTGGACAAAGGCCGGTTGAGTCCTACATTTGAAGTAAATCCCGCGACGAGATGCCCGGCGTACGGAGGCGTAAACGGAGGAGGGCGTCCCAAGAATCGCGGGGCGGCCGTTCCCCTGTACGCGAGGTAATCCTTTATCCTCATCAACAGGGACCCACACTCATGAGGCATTGCTTGCCGCGAACGGGGAGCGGCTGATGCGTTTCCGCATCTGGCCGTTTGTAAGCATATCGTTTTGCGTTTTGCTGCTACTGGTGCCGCTCTTCGCCTGGATCGTCTCCCAAAAAGAGGCGGAGATCGACACCAAGACAAGACGCATGCACCAGCTCTATCACCAGGCCAACGATGCCATTACGGCCATCGGCGCCGATGTTTACAGGGCCGCAATCCTTCTCAGAGAGCCTCCATCGCTGGAGGATAGGGCAGTAGTTCAGCAGAGTCTTGCTAAATTCCGCTCGGGAGCCGACCGCCATCTCGCTACGCTATTTTCTCTGCTCGGCGGCGCTCAACGAGGGGCTCTGGACTCGTTAAAGAATGAACTGACCAATTATTGGCAATCCGCGGCGCGGGCCTCCGAAGAAACAGGACAAAGTAATGCCTCGACACTGGCGTATTTGAAGGAGCGCAACAATCAGCGGGAAACCGTTCTTGAAGTCGCGCAGAAGATCGACGCCCTCAATACCGCGAATCTCCGGCTGGAAGAGCAGCAAATCGAGACCCAACAGCACGCGCTTCGGCATTTCGCCGCGGGCGCGACCATCGGTCTGTTGTTGCTGGGAGTCGTGATTGCCGTAGGGAGCACCGTCTATCTAGCCCGCCTGGAAGGAATCTCCAGCAAACAGAAACAGCGGGCAGAACAGGCCGAATACGAACTGCGCCGGCTGTCGAACCAATTAGTCCGGGCGCAGGAGGATGAAAGAAAAACTATTTCACGAGAGTTGCACGATGAAGTGGGGCAAATACTGACTGGCTTGCGGATGGAACTAGGCAGCTTATGGAGAGGCGAAGCCGACGCGGAATTCAGAGAACGTCTCGATAGCGTAAAGAGTCTAGCCGAAGAATCACTTCGCAGCGTGCGCAACCTGGCGCTTCTACTCCGTCCTTCCATGCTGGACGACCTGGGGCTTGGCGCGGCTTTAAAGTGGCAAGTGAAAGAGTTTTCGTCCCGCAGCGGTATTCCCGTGTCCATCGAAATAGAAGGCGATGTGAATGGCCTGCCGGAGGCGTTTCGAATCTGCCTCTATAGAGCGATTCAGGAGGCCTTAACAAATTGCCTCAGACACGCGCAGGCAAGCCGGGTGGCCATCAGCGTGGTGCAAGAGAAAGATCTCGTTTCAGCGGCGATTCAGGATAATGGCAGGGGCTTTGAGACAAGCAGCCTGCGTACCCGGGGCCTCGGACTGGTCGGGATGGAAGAGCGGGTAAGAGCGCTTCAGGGGGAACTGACCGTCTCATCAACGCCGGGAGTAGGAACGCTTATTCGGATTGAGCTACCGCTGCTGACGGTACATCAGGAAGAAGGCGTCGAAACGAAGGCGGTATGAGCCTGTTCGCAGCGCTGCAGCCGACTCGTGCCTTTTCCCGAGCCGGGCTCGCCTTTTTAAGGGATAGCTTGGCCCTGGATTTCGCCGTAGGGTGAAACTAGCACTCAATGGGTCAAATGGGACTCGTGGGGCCGTCCATGAGCGAATCCACTATTTACCAATTCAAGACGCTGGCCGTGCTGTCCGCGCTAGCGTTGTCCCTCGTGGCCTTGGGATGGAAACTGGGAGGAGGAACCGGATTGGGAGCCGCGGTTGCTGTCATCCTGTTCGCAATTCTTGCTGCCTACTTTTGGGCCGACAAGCGCGTATTAGGAATGCACGGTGCGCTGAAGATCGATGAACGGAGCACACCTGGACTTTGCCAAATGGTTCGGGAACTGGCGCGTCGCACCGATTTGCCCGTTCCGCGTATGTATCTCGTTCCGGATCAGGCCGCAAACGCTTTTGCCACAGGCCGCAACGTCCGCCACGGCGCCGTAATTGTAAGCACCGGGCTTCTGGACCTGCTGGATCGGGAAGAACTGGCGGCCGTCATTGCTCACGAATTCGGCCATCTCCGGCGTGGCGATACTCTTCCAATGACTGTGCTCGCGGCGCTTGCCGGCGGCCTCACCTCAATATCCAATTTCTTTACCTGGAGCAATTTGCTGGGAACCGGCCGGGCTAAAGTGGAGAAGCGCGACGGCGTTCCCTCCGACGCATTCTTCTGGGTCTTGATTGCGCCGGTGCTCGCTCTGCTCATCCGCCTGGCGACCTCAATATCCAGAGAGTACCGCGCGGACGAACACAGCGCGCGGCTCATTGGAGATTCCTCTCCTCTGGCCAGCGCTCTGCTAAAGATTGATGCTCAGAACTCGCACACCTACCTGGAATCCGCCTCGCCGGCTTCAGCCCACCTGTTCATTTGCAATCCTCTCTCCACAAAAGGCTCCATGCGCCTCTTTCAAACACATCCGCCCGTGCTAAAGCGGATCGAGAGACTCGAGGCGCTCGCCCGCCGGCCGGCTGTTCCCTCTTCCTGGGTCGGCGTCCTGTAGTTTTGAAGTAGTGAAGCTGAAGGTTTTGATCGCGGACGATCATGGTGTAGTTCGTAAGGGATTGCGCCTCCTGTTGGAGCAATACTCCGAGATTGAAGTTGTGGGCGAAGCGGCGAATGGCCGGGAAGCAGTCCGGCACGCGGCGGAATTGGCTCCCGATATCGTTCTTATGGATGTGGCCATGCCGCTTTTGAACGGTATCGACGCAGCCGAGCAGATCCGGAAGACCGAAAATCCAGCCGGGATTATTATGCTCACAATGCACGCCGATGAAAGCTACGTTCTGCGCGCCTTGAACGCCGGCGTGAAAGGCTATCTCTTGAAAGAGTCGGCGGAAGAGGACTTGTTGCGGGCAATCAAGGCGGTCGCGCAGGACAGGCCGTTCTTCAGCCCCGCCATTACGCAGAGCCTTTTGGAAGACTATATGCGTGTTCTGAAGCAGGAGGGCCTCTCCGATAGCTTTGAACTCTTGACGTCGCGGGAACGTGAGGTTCTTCAACTGCTCGCTGAAGGAAAATCGAACAAAGAAGTGGCAACGATTCTTGACGTCAGCCTCTACACCGTCGAGAGCCACCGGACAAATCTAATGCAAAAGTTGAACCTGCACAACACCGCGGAAATTGTGCTTTATGCGGTGCGCAAGAATCTGGTCCGTTGAATTAACCACCACTAAGTAATCCTTACTTTTCAGGCCCGCCCTCATGCTTCCACGGGATAGCAGTTTTCGAGTCCCCGGTTTAACTTAGAATTTAGTTTCCACAAAATATCATGACTGCGAATTTCACAGCAGATGAACAACGCACGGTCCGTGCGGAGATGGAGGAAATCGGCCGCTTGTTTGACCGGGTCTTCTCGCGGCTCGCCCCTTTGGACCGGAACGATGAGCGGGTTTTACGGGCAGAATGCGTCATGGCTGCTTTAAGACGCCTGTCCTGGAGTCTCGGCACCGCTCGCGGCAGCCTCCCCATGCCCGTAAAGATCGAAGCCGTCCTGAATTCGCCTTTATCCACCCGATCGCTGCCGGTATGATCCCTCCGGAATTAGCGTTGCGACCACCTCGCCGACTGCGATGGAACCTGCAATCCCGGTGCATCAAGCGTCATCGTGACCTCAACTCGCGGACTTGTGTACTGATAGTCCACCGTTCCTAAGCGCAGTTCATCGGGGCCAATCTTAATCTCGCGGCGATTGGCCCCGTCCACAATCAGAAGGGTCGCGCTTCTCGCGCGCGAAACGGACCCTGCGGAATGGTCCCAGTTAATTCGTACCAATGGGCCGGCTCCTGTGAGGGCAAGACCGATTTCGCTTGACGATCTCGCCGGCCACAGGTCCGGGATTCCGCGCGGAAGAATCCAGGAGAACAGCGCAATGATGGCAATCACGGCAATTGCCAGAATTCCATAAACGGGAATTCTCGACGCTTCGCGCGGCGGAGGTCTTCGGGCCGCGGGTACAGCCGGGCGAATCTCGGGAAGCGCTTTGAATTCCTCTTCGTCCAGCCGGAATTCGCGAGTAGACGGTTCCTCCGGCAATTCCCCACCCGCGGCGATGAAGAACGTGGCGAAGTGGGGCGCGCGAGATTCAATCAGAAACAGTGCAAATACGCCTTGCGCGAACTCATCCGAGATCAGTGTCCGGTCGGTAAAAGAAGGCACAAGCGGACTCGACCGTGCATGGCTTCTGAAGAACCCGACAACCGCCCTGCCGCGGCGTTGGGCGCTCATCCGCGTTTCATACAAATGGCGGTGGGTTTCCGGATGGGGCACATACACTGCGCCGTTCTCCGGGCGGCGAGCCATCAACTCGATCTCTTCGATGCGAAGGGTGGGCGCTTGCGCATTGGGGAATGATCCGACCAGCGCGCCTCCTACTTCGAGACCCGCTGCCGCCGCCCGCTCGATTTCGGCGAGCAATTGAGAAACGAGTTCCAGCCTGAATTCGATGGCATACGCGGACCGGAATGGCGCCCAACGAATGTAAAGCGGGGCCTGGCGCAAAGATTTTTGATCGGAACTCCTCGCCATAGGTTGTTTCGATTTAGGCTCTAATCTAAAGTTACACTTCTGGATATTGGCTGCCGCACTCTATCTGGTTGCAACACCGATCGGGAACCTGGAAGACATCACCCTGCGCGCCCTGCGCATCCTGCGCGACGAGGTGACGGTTATCGCGTGCGAGGATACCAGGCAAACACAGAAGCTGCTGGCGCACTACGAAATACGGAAGCCGCTGATCAGCTATCACGAGCACAACGAAGCCAGCCGCGCCGGCGAACTTCTGGAAATGCTGAGACAAGGCAAATCGGTCGCGCTGGTAAGCGATGCCGGTACGCCGCTGCTCTCAGACCCTGGATATCGCGTGGTCGCAGCAGCCCTGGCAGAGGGATTCCAGGTCGTTCCGGTTCCAGGGGCGTCGGCTGTACTGGCTGCCTTGGCCGCGTCCGGCCTGCCCGCCAGCGAATTCCGGTTTATCGGTTTTCTACCTGCCAAGGCCGCGGCCCGGCGAAGTGCGCTCGAAAGCCTGGCACACTACCCCGCCACCGTTGTCGCTTATGAGAGCCCGCACCGAATTCTCGATTCACTGGCGGACATAGGCGAGATTCTCGGCGAACGCCACCTGGTGCTCGCGCGGGAACTCACAAAAATACACGAGGAGTTCCTGCGCGGAACGCCGGATGAAATCCGAAGCCAGTTGTCACAACGAGAAGCCATCAAGGGCGAAATCACTCTCCTGATCGCTCAATCGGAAGAGAAGGAACGAATTGCAGATCCGCTCGCCGAGATAGCAAGGCTCCAGCGGGAGGAAGGATTCGACCGCATGGAAGCCATCAAGAGCGTTGCAGGACGCTTAGGGGTTCCGAAACGGGAGATTTATCGCCTCGCTGCGGCGCAGGACAGCAATCGGCAAGGCAAACGTCATCCTCAGAGCTGAATTGTCCAATCGCCAGTTTTGGCGACGCGGAGAGCCGTTCCTCGATCAACTGGCGTATCATGCTGACAAATGTAGGATGGGTTCCTACCGTTGCGGCGCGAACCATTTTCATCCCGAGTGCTTCCGCGAGCGCGGCAGCTTCCGTGTCGAGATCATGAAGAACCTCCAGATGATCGGAGAGGAATCCCAACGGAGCTAGCAGCACGTTGCGTACCCCCGCCGAGCGGAGATTTCGAAGATGATCGAGAATATCCGGTTCGAGCCAGGCCTGCATCGCCGGCCCGCTCCGGCTCTGGTAAACCAGGTCCCAATCCGCAAAACCGGCCCGTTCGGCAACCAGGCGAGTTGTCTCACGAAGCTGCTTTTCGTAATCGCTGGTTCGCGCCATGGAACACGGAATACTATGAGCCGTCGCCACGAACCGAAGAGCCCGCTTCTCATCGTCTGAAAACTGGCCCAGAGCGGCATGTACCCGGGCTGCAGAGGCTTCGATAAATCCGGGATGGTTATAGAACAAGCGCAGCTTGTGAACTTCCGGCGCGCCGGAACCTGCTTCGGACTGGGCGGCGGCGATATTCTCCCGGTACTGGCGGCACCCCGAATAAGAACTGTATGCAGAGGTAACGAACGCCAATGCGCACTTCACGCCGTCGGCCCGCATCTGACGCATTGCCTCAGCAAGAAAGGGATGCCAGTTGCGGTTGCCCCAATAGATCGGCAGATGAATCGAATGAACATCCAACTCGTGCCGCAGGGCGGCAACCAACTCGCGGCACTGATCGTTTATCGGGCTTTTGCCGCCGAAGGAATCGTAGTGCGTAGCGACTTCCAGCAAGCGCTCGCGCGGGATATTCCGGCCGCGAGTAACATTTTCGAGGAACGGCAGAACGTCTTCCGGCCCTTCGGGTCCCCCAAAGCCCGCGATCAGAATTGCGTCATACATTGCGTCAAGCCAGTCCGTCGACACGGTGCAGCGTCAGCATATTCGTCGAGCCGCGTAAACCAACCGGTTGGCCGGCGACTAAAACGATATTGTCGCCCGGGCGAACACGCCCGCCTTCCGACAACACGCGCTCCATTTCGTGCAGCATCTGATCGGTAGATTCCATGGCCGGCGAAACAATCGGATTCACGCCATACACCACCGAAAGCTGCCGGGCAACCGTCTCGCTTGATGTGAAGGCGTAGATGGGCACTGGCGGCCTGTAGCGCGCGAGCAGGCGCGCCGAACTTCCGGAAGTGGTTCCGACGGCAAGCGCTGTAACTCCTGCCGAGCGGGCGCAATGATACGCGGCATCGGCGATAATTTCCGGAATGGCGCGCTCGTCCTTTTCGCCTGGTTCCAAGAATCCCTTGTTGCGCAGCGATATCTCCGTCTCGCAAGCGATGCGGGCCATCACCTTCACCGCTTCCACCGGGTGTTTGCCGGCCGAAGTCTCGGCGGACAGCATGACCGCACTGGTTCCGTCATAGATGGCGTTCGCGATATCGCTTACCTCGGCGCGAGTGGGCACAGGGTTCTCGATCATTGATTCGAGCATCTGCGTCGCGGTGATGACAAATCTGCCCCGTGCCCTTGCTTTGTCGATGATCGCCTTTTGAATCGCCGGCACTTTTTCGATTGCCATCTCGACCCCAAGATCCCCCCGGGCCACCATGACCCCTTCGCACTCTTCGAGGATCGAATCGAGGTTTTGCCAGCCTTCCGGCTTCTCAATTTTCGCGACGATGGGCTGCCGGGCATCCACTTCTTCGAGCAAGTGCCTGAGCCGAAGCACATCGCGCGCCTGGCGAACGAAAGAGAGCGCAAAAAAATCAACGCCCTGCTCTACTCCGAAATGGGCATCGGCAATGTCCTTCTTCGAGAGGGTGGGTGTGCTGACACTTACGCCGGGAAGATTGATCCCTTTACGGTCACTGATCACTCCGCCACGCACCACTTCGCAGCGCGCGGCAACGCCGTCCGAATGCAGAACCCTCAGTTCGACTGTCCCATCAGCGAGCAGTACCGGATCTCCCGCCTTGACATCCCGCGCAAAATCAGCGTAGTTGGTGGATGCGATCTCTGCGGTGCCTTCCATCAGCTTCGTCGTGATGGTGAAGATCCCTCCTGGCTGAAGAAATTGCGGGCCGTCCTTAAACGTTCCAAGCCGGATCTTAGGACCTTGCAGATCGAGCAAAATTCCCGAGTGGGTCTTGAACTCCGCCGCCAATGCCCTTACAGCCCGGATGCGCCGGGCGTGGTCTTCCTGTGTTCCGTGCGACACGTTCAGTCGAAACACGTCTACCCCGGCTTCAAACAGCTTGCGGAGAACGGTTTCTGAATCGGTAGAGGGGCCGAGTGTGGCAACTATTTTGGTTGCACGCATGAATCGGTGATTTCAGGGCAGTACGCTACCATAACCAAGACTTTAGACCGAAGAAGAACATCGGAGATTATCCACTACATTTTTTATTATGCCGCTTTACCAGGCGATTACTCTCGCGATCATCCAAGGGCTTACAGAGTTTTTTCCTGTAAGCAGCACCGCGCACCTGGCGATCATACCCCGACTGCTGCATTGGACAGACCCCGGCCTCGGATTCGATATCGCGCTGCACGCGGGCACGCTGGCCGCTATACTTATTTACTTTTTCCAGGATTGGGTCCAGGTCATCGCGAACGGGTTGGGATTCTCCTATCGTGGGACGAAACCCGACGAGAACAGCCGTTCGCTGCTGTGGTACCTGGTTGTGGGCACCGTTCCCGTCCTTATAGCCGGCGCGCTTCTAAAGAAATACGCCGAAGGGCCGTGGCGCAATCTGTATGTGATGGGCGCAACGCTGATCATTATCGGTATTGTGATGGGTATTTCAGACAAGTTTTCAATCGAGAAGAAGGGTCTGGACCAGATGAGTTGGGCCGATGCGATCTGGGTTGGAATCGCGCAGGCGCTGGCGGTTGTTCCTGGCGTGTCGCGGAGCGGGATCACGATTACGGCGGCCCGTTTTCGGCGAATGGGCCGCGAGGCGGCCGCGCGCTTCTCATTCCTTCTTTCGACACCAGCCATTGCGGCCGCGGCCGCGAAAGACGCCCTTGATCTGCACAAAGAGGGAGGCGTTCCGCCGGGCATGACGGCGCCGTATCTCGTGGGCATCCTGGTAAGCGGGATTGTCGGAATTCTGGTCATTGCGTTCTTTCTGAAATTTCTTAGGCATAACAGTTTGGCGGTGTTCGTCTGGTACCGCATCATTTTTGGCATAATAGTGGTCGCTCTGGCAGTATTCTTCCGCATCGGCGGATGACGTTCCTTTCACCGTCGCGACATACCCGGCTCAACGAAGCCGTGGGCATTTTATTGCTTTTGCTCGGCTTGGCCGTTTCGCTAAGCTTGCTTTCGTATTCGTCCGGGGACCCGTCGTGGGACACGGCGACCGGAGTGACGCATACCCATAATCTGCTTGGACTCTTCGGAGCCAAATGGGCGGACCTGCTGCTGCAGATTTTTGGGATCAGCATTTTTCTTCTGCCCGTTCACCTTTGGGCGCTGGGTTGGAAGTGGGTGCGCTCCTCGGCAATTGAAAGTCCCTGGTTCCGCATCTTCGGCACACTTGCTCTCTGGTTTTGCGTATCGACCGCCTGCGGGCTGATGCCCCGGCAATGGATGCTGGGTGGCGCGGTTCGGCCCAGCGGAATTGCCGGAATGGTTCTGGCGGATTTTCTCCTGGCGCGGTTCGATCTGGCCGGCGCGGCAATCATCACGGTTGCAGCCGGCGTCGTGGCCATCTATTTCGCCTCGACGTTTGAAGTATCCACGCTCATGCGCTGGTTGAGCGGACCCATTGCGAGGTTCCGTTCCCTGTATGCAAGATGGCGGACTGCCCGGGAAGCCGGCCGCGAACGCGCCCTGGAGCGGGCTCGCGCGAAAGCCGCGGAACGCGCCGCTCGCCGCAGCGCTCGTCCGGCGACGCAGGGCTCAGAAACCGAATCGGCACGGCCAAGGCGAAGGAGAGCCGTCGTGGCGGCACATGAAGAGACGCAGCCTGTTGCGCCGCTGGATGAGAATCCGCCCTTCGATCTTGAACCTTCAGTTCCTGAGAGCGCCGAGGAGGAGATTCCTATTCGCGCCCTGGAGCATTCACCTGTCATCCGAACCCAAGCCCCTCCGGAAACCGAGGACGAATCACCGGCCTTCCATGAGCCGCTGGAGCCGGTCCGAACTCCCGCCAGGCGCAAGCGCGCGTATAAGCTCCCGTCCACTGGCCTGCTGAACGAAGTGCCGCCTGGAAACGGCTACGACAGTTTTGAACTGAAAGAGATCGCCAGCCGGATCAAATCGAAGCTGGAAGAGTTCAATGTGCGCGGTTCCGTGGTGCAGATCAATCCCGGTCCCGTAGTCACCACCTTCGAATACAAGCCGGAAGCTGGCATCAAATACAGCCGCATTACGACTCTTACCGAAGACCTTTGCCTCGGCTTGCAAGCCGAATCGGTGCTCATCGAACGACTACCCGGCAAGCCTACGGTCGGCATCGAGGTGCCTAATACACGCCGCGAAGTTATCAGCCTTCGCGCCATCCTCGAATCCGACGAGTTCCATGAATCGCCGTCCAGGATGACGATCGCGCTCGGTAAGGACATCAACGGGCGGATCAAGGTAGCTTCGCTCGAAACGATGCCGCATCTTTTGATCGCGGGCTCTACCGGGTCCGGCAAGAGCGTGATGCTGAATGCCATGATCATGTCGTTCCTCTACAAGGCG
>JAICXK010000354.1 GCA_025980435.1 Bryobacteraceae bacterium
CCTGCCGAGTACGGGCAAACCAGCGGCGCGACTACCACGGTGATTACGAAGTCCGGAACGAACGAATTTCACGGCGCCTTGTATGAGTTCTTGAGAAATAACGCTTTCGATGCCCGCAACTTCTTTGCTGCGGATACTGAACCGCTGCATCAGAATCAATTCGGCGCCACACTGGGCGGCCCCATCCGGCGGAACAAAGATTTTTTCTTCGCCTATTATGAAGGGCAGCGCGACCGGCAAGGGGAAACGCAGGCGGCTATCGTGCCGACTCCCGCGCAACGCCGCGGTGATTTCTCTGGAATCATCGATCCGGCTACGGGCAAACCTAGGCCGTTGATCAACGAATTCACGGGGCAGCCGTTTCCCGGAAACCAGATTCCTTCGTTTCTGATCAGTCCGATCGCGCGAAACGCGGAAGCGCTCTATCCGCTTGGAAATATTTCTCCCTCACTTTTCTCTTCCACAGAAATCCTGACAAACGATTACGACCAGGGCGGCTTCCGGCTTGATCACTATTTCGGAAATGGCGATCAGATCTTCGCGCGATACGCTACATCCAGTCTGAATATGCTCGATCCGCTTCCGATCAACGGTTCGAACGTTCCAGGATTTCCGGTGGCCGACGCCATCACGACAAATTCCGCCACGATTTCGCACGTGCATTTGTTCTCGCCACGAACGGTTCAAACCATACGAGGCGCGTTTTTCCGCAATGTGTTTCTATATGAGAGCGCCCAGAATCACACTCCCGGGGCCAGTCTGGGATTTCAATATCAACCCACCCTGCCGACTGCCGAAGGCATCCCCTATCTGATTGTCAGCGGATACGCCAACATAGGCAATCCAATCACCGGTCCGCAAAACACATATCAGAACGATTACCAGCTCTACTACTCGCTGGCAACAACGCGCGGCCGGCATAACTTCAAATTCGGCGCAGATCTGGATCGCCAGCAGATCAACGCGCTGCTTGGTATAGCCACGAATGGGTTCTTCGTGTTCGCCCCCTTCCCGGTGAGCGATTCGTTTGCGAGTTTTCTGCTGGGACAGCCGGTGCAGTTCTTTCAGGGCGGTGGGGACTTCAGCCGTGGTCTGCGTAAGTGGATCGCTGCCGGATACGCGCAGGACGAATGGCGGGCCACATCTAATCTGACGATCAGTTATGGGCTTCGCTACGAAGTCAATACGCCGTATACGGAGATTCGAAACCGCCTGAATGCATGGGCGCCCGGCCGGCAATCGAAAGTTAGCGCGGATGCTCCCGCCGGCATTCTTTTTCCGGGCGACTCGGGAGTGCCCGCCGGCATAGCGCCTGTCGATTTTCACGAATTCATGCCGCGCGTTGGGATTGCCTGGGACCCGATAGGAAACGGACGCACTACAATCCGCGCCGGCTATGGCATCTTCTATGACGGTTACACCAACGGTACTGGAGGTCCATTGCAGGCCGCTGTCAGCGCGCTGCCGTGGACCGAAGCATATCAGTTGCCGGGCCCTGGCCTGAATTTTTCCGATCCGTACAACGGGCAAATACCTCCGTTCGTCAATCAGACTTTCGTCCGGCCCGCAACCATACTGACGGTTCAATCCGGCATGCTGCCGCCTTACTCCCAGAACTGGGATTTCTCCGTCGAACATGTGATCGGCGGCTCTTATCTTCTGGACGTGCGATATGTCGGGAACAAGGGCACCCACCTGCCGCGCTTTATCGAGGCGAACCCCGCAATCTACGGACCCGGAGCCACCCAGCAGAACGCCGATCAACGCCGTCAATACGCAGATTGTTCGGCTGTGCTCGGTTCCTGCGCTTTCGGTTCGGTTGGCCTGATCGCCGGGAACAACAGCTCCACATACCATGCGCTGCAGGTCGCATTTTCGCGCCAGTTCACAAAGAGCCTTGGCTTTCTGGCTTCTTATTGGTGGTCGAAGAGCCTGGATTATGTTTCATCGCTCAATCTGGCGGGTTCCGCTCCAACTCTGGTCGCGGGCGAAAACGATCTGGCGCAAAATCCGTTCGATTTGCGGGCGGAGCACGGGCCGTCGCTGTTCGACGCCAACCAGCGCTTCGTCTTCAGTGCGACATACGTTCTTCCGAAATGGGGGACGGCGAATCGATTTGCCCGCTTCGCCATCAACGGTTGGCAGTTCAATTCGATTGCCAGCTTTTCTTCCGGGACGCCGTTCACCGTTTACGACAGCGCAAACGTTTCGCTGCAGGGAAGCGCTCCGGAGATCACAGGGTTTTATTCCAGTCGTCCGGACATGATTGCGGATGCTAACGCAGGTCCGCACACACCGAGCGAGTGGGTCAGCCGCTCCTCATTCTTACAGCTCAATCCGGCCACACAGGCGGGTCAATTCGGCAATGAGGGCCGGAACGCGCTCCGCGGACCGGGAATCGCGGATATCGACGCTTCCTTGTTCAAAAATTTTGCCGTCACTGAAACAAAACGCCTTCAGTTCCGAGCCGAGGCCTTCAACCTGTTCAATCATCCGAATTTCGGATTGCCTGAAAACGACATCGAATCGCCTGCGTTCGGACAGATTCTACAGGCCGGTCCGCCGCGCCTGCTGCAGTTGGCGTTGAAGTTCCTGTTTTAGCCGTGGGCCGCTCTGGGCGCCGACCTTTTGCTCGCGGCCTTTTTTGCCGGAACCGCCGTGATCTCACTAGCAGCCGGTTTTTTCGGCAATTCACCCAGGCTCTTTTGCAGCGCCTGCATCAGGTCAATGACGGGAGCGCGTTTCTTGGGGGCTGCAGTCTTCACCGGCTGGCCTTCGCGTTTGGCTTCAATCATCTGCGTGAGCCGGCCCTGATATTCGTCGTGATACTTCGAAGGATCGAAATCGGCGGCCAGGCCCTCCACCAGTTTCTCGGCCAATGCAACCTCCTGCGGCTTCACGTTCACGTTCTCGTCCCGCCGGAACTCCGGAACTTCGCGAACCTCCTCAGGGTAAAACATGGTGTGCAGCAGAAGCCCATCGGCGTGTGGCCGCACGATGACCGTATATTCGCGCTGATGCATGGTGATCTTCGCGACGGCGCTGTAGCCCGATTTCTGCATGGTCTCCAGCAGCAGATGATAAGCCTTTTTGCCCGCATCTTCCGGAACCATGAAGTAGGAGGCATCGAAGTAGATCGGGTCGATGCCCTCGGCTTTCACAAACTCCAGGATTTCCATGTTGTCGCTTGAGGCCGGCGCTATGCCCTTGATCTCTTCATCGTTTACGATCACATAGCGGCCCTTTTCCACTTCGTAGCCCTTGACGAGCTCGCTGCGTTCCACCGTGCGGTCGCACTGCGGGCAAAAGGTCTGTTGCTTAATGCGGCCTCCGCACACCTCGTGTATCTGGTTGAAACTTACGCGCTCCGTTCGCGCCGCGGCGTAAAGGCGCACCGGTATGGTGATGAGGCCGAAGGTGATATATCCCTTCCAGACGGTTGAAGCCAAGCGTTTCCTCCTAGCTTCTAAAACAATATCCTTTCGCTATGTCTTTTGCAACCGGACACTTAGCGGTGGCTGGGGCGAGGGAGTCCGCCCAATCGCGCTTAGTTATCCGGTAAGCAGGCGCCAGCTCCGTAAGCAGGCGCCAGCATGGATTCGCGCTGCCTGACTGGCTCCGGGGATTGGAATCGCCGACCGAACTGGGACCAGATGCTCAATTTGCGCTTGGGAGGCGCGGTATATACTTCATCGAGTCCATCAATGCAAAGGCGTTAAAATTCCTCGATTCCGCCACCGGTTCGATCAAAGTACTGGGCACATTGCCTGGCCCTTTAGGCTTTGGTCTCGCTGTTTCGCCAGACGAGCGCTGGTTGCTTTTTGGAAAGAGTGATTCGGGCGGCAGCCAATTAATGCTCGTTGAGAAATTCCGCTAAGAAGAACGTTTGAGGTCGCCTGATTCCAGGGAGCCACTTTAGATCTCGTCAGATAGCCGATACTGTTCGAATTTCGTCAATGCCCTCTTCGAGCGCGGGCCGTTCCAGCAGCTTCGCCGTGCGCAGGATTGCGGGCACGGGAACAGGCTTTTTATCCTTCCGATGATTGTTGCGCCCGATCGCAGTCCGCACCGGGACATCAAAGAAATAGCAGAGCACACGAAACCCCGCCGCTTTGGCTTGTCGGATTAGTGGCTCGCGTATGGTCCGCGTGGCGTTCGTATTATCGACCACAAACGAGCGCTGCGAACGCAAGCATTCCTGAATCAATATCGCTTCCCGCTCGGCGGTACCGGCAATATCGCGGCTGATGTGCTCGTGCGACGCGGCAAAATGCTCTGCAAAGTAAGTCGATTTGCCCGCTCCTTGCAG